>DASXOK010000001.1:0-1857 GCA_036494425.1 Pseudolabrys sp.
TCGTCCGGCTATGCCCTGCTCTTCTGCGACATGACCGGCTCGGTGGTCGAGCACCGCGGTGACGATGCCCAGGCCGATCAATTCAGATACTGGGGGACCTGGCTCGGCGGTGTCTGGTCGGAATCAACCGAAGGAACGAACGGCATCGGCACGTGCATTGCCGAGGAGCGGTGCGTCACGATCCACCGCGGTCAGCACTTCCGATCACGAAACAAGGATCTGAGCTGCTCAGGCGCACCTGTGTTCGGCATCGACGGCACGATGATCGCCGTTCTCGACGTGTCGGCAATCGATCCCAATCTCTCGGAACGGGCGCATGGTCTGACGGGGATGCTGACGATGGCCGCAGCCGACGCGATCGAGGAACGCTTCTTTCGCGAGCACTTCCGTCGTCAATGGATCATCGCAGCCATCCTGCCGATTGAAGAGAGTGCTTCGGCGATCTTGCTGGCCGTCGATGCGGACCAGCGCATCGTCGGCGCCAACCGGGCCGCCCGTAAATCATTCGCGCTGCATGATCAAGGGTTGCAGGCCGGCATCAATCTGTGGAACGTGTTTGAACGGGATCTGGCGCCGTTTCGGCAACATCACGATGTCGATACTGCGACCCGATTGATGCTTGCGGGCAGCGATGAAACACTGCCGGCGATCGTTACCCCGCCGATCAGTGCGCACCGCGGCAATATAAATCCTGCCAGCGCGGCCTATCACACCCATCCTCGCACTGAATTGCTCAGCAAGTTACGGGAGATGGCGCCAACGCAACAGGCCCGCGGAGGGTTGCCGCCTGGTGCTGTACGCCGCGTGACGGAATATGTTGAATCGCACATGAGCGAAAACATCGATCTCACGATGCTGGCCGGCGTGGCGGGATTGTCGCTCTACCATTTTGCGCGCGAGTTCAAGCGATCGACCGGAGCGACACCGCACTTCTATCTCATTCGCAAGCGCATCGAGCGCGCGCAGACTATGCTGGCGCGCACGGATTGTTCATTGACGGAAATTGCCCTTGCCGTCGGATTCTCCGACCAAAGCCATCTTGCGCGCCATTTCCGTCAGGCGGTCGGCCTGACGCCGCGCGAGTTTCGATGGTCGCTGCGCTGACTCAGGACGGACAGACGCACCCCGCCCAGGGACAAGGACTGTTTGGGATCGAAGGCCAAGAGCGATGTGGATCCTTCCGTCCTCCGGCGGCAACGACACGCGCGGGATGAAGCAAGTCTCGACGCTGAGCGGAACTCTGTCATGGCCTTGGCGCGGAAGGTCGGCTTGAGCCGATCTGCATTCATGGCGCGCTTTGTGCGCGCAATCGGATGTTCGCCAATGGTCGCGCTCCGGCAGATGCGAATGAAGCGTACAGCCGACATGCTCGCCGCGAGAACATTTCCAGTTGAGCAGATCGCGCGGGCGGTCGGTTATAAGAGCCACAACGCCGCCGCGATGCGACCGCGGCCGAATTGCGGTCCATGAGAAATGGTTATCGGATAGATAGTCACACGGCATTTCCTTTTATCCGGCGGCGGCGGCATCCTACAACCAATTCGCAGTACGCGGTTAAGGCCTCTGTGTGTGGCACACAGCATCGGGTGGTTCGGCCGGCCTGGGCCGTCAGGCAAGCGCGACGATTGAGGGTCCACGATTAGGAGCTACAAATGTCAGTCCAGAAGCCAGTCCTTACGGCGCCCCACGGCGGCAAGACGGTGACCTCGAGCGGAGGCTCGAGCGTCGAGATGAAAGTGGAGAGCAGCCAGTCCGGAGGCGACTATGGCGCTGTCCTGTGGACGCTGCGGGCCGGCGAGGAGCCGCCGCTGCACACCCACTCGCGTGAGGACGAGCTGCTCTACGTGGTGCAGGGGC
>DASXOK010000002.1:0-2223 GCA_036494425.1 Pseudolabrys sp.
AACTGATCCTTGTCGAGCACTGCCGCGAGCAGCAGGAAGAAGCCATTGGCGGCGATGAAGCCGATCGGCGCGCCGAGCTGCGGAAACATGCCGAACCAGGCGCGGCGTCCGTCGGGCGCGTTCTCGATCGCCAAGAGCGCCGCGCCGCCCCATTCACCACCGAGGCCGATGCCTTGGCCGAAGCGCAGCACGCAGAGGATCACCGGCGCCCAGACGCCGATCTGCGCATAGCTCGGCAGCACACCGACAAAAGTCGTGCAGATGCCCATGATCAGCAGCGAGGCGACCAGAGTCTTCTTGCGGCCGCTGCGGTCACCGAAGTGGCCGAAGATGGCCGAGCCGATCGGACGGGCGATGAAGGCGATGGCGAAGGCCGCGAAGGAGGCGAGCAGTTGCGCACTCGGCGAGCTCGACGGAAAGAAAAGCGGCCCTAGAACGAGGGCCGCCGCCGTGCCGTACACATAGAAGTCGTAAAATTCGATGGCCGTTCCAACGAAGCTCGCGACAATGATCCGAGGTGACATCCGCTCCATCCGGTTTACGCAATGCGCCTGTGCCGCCCGGGCAGCGTCTTACTAAAGACGGACACCCTCACGCCACGAATTTCATGAAGGCCTCGCGGAAGACGTCCGGCGCCTCCAGGTGCGGGACGTGGCCGACGCCGGGCACGATCACGAGCTGGCCGTGCTGGAGCTCGGCCGCGGCGGATTTGGCGGCCTCCGGAATCATCGGCAGGCTCGCGCGCTTATTGGCCGGGGCGTACTGGATCAGCGGAAAGCTCTTGTCCTTCTCGCCGGCGAAGAGCAGGACGGGCATCCCCAGCGTGCGATAGAGATCGCGCACCGGTTCGCGATAGATCATCTGGTAAGTCAGCGCGCTGGCGCGCGCGAAGCGCTCGAACTCGCCACTGTGGGTGATGCGCATGCGCCATTCGACGAACGGTTCGTATTGCACCGGCGGCAGGCGCGGGAAGTAATGCGCGACGAAGGCGCGATAGGTTTCCGTCGTGTAGTTGCGCTCGACTTTGAGGAGCGTCTCGGTCGTCTGCGGTGGGATGAATTCGCGATAATCGACGAGGCCGATCGGATCTTCGAGGACCAGACGCTCGATGCGATCCGCATACGCCACGCCCATGCGCGTGGCGAGCATGCCGCCGGTGGAGTGTCCGACGAGCACGACCGTACGAATTTGCAAAAAATCCAGCAGCGCGATGGTGTTCGCGCCGAGCAGTTCGAAGGCGTAGTCGAAATCGGGCTTGGACGATTTGTTGAAGCCGACCTGATCCGGCACCACGACGCGGAAGCCGGCCTGGGTCAACCATTTGATGGGGCCGAACCAGTAGGAGCTGTCGAAGTTTTTGCCGTGCAGCAGCACGGCCGTGCGCCCGTTCGCTGTGCCCGTGGGCGGGATGTCCATGTAGGCCATGCGCACCGGCTGGCCCGCCATGGTCAGCGGCAGGAATTTCATCGGCGCGGGGTAGGGCCAGTCTTCGAGCGCAATGCCGAGCGGCTCGGTGTAGTCGCGTGGGACGGGGGGAGCAGGCGTCTGTGCACCGGCCATGCGCGCGGTTGCGGCCAGGGCGGCGGTGGCGACGGGAAGCAAGCTGAGGTTGCGGCGTGTCAGCATGAGAGAAATACTCTGTGATGGCCGCGGGGTTCCGTGGGCGGCAAGGCGCGGTCGCGTTCGCGCCTAGACGGCGAGGCGGACGAGAGCAAGGCGGAGGATTGCTTGCCGCGCAGGGCAGGCTTGCGGCGTCGCCGTGCGCCCGCTCAGTATCCAGCGGCAAGCGCGCCACGCGTGCGCGGATCGGCGGCGCCGACATAGCCTTGCGGCGTGACGGCGATCGATTGCGCCTCGGTATGCGGCTGCGTGAGCACAATATTGTGGCCGCGTGCCTTCAGCGCCGCGAGCACGGCGGGATCGAAGCCAGGCTCGACCAGCACCTGATCCGGCTGCCATTGCTCATGCAGACGTGGTGCACTCACCGCCTTGTCGATCGGCATGTGGAAGTCGATCACGTTGGTGATGATCTGCAGCACCGCGGTGATGATGCGGCTGCCGCCGGGCGAGCCGGTGATGAGAACCGGCTTGCCGTCCTTGAGCACGATGGTCGGCGTCATCGACGAGAGCGGACGCTTGTCCGGTCCCGGCAAGTTGGCGGTGTAGCCGATGAGGCCGAAGGCGTTGCTGGCGCCGGGCTTGGCGGTGAAATCGTCGAGCTCG
>DASXOK010000003.1:0-20046 GCA_036494425.1 Pseudolabrys sp.
AGTCCCTTGCTGGCAAATTCGGCCTCGGCGGCGGTGAGCAGCGCCTGCTGCGTGCGCTCGGCATCGCGCACCGGCTCCAGGCGCGCCTTGGCTTTCGCGGACGGCGACGGCTTCTTCAGCTTCGGGGTCGGTGTCGTCGCCACGGCCATGGACGTCTATCCCCCTGCCAGGACTTCAAGACGCGGCGAGCGGACCGGCCGCGTGTTTCCGGCAATGATCGCGCCAAGTCCCATCTTCTCCGGGCGGAAGATTCGCGCATCCATCGTGCGCAGATCCTGCGCGATGTCCGGCTTGAATTCCATATGCGCGAGGATGTCGCGCACGACGTCGATGCCCGGCGCCACCTCGATGAGCTCCAGCCGCCCCGCTTCGTTGCGGCGGAACACGGCGCGCTCGGTCACATAGAAAGCGCGCTGCTTGTTCTCGGCCGCAAGCGGACCGGAGTAAGTCACCTGCTGCACCTTGCGCACGAACTTCTTTTCGCGGCCTTCGCGCGCGATATGCGTCTTGCCGTCCGGCCAGGAGATGTCGAGCCCGCCGGCGGTGAAGGTGCCGCTGAAGATGATCGTCTTGGCGTTCTGGCTGATGTTGATGAAGCCGCCGGGCCCGACGATCTTGTCGCCGAAGCGGCTGACATTGACGTTGCACTGCTCGTCCACCTCGGCGAACGAGAGGAAGGCGAGATCGAGCCCGCCGCCGTCGTAGAAATCGAACTGATAGGGCTGGTCCACCATGGCCTGATAGTTGCGCGCGGCGCCCGGCTCGTTGCCGGTGGCCGGCGCGCCGCCGATGAGACCCTGCTCGTTGGTCAGCACGACCGAATCGACGGCATTCTCTTCCGCCGCGATCGCGGCGATGCCGGTGGAGACGCCGGAGCCGAGATTGCAGATCGCGCCCTCGTACAGCTCGAGGCATCCGCGCCGCGCCACCACCTTGCGCACCGAGAACGGCAGCGCGGCGATGTGCAGAAGCGGCACCTTCATCTCGCCGGCATAGGCCGGATCGTGCACCGTGAAGAAGGTCTGCGTCTGATCTGGATCGACCACGATGAGGTCGACCAGCATGCCGGGGATCTTCACTTGCTTCGGCGGCAGTGTGCCGCGCAGCGCCATGCGCTTGACTTGCGCGATGACGATGCCGCCGGCGCGGCGCGCCGCCTGCGCCATGGAGATCATCTCGCCGAAGACGGCTTCATGCTCCATGGTGATGTTGCCGTCTTCGTCGGCGGTCGTCCCGCGGATGAGCGCGATATCGACGTGGAACGGCTTGAAGAAGAGATAGTCTTTGCCGTTGATCTGCGTCAGTTCGACCAGGTCTTCATTGGCGCGCGCGCTCTGCTTGCCGCCGCCGTGGCGCGGATCGACGAAGGTATGCAGGCCGACATGCGTCGTGAGGCCTGGACGGCCGGCCGCCATCTCGCGCGTCAGCTGCGAGAGACAGCCCTGCGGCAGCGTATAGGCTTCGATCTTGTTCGCGGCCGCCATCTTCTCGACCGGCGGCGAGTCGACCAGCGTGCCGCAGACGACGCGCTTGAGCAGGCCTTCATGCGCGAGATGGCCGATGCCGCGCGAGGCGCGGTCGCCAAGCCCGACCGGATGCACCGTGGTGAGATCGCGCGGCTGTCCTTCGGCGAGGAAGCGCTTGCCGATCGCGCCGATCAGCGTATCGGGGACGGAGTGCCCGGCGCCGGAGCCGCCGATCAACAGCGTATCGCCGGTCCGTACGAGCTTGGCGGCTTCTTCCGCCGTGACGACGCGGGGGGGCACGTCAGGCGTCCAGACCGTGCGTGCGCAGCACGGAGGTGAGCCGCTGCGCAGCCATATCCGGATCGCAGATCAGCCCGGCGGCATCGGCGAGCCGTACGATGTCGGCGAGATGCAACAGCGAGCGTGCGCTCTCCTGCCCGCCGACCATCACGAAATGCTTCTGGTGGCCGTTGAGATAGGCGAGAAAGACGATGCCGGTCTTGTAGAAGCGCGTCGGCGCCTTGAATAGATGGCGCGACAGCGGCACCGTCGGCTCGAAGATTTTCCAGTACTCGTCGATGTCGCCGCGGGCATGCGCGGCAAGCGCAGCCGACGCCGCCGGCGCGATCGCGGCGAAGATGCCGAGCAGCGCGTCGGAATAGCCCTGCTCGTCGCCGGCGATGAGTTCGGCGAAATTGAAGTCGTCGCCGGTATAGGTGCGCACGCCCTGCGGCAGGTGGCGGCGCATATGGATTTCTTTGTCCTTGTCGAGCAGCGACAGCTTGATGCCGTCCACCTTGCTCGCATGGTCGCCGATGATATCGATGCAGACATCCATCGCGGTCATGTGGTCGGCCTTGCCCCAATAGCCTTTCAGCGCCGGGTCGAACATCTCGCCGAGCCAGTGGATGATCACCGGCTCACGCACCTGCTCGAGGATGCGGCCATAGACCTTGGCGTAATCGTCCGGCGACTTCGCCGCGGCGACCAGCGCGCGGCTCGCCATCAGGATGATGCGGCCGCCGGCCGCCTCCACGGCTTCGACCTGCTCTTCGTAAGCACGGATGACGTCGTCGACGGTCGTCGATGCGGTCGGGATCAACTGATCGGTGCCGACGCCGGAGTACACGACAGCGCCCGGAATTTCCTTTGCGGCGGCGACGGAGCGCTTGATCAGCTCCAGCGCGTTCGGCCAGTCGAGCCCCATGCCGCGCTGCGACGTATCCATGGCCTCGGCCACGCCGAGCCCGAGCGACCAGACGTGGCGGCGGAACGCGATGGTCGCGTCCCAGTCGATTGCCGCAGTCACCCAGGGGTCGTTGTCAACGAAAGGATCGGCCACCACATGCGCAGCGGCGAGCGCGATACGGTCCAGCCCGTGCCCGTTGGCGGTGCTCCAGTTGGCCGGCCCACGGAACCTGTAAGCCTCCAGCGAACCGTCCGCCCTCGGCAAATTGACCACCGGCATGGGACCCCTTCCAAGAAGGATATTGAAATAATTACCTAGTTAGTTATATAGCCGAAGTGCCGATACTGTCAACGCAAACCCACCTTCGAGTCTCCCCCAATGAGCAGCATTGCACATGAAGAAGTCACGCACGTCCACCATTGGACCGAGAGCCTTTTCAGCTTCAAGACGACACGCGATTCCGGCTTCCGTTTCCGCAACGGACAATTCGCGATGATCGGGCTGGAGGTCTCCGGGCGGCCTCTCCTGCGTGCCTACAGCCTGGCGAGCGCGAACTTCGAGGAACATCTCGAGTTCTTTTCGATCAAGGTTCCCGACGGCCCCCTCACCTCGCGGCTTCAGCATCTCAAGGTGGGCGATAGCGTTCTCGTGAACGGCAAGCCGACGGGAACGCTGATCCTCGACAACCTGCTGCCCGGCCGCAATCTTTATCTGATGTCAACGGGAACCGGCCTTGCGCCGTTCCTCTCCATCATCAAGGACCCCGACACCTACGATCGCTACGAAAAGGTTGTGCTCGTGCACGGCTGCCGCCAGGTCGCCGAGCTCGCCTACGAGAGGATGATCACGCAGGAGCTGCCGCAGCACGAATTCCTTGGCGAGATGGTGTCGCAGCAGCTCATCTATTATCCGACCGTGACGCGCGAACCGTTCCGCAATCGCGGCCGTCTCACCGACCTGATCACGAGCGGAAAACTCTTCGACGATATCGGCCTCGACTCCCTGTCGGCCGAGCAGGACCGCGTGATGATGTGCGGCAGCCCGAGCATGCTGAAGGACCTCGTCGAGATCGTGCGCGAACGTGGCTTCCACGAAGGCAACCACTCGAAGCCCGGCGAATACGTCATCGAAAAAGCCTTCGTCGAGAAGTAAGTCAGCACCGCCTGCGAAGACACAGGCGGCGGATACCAGCCGCCGCCTGCAATTGCGCCAATAATTATACAGTGATATTATGTGTTTAGTGACCGCCTGAGACGCGGTCGGGCCTAGAGGCCTGCAAAACGATCACCGGCGTGAGTTAGAGCCAGCCGGCCAAGCATACCGACAGCCTGCTCCCGCCTTACGTTTAGGGAGAAAAGCAAATGACCAGCGCACATATGCCATCGAGCAGGCCGCTCACCGGCCCGCCGATGTTGCACGCCCTAGCCGAGAACTGGTGGCTGCTTTTGCTGCGCGGCATCGCCGCCATCATCTTCGGCCTCCTGGCCTTCTTCTGGCCCGGAGTTACCTTGCTGACGCTCATCTTCCTTTGGGGCGCTTACGCGTTCGTCGACGGCATCTTCTCGTTGTGGGCGGCAATTTCCGGCCGCGTCGCCATCGCGCCGCGCTGGTGGCTCGCCATTGTCGGTGTCGCCGGCGTCGTTGCCGGCATACTGACCTTTGCCTGGCCCGGCATCACAGCGGTGGTCCTGCTGTTGTTCATCGCCGCCTGGGCGATCGTGAGCGGCGTGTTCGAAATCTGGGGCGCCATTCAGCTTCGCAAGGAGATCGAAGGCGAGTGGTGGCTGATCCTGGCCGGCGTATTGTCGATCGCATTCGGCGTCATCCTGATCGGACAGCCCGGCGTCGGCGCGCTCGCGGTGGTCTGGCTGATCGCCTGGTATGCGATCCTGCTCGGCTGCAGCCTCATCGGCCTCTCGTTGCGGCTGAGGAAACAGTTGCATCCGGCGTGAGCCGGCTGCGCGTCAGCAACTCATGATCCGGCCAACTGCGGCCGGATCGTAAGATCGCTAGTCCATAGCCAGCACGCCTTTGGACTTGAAGATATTGCGGATGCGCGTCGAGTATTCGTGGAAGCGCTCCGGCAATTTGTCGAGCCGCCGCGGGCGCGGCAGGTCGATATCGATGATCTCGACAATGCGGCCCGGCCGCGGCCCCATCACCACCACGCGGTCGGCGAGCAGCACCGCTTCCGGAATGCTGTGCGTGATGTGCAGCGCCGTCTTGCGCGTCTCCATCCACAGCTTCTGAATATCCATGGCGATCTGCTCCCGCGTGAGCGCATCGAGCGCGCCGAAGGGCTCGTCCATCATCAGCATCGTGGGATCGTGCACCAGCGCACGGCAGATCGACACGCGCTGACGCATGCCGCCCGACAATTCATACGGCTTCTTGCCCTCGAAGCCTTCCAGCCCCGTCGCCTTGAGCAAATTCTTTGCGACCGGCACGTATTTGGCGCGGTCCATCTTGCGGATGTCGACCTGCAGCATGACGTTAGACAGCACATCGCGCCAATCAAGCATGATGGCTTCCTGGAACACGATGCCGACATCGGTCTGCGGGCTTTCGACGCGCTTGCCGCCCACGGTGATCGTGCCCGATGTGTATGACGACAGCCCGGCCACCATCTTGAGGATGGTCGTCTTGCCGCAGCCGCTCGGGCCGACGATGGCGACGAACTCCGATTGCCTGATGTCCAGATTGATGTCGGAGCAGGCTTCCACCGTGCCGCTCCGGGTCTGATACTTCTTTCCGACGTTCTGAAGCCTGATGTACGGATCGGTCATTGCACGAGATGTCCTGGCACGGGAACAAAGAACATCCTCCCGCGCGCGAGGCGCGCGCGGGAGGCAGTTATCCTTACTTCTTCGGCATATAAGGCGGTTCGGAGAGGTAGTCGTTCGTGTAGTAGCTGGCCATATCCGGCTCCGCCTTGAGCCCGGAATACTTCTGCAGGAGATCCTGGCTTTCCTGCCAGTCTTCCTTCGCGGACCAGAACAGCGGCTTGTCCTTGGTGTGCTTGGTATGGATGATCGACATGGTGCCGTCGATCTCCAACAGCGCGATCTCCATGTTGAAGGCCGGCGCGTGCTTCAGGAAGATCTCGGCCGCTTCCTTGTCGTGCGTGGCGGTGTAGGCCCAGCCGCGCTGCGAGGCGCGCAGGAAGCGCCGCAGCGTATCCTGGTTCTTCGCGTCCTTGAGCCAGTCCTTGTTGACGATGATCGCGCTCGAAAGCGTCGAAATGCCGGCCATGTCGTAGAGGCGCGTCCAGCCCATCTTCACGCCGCTCTTGAGCTGCATGCGCGGGCCCTGATCCATGAAGTAGCCGAGCAGCGAGTCCGCCTGCTTGTTGAGCACGGCCTGCTCTTTTGCCTGAGGGTTCGCGACCGTGATCATCTGCACGTCGTCGACCTTCATGCCGAGCTTGCCCATGAAGGCGGTGAAGATGGCGAGGCTCGCGTCGCCCGCGGTGATGGCGATGCGGCTGCCCTTGATCTCATCGACCTTGGTCGGACGCGGAGAGTCGGCGCGGTAGATGAACGACATCGGGCTCTGCTGCAACGACACGCCGGCGGCGGTCACCGGCATGCCGGCGCCGATGCCGCGCATCATTGTCGCGGCGTCGACATAGGCGACCGGGTTGGTCTGGTTGGCGACGAGTTGCAACACTGTGGTGGAGCCGCTGCCTTCCAGAATTTCGACGTCGAGTCCCTCGTCCTTGTAGAATCCCTTGTCGAGCGCGACGAAGAACGGCGCGTGCTCGCCATAGAGCGTCCAGTTCAGGCGGAACGGGAATTTCTGAAGTTCTTGCGCACTCACCGACGTGAGCGACGCCGAGATCGCCGCAACCGCGGCAACCAACGCCAGAGCAACACTTTTGCGTTTCATCACTTTCTCCTCCCTGGATTGTCTGGTTTTTGTCGTTGAGTTTGGTCTTCGCCGTTCGCGCATCCAGCCTACATGGTGCCAGATTCTTCGCGCACCCGGTGGGTGACGTGCCACGGGATCAGCAGCCCTTCGAGCGTCTCCACGATATAGTAGAACACGAGGCCGATGATGGTCAGTGCCACGATGGTCGCGAACATCAGCGAGGTCTCCATGTTCGAATTCGTCGTGAGCAGCAGGTAGCCGAGGCCCTTGTCGGCGCCGACGAACTCGCCCACCACCGTGCCGGCGATGGCCAGCGTCGACGCCACCTTCAGGCCGCTGAACAGATAAGGCAGGCTGGTCGGCAGCCTGAATTGCGCGAACACTTGCCAGCGCGACGCGCCCATCGAACGCGCGAGGTCGGCCATTTCCGGCGACATCGAGCGCAGGCCGACGGCGGCATCGATCACGATGGGGAAGAACGAGATCAGGAAGGCGACGAGGATCTTCGGCGTTACGCCTATGCCGAACCAGACCAGGAACAGCGGCGCGATCGCCACTTTCGGTACGATCTGGAAGAACAGCATCGTCGGCATGACGAGGGCATTGAAGCGCGGCGACGAGGTGATGGCGATGGCCAGCGGAAGCGCGACCGCGACCGCGAGCGCGTAGCCGCCGAGCATCTCGTAGGTCGTGATCCAGCCGTGGTGCAGCAGTTTCGGTAGTTGATCGACGAACGTGTGGGCGATGTCGGTCGGCGACGGCAGCAGGTAGGCCGGAACCTTGTAGGCGACGACGAACACCTGCCAGGCCAGCAGGAAGCCGAAAATGCCGATGAGCGGCGTCAGCATCTTCACGAGGCTGACCCAGGCGGGCACATTCACATTCGTCTCAGAACTCACCGAACCACTCATGAGCGCCATTGTTCCTACCTGCCATTCACCATTTTTATTGCCAGTCCGCGTCGCGCTAAAGCTGCGCGACGACGCCTAAAGCCTTCTCCGCCGCGCTGTCGATTGTAAGGCCGAGGCCCGGCGTTTGCGGGACGAACATCGTATCGCCGTTGGGCCGGAACTGCGCGTCGGTGGTACCGCGGCCGGCAATGTATTGCGGGCCATTGAGCGCAGCGGGGTAATCGAGCCCGGCCCAGGCGAAGAAATGGGCCGATGCCGCCATCGACAAGTCCGGATCGGTCAGGCCAGAGGCGAACAGCAAAAGGCCGTTCTCCTCGAGCAAATCGGCGATCCGCGTTGCGTTCCACAGGCCGCCGCATCGCGCGATCTTCATCGCTATACCGTCAAACATGTCGAGCGCGATGAACTCGTCCACTTCGATCGGGGAGACGATGCCTTCGTCCATCAGGATTGGGAGCGCGCCCTGCTCCTTGAGCGCCTGATAATCGCGGAAGCGGTTGGGCGGGAGCGGTGACTCGAGACCCTTCAGCCCGCTGTCCGCGAGCACGGGCGCCATGTCGAGCGCGGTGTCGATATCGTAATTCGTGTTCGCGTCGCACCAATGGAAGCCGTCAGGCGCGAACTGCGTGACGAGGCGCACTAGCGCAGCGTCATAGTCGGGCGTCTGCGGATAGCCGATCTTGATGTTGAAGCTGTCGTAGCCGAGCGAAGCGCCCTGCTCGAGCAGACTTTCGGCGCCTTCGAGCGTGGGCGACTGGATCGTCCAGCTCAGCTTCACCTTGGAGCGCGAGGCCCCACCGAGAAGCGCGCTGACGGATTGCTGCGTCTTCTTGCCCCAGAGGTCGTAGCACGCCAGGTCGACGCCCGCCTTGCACAAAGGCTGGCCGACCGAGAACGACGGACGGATCGCGCGCTCCATGCGCGCATGCACATCCTCGATGTCGGTGGAATCGGCGCCAAGAAGGACCGGCGCAAGATAGTGGCGCAGCGTCGATTCGACGGTCTCGACCGTCTCGTAGGTCCAGGTCTCGATCGGCACGCACTGACCCCAGCCCTGCACGCCATCCTCATCAGTGAGGCGTACCAGAACCGTGGGCCGCGCTGGCGTCTTGAAGAACTTGAATTCTCCGACCAGCGGGTAATCGAAACGTCCTATTTCGACACGGATAATCCGAGTCATTCTGCCCTTGATCCTGGGTTTCGTCCTCGCCCTCCCTGTTATTGGTTGCGATCGACGCGGGAGGTTGCCAGCCAGTTTAACTATCTGGTTAGATCGGTACAGCAAAAAATTTGCGCGAACCCCGCTGGCCCATCAACGCGAGGGCGCGCAAAGCGCGCAAGGCAGTCAGCGATGAAACAAAGAAATGCAACCAAATCCAATGGCTTGGGCGTAAGAATAGCACCGTATCGCGGGGCGGCGGCCGCGACATGACAGCGCCGGTCTTCACTATCCGCGACGTGCGCTTCTACGAAAGGCCAGTGCGCCTGCGCATGCCGTTCCGGTTCGGCGTGGTCACGCTGACGCAGGCTCCGCAATGCTTCGTGCGCGTGCGCATCGAAACCCGCGACGGACAGTCGCATTGGGGCGCGTCCGCCGAGCTTCTGGCGCCGAAATGGTTCGACAAGAACCTCGCGCTCTCGAACGACGAGAATTTCGATCAGCTACGACTTTCGTTGATGCTCGCGGCGAACGCCTACCTTGCGCCGGGCCCTGCGCGCACAGCCTTCGGTCATTTCGCAGCGCACTATGACGAGCAGATCGCCGCCGGCGCCGCGCGCGGGCTGAATGCGCTGGTCGCCAATTTCGGACCGGCGCAGATCGACCGCGCCATTCTTGATGCTTTTTGTCGCAGCCAAGGCTGTTCGTTTTACGACGCGGTGAAGGCGAACCTCGCCGGCATCGACGCCGGCCTGCTGCCGAAGCATCTTGCTGACCTCGCCGGTTTCGACCTGCCGCGTTTCCTGGCGCAGCTCGCGCCGGCCGGCACGATCGCCGCGCGGCACACGGTCGGATTGGTCGACATCATCAGCGGGCATCCGAACCAGGTCGGCGACGGTCTGCCGGAGTCGCTGGAAGAGGTCGTCGCGGCCTACGGCCACAGGTATTTCAAGCTCAAGATCGGCGGCAATGCGGAGGCCGATCTCCAGCGTCTGATCGAGATTGCCGCAGTGCTCGACAAGCTTTCGGCGCCCTATCACGTCTCGCTCGACGGCAACGAACAGTACAACGATATCGCCGCCCTGCTCGATCTCTGGCGACTGATGCAGGCAGCACCTGCATTGAAACGCCTCGTCGCAAGCATCCTGTTCATCGAACAGCCGGTCACACGCGCGCACGCGCTGGACACGGACGTCTCGCAGCTGTCGCAGGTGAAGCCGGTCATCATCGATGAATCGGACGACGGCTTCGGCGCCTTCCCGCGCGCGAAGGCGCTCGGCTATACGGGCGTGTCGAGCAAATGCTGCAAGGGACTGTACAAGTCGATCCTCAACGCCGCCCGCTGCGCCAAATGGAACGTGGACGCCGGCAGCGCGCGTTACTTCATGACCGGGGAAGACCTCACCACGCAAGCCGGGCTCGCCGTGCAGCAGGACCTTGCGCTAGTCAACCTGATCGGTCTCGGCCACGTCGAGCGCAACGGCCATCACTACGTCAACGGCATGAGCGGCCTGCCCGAGAACGAACAGGCCGCCTTCCTCGCCGCGCATCCCGACCTTTACGAACGCAGCCACGGCGCCGTGCGGCTGAAAATGCGCGACGGCCGTCTCGCCACTGGCTCACTCGCCGCGCCCGGCTTCGCCGCCGGCGCCTATCCCGAGTGGGATGCGCTGACGCCGATGCCGTCGCTCAAGCAACCTGCCGCGAGCTGAGCCGGCCCTCGTAGAGATCGCGGCCGGCGACGAGCGCGCGGATCTTGCCGTCGGCAATGCCGCGCTTGAGCATCCAGAAGCCGCAGTCGGGATGGATATATTTCACCCGGCCCGGCCCCAGCACGCGCTCTGCCTGCTCGATCGCGCGCGCGATCTGGTCCGCGGATTCGATCACCGTCTGCTTGATGTCGATGACGCCGAGGCCGAAGCCGATCTCCGGGCGCAGCCCCTTGAACACCTTCAGCTCCTCCGCCGGCCGATGCGCGTTCTCCGTGACGATGTGGTCGACATGCAGCGCGTTGAGATAGTCGATGAGCTTGTCCCAGCCGCCCTTCTGGATCGTCTGCCCGCCGTAATTGCCGAAGCACAGATGCACCGCCGGCGTTGTCGGGATCGCGCGCAGCACGCGGTTCATCGCTTCCGCCGCCCACTCCCATTCGTCCGGCTGGCCCGGCAGATTCGCTTCGTCGACCTGAATGACCTCGGCATCGATGTGCTTGACCTGCTCGGCGAGCACATCGGCAATAGCGAATGCGAGTTTTGCCTTGTCCTTGTAGTGCGTGTCGAGCAGCATCTTGGCCAGCATGTGCGGACCGGTGAGCGTGAACTTCAGCGGCCGCGACGCAAGATTCTTCGCGCGCTCGCAAGCCGCCGGCAGATCGAGCGAACCGGGACCGATCGGCGCCTCGACCACGCCCGGCGGCCGCGTGCGGAATTTCAGCCCCGGCGTCTTCTTGAATTCGAGCCATTCGGCAAGCCCGATGTCGCGACGCACGCCCGCCATTGGCCGCACGAAATATTCGATCATCCCGTTGGTCTCGGGATGATTGATGTCGAAGCGATAGAGCTCGCCGTCGCAGACGAGATCGATGCCCGCCTGCTCCTGCGTTCCGATGACGACGCGCGTCGCATCCACGAGCGCCTGTTCGGACGGCAGCGCGACCAGCCAGTCCGGCACCGGATAGGAGCCGACGGTCGTGGTGAGGATGCGTGGTGTGGCGCTCATGGCATGCCCTTTGATCGTTCTTGTTGTCTGTTCGCCGGCGGCTTCGCCGCTCGGTGCTTGGCGTTTCGCCGAAGAGAACTTGGAAGTCCTCTTCAGCCTCCATTCCTTGAAGTATGTAACTGTATAGTTACGCGCTTTGGCGTGTCAAACCCGCGCTCGAGCGCTTGGATGCGATGCGCGCGCCTTCCACCAGCGCATCGAACTTCGCCCAGACGATGCTCTCGTGGATCTCGTCATTGCCGGCGAAGCTGGCAAAGCCGCAATCGGTGCCGGCGATCACACGCTCGCGGCCGAAGGCATCGGCCCACCGCCCCAACCGCTGCGCGATCAGCTCGGCGTGCTCTACCATGACGTTGGATTGCGTGATCATGCCCGGGATCATGATGACGTCGTCGGGCAGCTTGGCGTCGCGCCACACTGTCCATTCGTGCTCGTGGCGCGGATTGGCCGCTTCGAAGGAGAACGCGCCGGCGTTCAGCCGTCCGAGGATATCGATGACGTGCTTCACCTCGATGTCGTGCACGCGCGGACCGAAATTGATGCCGTAGCAGGTGTGGAACCGCACCTTCTCCTTCGGGATGCCGCGCAGCGCGTGGTTGATCGCATCGACCCGCATCGCGATCCACTTGCGGATCTCCTCCATGCTCAGATGCGGATGCGTGACATAGTAGGTCACGAGATGCGGATCATCGACCTGCACCAGGAAGCCGGCATCGACGATGGCGCGATATTCCTGGCTCATCGCGTCGGCGAGCGCGAACAGATACTCCTCGTCAGACTTGTAATAGGCGTTGCGGTTCCAGTCCTCGATGCTCGACACCGACGTGGAAGGCACGAAAGCATCGGTGACATCGGCGCCCTTGAGCGCCGCCTTGAGGTTCTCGAGATCGGTCTTCAGCGCGCGCGCGCCGGTGTACGTAATCGGCCCGGTGCAGAGAAAATGCGTGTGCTTGGTGTGCACGTTGGCAAGCTGCGGCCGGTAGAAATCCGGAAAGGCGAGCACTTCGCGCGAGCCCACCCACGGGCTCTGGTTGCGATCGGCGGTGTCGACGGTAAAGCCGCCGAGGCGCTCGTTGATATACGTAATAAAGCTCGGCTTGCTCATTTCGCCATCGTCGACGATGTCGATGCCGATTTCGACCTGCTTCTTGACGATGTCCGACACCGCTTGGCGCACGCGCGCCGCATAGGTTGCGTCATCGATCTTCTCGCCACGTCTGCGCGCAACGCTCATAGCATGGAGGTCGGCTGGCCGAGGCAGGCTGCCGACATGGGTCGTGAGGATGCGATCGCCGCTGCTTTTCATGACGTTTCCTGTTGTTGTTCATCGTTGGCTGATGTCGAGTCTTACGCCCGGCGGCGATCTCTGTTCAAGACGTGCGATCGCGCAACGCTTGCTGCCCACTTCGCCCGCACGGCGGATGGGAGCGCGCATCGATGCGGCAGCGTATTGTTATTGCTCGCGCTTCACGGCCCATCGGCAGCGCGGCGACAGGATTGCGTGAAGGAACCAAAGGATGATCGAATCGAGTGAAAGCGTGGCCACGAACTCAGCCGGCTCCCTCTCCCCTGCGGGGAGAGGGTTGGGGTGAGGGGGATCAGGACTCTCGATAGACTGTAACCCCTTGTATCTGCCCATTGAGCAAGATGTGCGATGGAAGCGACTGAGCGCTTTGGCCGGTGGCCACCGGCCAAAGCACGCGGCGATGTCGCCCGATACCCCTCCGGCAACAACCGTGGGTGAGCCTGGGATCTTCGCCGTTGTCACGTACGACCGAACAGTCGCTGGATCGCAATCGCACGAACAAGGCAGGTTACCGTGATGAAGTTCATTTGTGGAGTCGATGTTTCGAAGGGCCGGCTCGATGCCTGCATCGAGCCCGGAACGATCGCGCAGAGTTTCGACAACGACACGACCGGGATTGCCCAGCTGGCGGCGTTCTGCCGAAAGCACCAGGCCAGCCTGGTCGCGATGGAAGCGTCCGGCGGCTACGAACGCAAGGCGTTTATGCTGTTGTGGGACGAAGGCCTGGCCTGCGCCATGACCAATCCGCGCAGCGTGCGTTATTACGCCGAGGCGATGGGTGTCCTGGAGAAGACCGACCGGCTCGATGCCAGCATCATCGCCCGCTTCGCGCACGCAAAGGCTTTGCAGCCGACGCCGCCGCAAAGCGCCGGCCAGCAGCGCCTGAAAGCCCTTGTGGCAAGGCTTCGCCAGGTCACTGACGATCTTGTCGTCCAGAAGCAGCGCCGCGCCAACCTGCTCGACAATGCCGAGATGCTGGCCAGCCTCGACGAGATCATCGCCCTGCTCAAGCGCCAGTCGCGTTCGCTCGAGGGTGAGATCGCCTCCATGATCGACGACGATCCCTTGTGGTCGCGGCTGGCGGAGGCGTGGCGTGAGGTGAAGGGCGTGGCGGAGCGTACCGTCGCCCGGCTGATGGCCGACCTGCCGGAGATCGGCACCTACTCCAACAAGGCCATCGCCAAGCTTGCCGGCTTGGCGCCGATCGCCGACGACAGTGGCAAGCGACAAGGCAAGCGGCCCATTCGCTGCGGACGCTCCAGCGTGCGCTCGATCCTCTTCCTCGTCGCCGCCATCGCGGCCCGCTACGACAAGGGCCTCGCCGAATTCCACAAAAGGTTGTCCGCCGCCGGAAAGCCCAAAATGGTCATCCGCATCGCCTTGGCGCGCAAACTCCTCGTCCGCCTCAACGCAAAAGCACGCGAAACGCGCGCCATATATGCCAATGCAACTTGACACCTCAGATAGTCGCTCACCCGCCCGCGCTTCGCGCGGTCGACCTCTCCCCATGGGAGAGGTGAAGCTTTGCCACACCGCGATTCAATCCAGAGCAATCACGCTCTAATTTTCGGATTTTTCGCGATACGATAGTACGCCGTCGCCGTTAGAGCGGGCCGATCCACGCGCGCAGTTTCCTGAACGCGGTCCATAGCGTCGGCGTCTGCTTGATGTGCCGCTTGAGCGCCTGCATCGCCGTCATCGACGCGACGATGACGACGCCGCGCAGACGGGCGGCGCCGAGATGGTCGTGGAGCGTCTTGCCGCTCTCGCACCAGTCACGCTTGTAGGGTTCGTCACCGACAGTGAAATCGAACGTCTTGAAGCCGCGCTCGATCGCTTTGCGCAACACGTCATGCAGATGGATCGCACCGGGGCCGAACCGCGCCATGTCGCTGTCCGTGTAGCTCGACATGATGTGATAATAGGTGCCGCGAAACATCAGCGCCACGTTTACAGCGGCGATATGCTGCCCGACCTCGAGCTGACTGACATGGACGAGATGCTTGTTGCCCGGATTGGCCGCCAAAGCTTGATAGAAATCGGCATGCCCCGGCCGGTCGAAGAAATTGGTAACGCCCATCCGCCCAAGCGACCGCGCCTTTTGCTGCATCAACACCGACAGCGCCTGCGACAGACCATCAGCCGTTTCCGGCGTCGTCGTCTTCACCTCGCCGAAATCGGCCAGCCGATTTCGCTTGGTGCGGTCGCGGCGGCGCGTCGAAGCGGAGCGCTTGGCGGCATAGAAGGCGTCCCAGCTCTCCGCGAGCGGCGTCGCGTAAGCCCCACTTGGATGCGGCGTGACGCCGATGGACAACATGGGATTTTCTTGCCCGCCCACCGTCTCCGGCATCTTCTCGAGCCGAACGAGATCGTGACGCCAGCGCGGGTCGCGCTGCAATTGCCTGCTGATATTGCGCCACACGTCGGCAAACTGCGCCGGCTTGATCTGGCCCGCTAAGCGAGGAGTAAGAAGCGGCGCGTTGTAGTCGCAGAGGTCCGTGCCAAAGAATGTCAGTTCGCGCGCGAACCGCGTCGGCCCGACGGACAACGGCAGGATGAACAAGAGTTCTCCATCCCTGTCGCGCCCGACAACGATCGCGGGCGTCACGCCTTGGAGCACACCGACGCAGCGCTGCCAGGTCGAGAGCCAGTCGAAAGTCTGGAACGCCGTGCAATCGGCGCTCTGCTCGAACGCACGCCACTCGGTCTCGACCGCCGATAGCGTGTCGAAAATCGCCAGCGAGACGCCGGCCGCCGCGGCATGCGACACGAGCGGACGCGCCTCGGTCACGGCGGCGTCCGCGTATCCATCCTCATAGGCGTTGAACGGGACCGGGAGAGCCGCGGGCATTGATCGTGTCTCGTGTTCGGTGTTCGGCGGCGCGACGATAGACGTCAGGCCGCAACAAACGGTGAATCGCCGCTGGCGCGCGAAAAGATCATCCGATTCACGTTCAAGTTCCCTTAATTTGGCCAACGAAAACGACCGCAATCGCTGCTGCGAGGCACGAAATCTATGTTTAACGAATTGCAACGGGACGGCTGAAGACAGGCGCGGTTTAGCTCAGGAGCCTGCGTCGGCCGTGGCGGGAATGCCCTTGGGGCCGCCCGGCTTGGAACCGGACTGCTGGCGCATCTGCCGCATCTTGCCGACGGCGAAATGCGCCAGGAACTTCGCCCAGCGCAGCGCGGTCGCCGACAGGCCCCGATCGATCGAAAACGCCTTCAGGCTGTAGGCCTTGGTGATCGCGAAGTCGTCGCAGGCCTTCTTGACCGGGTCGTCATAGAAGGCCGCGATCTTGTCCGCCCCGACGCCCGGCGTGGCCAGCCAGCGCGGGATGTAAACGTTACAGAGCCGCTCGACATCGGTGAGCACCTTGCGCGCGCCCGTCCCTGCCGCGGGGCACGAGGTCGAGAACGCGTCGCCGACCAGAACGACACCCGGCTGCAGATGCCCGTGAATAGCGTAGAGATCGATCGGGCGGATCTTGATAAATCCTTCGACCTCGAATTCACCGGTGAGTTTGCGCAGACCGGGCATCAGCGCGAACAGCGTCTCCTGCGGAGCCGCGCGAACCTGCGACAGCCACGGATCGTTCATGTCGCGGTAGACGAACAGGTTGGCGCGCATGATGCCGCCGATCGGGAACAGCGTGATCAGCGCCGTCTTGTCGCTGGGATGGTTGGCGTAATAGGTCAGCGCCGGGAAATCGAAAGTGCGGCGGCCGAGCGGCTTGATGTCGAAGCCGATGCTGATGGAATGGCATTCGCTCAGCATCTCGCGCGTCAAGCCGAGCGATTTCTGCAAACCGACATTCAGCCCGTTCGCCAGTACGATCAGACGCGCGGACACGGTCTCGCCGTTCGACAGCGTCACCTGCTGCCGATCTTCGCTCGTGACGAGCGCGGTCGCCTTGGCGTTGATGAAAGGCACCGTCGCCGGAATCTCAGCGCGGAGCGTATTGACCAGCGGCGCGTAGAAGGTGCCCTCCTGATCGCCCGGACGTTTATCCACAAGCACGCCGAAGCGGGCGACCCACGACTGGCGATCCGGCGTCGTCGCGCGCAGCACCGCGCCGGCAAGCCCGGTCTTGTTGAGGATTTTGACCTGGTCGCCGTCGAGCTTCTCGCAGCGGAAATCTTCCGGGTACACCGTGTGCGGATCGATCAGGACGGCGTCCACGCCCGCGCGCCCAAGCATCGCCGCGGCGAGAGAACCTGCGAGGCCGCCCCCAACTATGGCAACATCCGTGCTTTGCATGATCTATCCAAGTCACCGTGACACGTCGTCACGCTAGTTCGCCTTCACACGCTCCACCAATGAATTCCTGCCGATTGCTTAATCGGCGCGGCTAATTTCTATGGTTAAGCCGCGGGCTTCGCCGCTGTCTGCACTGGCTGCTTGCGGCGTCGCCATTTCGATTTGTACGAGAGATAGAGCGCCTTCACGGCGGCGCGCAGCGCGAGCGCGCCGTAATGCAACCGACTCGCGATGGCGAACGCCACAGACCTGCCGCGCCGCGCATCGAACCAGAAGTTCACGATCTGCTGGCGCTCGCTCCAGGCCGCCATGAAGCCACTGTCGTCGTAGGAGCAGGAGTCGACGAAGGCGATGCCGGCGTCGGCAAGGAAGGCGGCAGTGTAATCTTCGAGCAGCAGCATGCCGGGCGATGAATCCTGGAAAGCTTCGTCGTAGGCGGTCTTCCAGGTGAATGCGCCGGCGCCGGCGCGCAGGACGATCTGCATGCTGACGGGCCGGCCATCGATCGTGAGCGCGTGCACGGCGGCATCACCCTCGGACGCCAGCGCCGCGATCATCGATCGCGCGAAGGCCGCGTCGGCGGCGTTGCCGAGCAAGGCGGTGCCCTGCCGGCCCTTCCAGCCCGAGGCTTCCAGGTGCAGGAAAGCTTCAAAAGCTTCGCGCAGCGCGGCGGGCTCCGTCACGATCTTGAATTCGAGATGGCCCCGCTCGGCAAGCCGGCGGCGATGCTGGCGCAACTTCTTGCGGCTGCCGCTCGACAACGCATTGGCTAGGTACAGCTTGCCGTCGAGCTCGGAGACGAGGCGCGGGCGCATCGCCTGCGCCATGATCCGTGACGGGCTGCCGCGCGCGGCTAGCACGCGCGTCAACGCGTCCATCGTCGCGTCCGCGCCGACGGGATCGAGTGCTATGATCTTCGGCAGGCTCGCGTCTTCGGCGATGTGATCGAGCAGCGCGTCGAGCGTCTCCTCAATGCGCTCGCGATCGATGACCGGCGTCGCGAGATAAGCATGTTCCATCGCCGGCGCGGCGAGCACGGAAACGAATGCGCCTTGCGGGCGGCGCACAGCGAAAGCCCAGACGCCGACAAGGCGCAGGTCCTCCTCGTGCCACGCGAGCAGCGCGCGGATGGTCCTGTTGGGATACGCCTCGCCCGCAAGCCGCACCAGGTCCGGATGCATGAAGACGTTGGGGCTTTCGGCGCGGCGCAGCAGGTCGTCCCACTCCGCCCGGATATTCGTGAGCCGTGCAGCGCTCGCCACTTCGACCGTGATGGCCGGCGCCCGGCGCAAAGACGACAGCGTCGCGCGCTCGAGCGGCTCGACGCGTTGTCCCTGCGCCTGCGGCGCAACGAAGGCATTCGCCGCGGCAAGAGGAAACTGGTGTTGCAAAACGCCTCTCCGGCCTTGATCCAGCCCCGTGATTGTCCGACCGCGATTGATGACAGAAATGGTTTCACAACCCGTTACGGGTGCGCGCGCCGCCAAAGCGTCGATTTAGAAACGGTTTACCATCACGCCCGCGGTGCCCAGATGAACATGTGCAGACCGAGCCGGCTCTTGGCGATGATGAACAGCAGCAGGGATTCCGTCGCGAAGGCGGCGGCCGTCGCGCTGGCCGCCCCTGCCCCGCCATAGGCCGGCGCCAGCAGGAAGCAGCCGACGATGTTCACCAGGAAAGCAGCCGCATAGGCGAGCGCGCAGATGCGCTGCTGGCCGAGCATATTGAGGAGCCGTTCGGCGGGACCGATGGCCGCGCGCGCCAGTTGGCCGACGGTGAGGATCGCCATCACCGAATAGCCGGCCGTGAAGCTCGCGCCGAACAGCGACAGCAGCGGCTTGCCGACGACCAGCACCAGCAGGCACACCGCCAGCGACGGCCAGAAGATCCAGCGCACGGTGCCGGCGGCGAAGGCCGCGAGCCCACGGCGATCGCCGGCGACATGAAAGGCGGTGAAGCGATGCGCCGCCGCCGCCGAGACCGCGAAGTGGATGATGCTCATCAGCGCCAGCGTCTTTGCGGCCGCGTAGTAGTAGGCGACCTCCTCGGCGGGCCGGAACTGTTTGAGCACCAGCACGTCGGTGGAGGTCAGCAGCGTGTACATCCCCCACACGAGGATGATCGGCAGCGACATGGCGAGCCAGGTGCGGGGGGCATAAATCTTTGCCCCCACCGGCACGACATGTGCCAAACCGCGCTGGATTTGGACGAGTTGGATCATGGCGCTCGCCACCGACGCGGCGGCCAAAACGCCCATCACCACCGTCGCGTCGAGCGCGATACCCGCGGCGCGCAGCGCGCCGGCGCCGGCGATGACCAGCAGCGGACGCAGGATATATTGCGGCAGCAGCGCCAGGTTGATCCAGTTGTACGAGCGCGCGAGGCCGTCGAGCATGAAGGTCAGCGCGTAGAACGGCAGCGCGACGCAGGCGAAAAAGAACGGCAGGACAAGGCTTTCGTCCAGCGAAGCCTGCAAGGCCCACACGATCAGCGCGCCGGGGATCGCCGCAACCGTTGCCGCGCCGAACGTCAGCCAGCGTGCGCCGCTGAGATATCCCCGCAGCAGCGCGAGCGCTCCGGTCTGCGTGTATTCCGGCACGTAGCGCTGCGCCGTGAGCGGAATGCCGAGATGCACGAGGTCCCCGAGCAGCAACAGCCACGTGAATACGTAGACGTAGCTGCCGAATGCGCCGCTGCCCATCCACCTGGCGAGTAGAACCTGCGAGACGAACATGATCGCCGCGCTGGCGACGCGGATGATGAAGGCCGCGCCGGCCATGCGCTGCGTGAGGCGATGTTCGCCGGCGCGCCATTGCGCCAGCCGCTCGCGCAAATACGGAAATAGTTGCCGCCCGGACAGGAACCTGGCCTGTCCGATGTCATGGATCGTCATAGCGGGCCCTTCGCGATGACGCATTATCTAAGGGAGATTGGTAATTTTACTCTGAAAGAGTTCAGTAAATCAGTCCGCAATGGCGGCCTGCACCGTCGCGCCGTCAGCGGGCGAAATCGACCCCGGAAAGCTCCGCGTCGCAATCGCGACTTAGAAGCAAGAGCGAACATAGTGGTCGAAATCGCGCTGTCGGTAGGCTACATCCCGCCGCAAAGGACGGGGGTATGGTGAATCAGAAAGAACAAGTTGCACTCACATCGATCGCGGCCTCGG
>DASXOK010000004.1:0-4238 GCA_036494425.1 Pseudolabrys sp.
GGATTGTTGCCGCTCTGTGGTTCCAGGCCGTTGTTGCCATCGGGATCTCGGTCGATGCGGATCACCGGGAGGATGATCACAGTCGCAGGTTCGGTCGCGGCATCGACGTAACGGCCGACGCGCGCGTAACCCTGTTCGTCAGGAAAACGGATGACTTCGCCCATTGCAGTCCCCCATTTCCGATCCCGGCGTACTGCCGTCGCTGGACTCGCCGGGTCGGCGCCTTACCTCCAATTAAAGAGGCCGCAAGGTTAACGGTCTGCTAACGCCCGCCGCCTAATCTGGCGCAATCCCAATCCGGTGTTGCGTAACAGCCATGGCGAAATCTCCAGCCAATTCCCCTGTCGACACGCTGCTCGATCTCGCCTGCCGCGAAGGCGTCGATGTCCGCCCGACGCTGGTGCGCGTGCTGACCGATCTTTATGTGCAGAAACCGTCGCACACCGCCGACGAAGAAACGCAATATGTCGAGTTGGCCCTCGGCCTGATCCAGACCGTCGATGCGGCGACGCGCGGCGCGGTTGCTGCGAGTCTGCGCGGCTACGCGGCAGCGCCCACGGCAATCCTGGCGACGCTTGCCTTGCTCGACACGCCGGTCGGCGATGCACCGGCCGCCGAAGTGCCAGAAGTCGAAGTGCCCGAGATCGAAGCGCCGCCGCTCGCACCGGCCGCCGTCGAGCTGGCGCTCCGTCCCCCACAAATCGACGAGCGCATCGAACTGTTCTTTACCGCGACGCCCGAGGAACGCCGGCTGATCCTGACCAACCTCGATGTGACAGGCAACGCGCCGCGTCTTCCGACACCGCCGATGAGCGATATCGCGCGACTCGAGAAAGCCGCGCTCGAGCGCAATCAACACGATTTCAGCCGCGCGATCGAACGCGCGCTCGGCGTCAGCCGTGCGCTGGCCGATCGCATCACGCAGGATGCGTCCGGTGAGCCGCTGGTGGTCGTGGCCAAGGCGCTGGCCATGCCGGCGCCCGTGCTCCAGCGCGTGCTGTTGTTTCTCAATCCGGCGATCGGCCAGTCGGTGCAGCGCGTCTTCGAGCTCGCGCAATTGTTCGACGAGCTCACGTCGCAGGCCGCGCTGCAGATGACGGCGGTGTGGCAGACCACCGCCACGCAACGCCGTTCCGTGCACGAAACGGTCTATGCCGACGACGAACGCCGCAGCGCACGTTCAGCGGCCACGCCGTCCCAGCGCCGCACCCCGCGCACGCGCGATGTTCTCCCGGTTCGCACGAAGACCAGCCGCTAACCCTTCACCACCGCGCCATCCAAAAAATTCCGGCCGGCGCGGTCCTCGACTTCGAGGATCCACACATCGGGATCGAACTTGATCTCGCGCGTGAGCCGCGCCTCGATGTCGGCTTCCGCCACCGGCGTGTCATTGCCGAGGACCGCCGTGAAGAGCCGGTCAGAGGGCTTTTCATCGTCGAACACTGCCTGCGGCGCCGGCGCGTATAATGTTCCAGTGCCGTCGAGACGGCTCACTTTGATGAACACCGCTCCCGCCTCTTCGGCGCCGCGGCGGCGCACGGCCGCGAAAGCGCCTTCGATCGCGCAGCGGCGCAGATAGGCCGAGACCCAGATGCTGGATTTCAATCGCATGGGCGCTGCCTAGCACGGCAGCGCGCCTGACCGCCATCACTCGAGCGGACGTCCCGTCATCGATGACAATTCACGCACGAAACGGTCGGAAATCTGACCCGTCACCGGCAGCTTGCGGTCGCGCTCGAACTTTTCAATAGCCACCCGCGTCGCCGGATCGTAGAGGCCGGTCGGCTTGATCTGGCCGTAGCCGAAATCGGCCAGCGCGCGCTGGATCGCAATCACCTTGTTCGACGGCGCGATCAGCGCCGCGATTGGATCGTTGCTGCGCGCCGGCTCGGTCGCGGTATGCCTGACGTTGGACGACTGGATCGCGCGCAACAGCGCATCGTTCGATTCGACGGTCATCTTCAGGCCGGCGGCCTGCGCGAAGTCACGCGCCGCGGAGTCGGTCCGCGCGCCCCACACGCCGTCGATCGCGCCATCGTAGAAACCGCGCTTGTTCAGTTCGCGCTGAATGTCGGAGACGATCTGCGTGCGGTTCGCCAGCGGGTCGGCGGCAGGCGCCGGCGCGGCGGCAGGCGCAGCGACAGGCGCCGGCTGCGCGACCTGCGGGCGCGGCGGCGCCAGCGGCACGGCCTGTCTCACCACAGGCCGCGTCGCGAAGATCGGCGCCGGGTGCGGCCCCTTCTGCATGAACAGCGCATTGATGAAGATCGCGAAGGTCGCCAGCGTCGCCATCACGATGCCGACGAACTCGCGCGGATGCCGGCCGATCGCGACCGCCACCAGACCGGCGCGGCTCGGCTCGACGGCCGCCTCGCGTTTGCTCCGTTTACGCACTCTTTTTGATCCGGACTGTGGTGGCAACGGTCGCAAGGTCCTTCGCACGGTCGGTGACGAGCTTGATGGGATCGGCGGGCGGCTTCTTGCCTTCGCAATCGACCGGCAGGCGCACCGTCACCTGCGTGCCTTTGCCGAGGCGGCTGGTAATGCCGATCTCGCCGCCATGCAAGCGCACAAGTCCCTTGACGATGGAAAGGCCGAGGCCAGTGCCGTCATGGCGGCGATCATACGAAGCGCGCGCCTGGAAGAAGGCCTCGCCGAGACGCGGCAGATCGTCTTCGCCGATGCCGACGCCGGTATCTTCGACGACGACGGTGAGCTTCACCTTGTCGCAATGCGCGCTCACCGTCACGCGGCCTTCGCGCGGCGTGAACTTGATCGCGTTGGAGATGAGGTTGATCAGGATCTGATTGAAGGCGCGGCGGTCGGCGACGACTTCCGGCAAGTTCATGCCGATATGCGTCTTGATGGCGACGCCGCTATCGCGCGCTTTCAGCGCCAGCAGATCGCAGCAGCTCATGATCGCGGGCGCCGGCGCGAAAGGCTCCGGCGTGATCTCGAAATTGCCGGTCTCCATCTTCGACATGTCGAGGATGCCGTTGACGACGGACAGAAGATGGCGGCCGGACTCGTTGATCAGCTTAGCGTATTCGAGCTTGCGCGCGGCGTCGAAGGACAGTTCCTCGTTGGTGAGCATCTCCGAGAAGCCGATGATGGCATTGAGCGGCGTGCGCAGCTCGTGGCTCATCGTCGCCAGGAAGCGGCTCTTGGCGGCATTGGCGCGCTCGCTCTCGGCGCGCGCGATCTCGACGGCGCGCTCATTGGTCTTGCGCTCGCTCACATCGCGCAGCACCGCCACGACTTCGCGCTCGTCGGCGCTCACGATCTTGCCGGCGCGATCGAGCGGCTGGCAGCGCATCTCCACCCAAACGAACTGGCCGCCCCGCCCGTCCGCCTCGCCGCCGCGGCGGATGCGGAATTCGACTGACCGCATCTCGCCCAGCGCCGCCGCATCGGCGAGCGCGGTGAGATAAGCGGGCCGGTCGGCGACGTGCACGCGATCGAACAGGCCATGGCTCATCAGGTCATGCACGCGCGCGCCGAACAGCGGCTCCGCCGCGGGCGACGCGAACAGCACGGCGCCATTGCGGGCGTGGCGCGTGATGACGTCGGTCATGTTGCGCGCGAGCAGGCGGTAACGGTCCTCCTCCGCATAGAGCAGCCAGAAGCTGGTGCGCGCGAGCTGTTCGGCGCCGAGCGCAAGGCCCGTTGCATAGAGCGCGGCCGAGATGATGCCGAGCGCGACCAGCGCGCCGTGCTCGCCGGCCACTTCGATCGCCGGGGGCAGAAGATCATAGGCGCTCAACACCAGAAGAAGCCCGGCCGCCAACAGTGCGAATGTCGATGCGACTGCGACGACGCGGCGCGAGGCGGACAGCGCCGCTTCCAGCGGCACGACGACGAGCCAGATCGCCGCGAAAGAGCCGATGCCGCCGGTGCACCAGGCCACCACCGTGACCAGACCGGTCAGCGACAGCGACGAGAGCACATGCGCGCTCTCATAGCGTCCGGTGCGCGAGAGGAAATACGCAAGCAGGATCGGCGCCACCAGCCAGCCGAACACGCCGACTTCGAGCATGCTCGGCACGCCGCGGAACGCGACATAAACCGGAAAGCTCGCGAGCGCGATGAAACTGCCGATCAGGCGCGGCGCGATGAAGGCGCGATGGCGCGCCGCGGTCAACGCGTCCTGCCGCGCCGCCGGGTGCACCAATGCATCGACATAGTTCCACACTGGCGTGAGGAAGCCCACGATCCCTGTCCACCACTTATGCGCCCGA
>DASXOK010000005.1:0-6221 GCA_036494425.1 Pseudolabrys sp.
CAACGCTACCGCGGCGTGGCTGATGGCGCTCTACATCGCGGTGGCCGACGAGCAGGGCGCGCCGCGGGCGAGCCTGCAAGGCACGATCCAGAACGACATCATCAAGGAATATCTCTCGCGCGGCACTTACGTGTTTCCGCCGGCGCCGTCCATGCGGCTGATCAAGGACGTGGCGATCTTCACCACCTCCGAGCTGCCGAAATGGAATCCGATGAACATCTGCTCCTATCATTTGCAGGAGGCGGGCGCGACGCCGGTGCAGGAGCTCGCCTTCGCGCTCGCCACAGCGATTGCCGTGCTCGACACGGTGAAGGCGTCGGGCGAAGTCACGCAGGAGAAGTTCGGCGAGGTCGTCGGCCGTATCTCATTCTTCGTCAATGCCGGGCTTCGTTTCATCACCGAGATGTGCAAGATGCGGGCCTTCTCGGAATTGTGGGACGAGATCACGCGCGAGCGCTACGGCATCACCGACGCCAAGCAGCGGCTATTCCGCTACGGCGTGCAGGTGAATTCGCTTGGGCTCACCGAGCCGCAGCCGGAGAACAACGTCGCGCGCATCCTGATCGAGATGCTGGCCGTCACTTTGTCGAAGAAAGCGCGCGCCCGCGCGGTGCAGCTTCCGGCCTGGAACGAGGCGCTCGGCCTGCCGCGGCCGTGGGATCAGCAATGGTCGCTACGCATGCAGCAGATCCTCGCCTACGAGACCGATCTGCTCGACTACGGCGACATCTTCGACGGCTCCGAGGAGATCACGCGCAAGGTCGATTCGCTCAAGCGCGAGGCCAAGGAAGAGCTGGTCCGCATTGAGGAGATGGGCGGCGCCGTCGCGGCGGTCGAGTCGGGCTACATGAAGCAGCGGCTCGTCGAGTCGAACACCGCGCGGCTCGAAGCGATCGAGCGCGGCGAGCAGATCGTCGTCGGCGTCAACAAATATCTCGAGACCGAGCCCTCGCCGCTCACCGGCGGCATCGATTCGATCATGACTGTGTCGGAAGACGCCGAGCACGATCAGCTCGCGCGGCTGAAAGCCTGGCGCGACGCGCGCGACAACAACGCCGTCGCTGCCACGCTCGCCGACTTGAAGCATGCCGCCACCGGCAACGTCAACATCTTGCCGGCCTCGATCGCCTGCGCCAAAGCCGGCGTCACCACTGGAGAATGGGGCTGGACGCTGCGCCAATCCTTCGGTGAATACCGCGCGCCGACCGGCATCGGCCGCGCCATGCGCAATGACGTCGAAGGCCTCGACGATATCCGCGCCGACGTCGACCGCGTCTCGCGCAAGCTCGGACGGCGCATGACGTTCCTCGTCGGCAAGCCCGGGCTCGACGGCCATTCCAACGGCGCCGAGCAGATCGCCGTGCGCGCGCGCGACGCCGGGATGCAGGTGGTCTACGAAGGCATCCGCCTGACGCCGGAAGAGATCGTCGATGCCGCGCGCAATGAGAAGGCGCACGTCATCGGCCTTTCCGTGCTCTCGGGCAGCCACATGCCGCTGGTCGAGGACGTCGTCGCCCGCATGAAGGAAGCCGGGATCGACGTGCCGGTCGTCGTCGGCGGCATCATTCCGCCGGAAGACGCCGAGACGCTGGAGAAAGCCGGCGTCGCCGCCGTCTACACGCCGAAGGACTTCGAGCTCAACCGCATCATGAGCGATCTCGTGCGCATCGTCGAGCGCAAAAACGGCGTCAGCAACGTCTGAGGGCTAGTTCTCGTGCCGCGCCGCTTCGCGCACATCCGACGGCGTCATGCCGAAGCGGCGGCGGAATGCATTGTTGAAATACGACAGATCGCCGAAGCCCGCCTCGAATGCGATGACGCTGATCTTGCGGTCAACGTACCTGGGATCACTTAGCATCCGGTACGCCTGGGCAAGCCGCTGCCCGAGCACAAAGTCGCCGAACGTGGTGCCATCGCCCTCGAACAGCTTGCGGACATAGCTCGGCGAGATTCCGTGGCTCGCCGCGATCGCATCAGCCGTAAGATTGCGCCGGGAGAGATTGCCAATGATCTCTTCCTTGATCGCGTGCAGGCGCGCGGCGCGCACGCCACGAACTTTTGTAAGTTCGGCGGCATCGCGCGTCGCGCCCAACACCAAGGCCGCCAGGTCATGAACATGAACTGTGACGGCGCGGCGCAACTCAGGCGTCGTGAGCGCGACATCGTCGTTCAAGACGTGCGCGTAGCGCATCAGGAGCCGTAGCGCGGGATTGTCTTTCGGAATGCAGCGGATCAGCGCGGCATCGATGTCGACCAGCTGAGACGCGAGCATCGCGCGATCCAGACGGAAATTGTGCACATAGGACGCCATGTGGCCGACAAAAACGCCGGCCGAGCCGTTCGTTGTGAGGACACCCTGGCCGTTTTCGAGCGTCGCCTCGCGGCCCACTTGTGTCACCGAGCCGCTGCCGTGCGTGACCACGACCAGCACGGGATCGTCGTTGTCGATCATCGCGGTCGTGTGGCTGTTCGACGTCGCTGAAATCCGCCCGGACGCGATTCCCAGCCCGGGAATCGCACGCAGCGTCATCTCGACATCGAGCGGACTATCGACAAGCGGCTCCAGCTCGATCTTCATGATGGCGCGTCCGAATATCTCCCGGAACGCCTCGACCCTATCGCGATCGGAGAACTCAGCGCTCGAAACGCGCAAAGTCTGAACCTCGCCGCCGCCCATCGGCGTCACTCCAAAATTCCTCCGCCGCCCAATGGTGACGGCTACCATGCCGTGTGTCGCCGGGGCACCCAGAATGGTTCAGGCACGGGTCAATCTTTAGTTGCAGAAGCGCCACTAAGGCTTCGAGGTGATGGAACAGTATCGTCCAGCACAACATGATGGCGCGTCCAGCCCAAGCCCTACTGCCTGATCACCGCTAGCGTGCCAACCACATCACGCGCGGGAATCGGGAGTGCCTTCATGTCGTTGAATCGGATGGTTGCGGCCGCACTGGCCGCAGTTGGCGTCGTCGGACTGTCGAATGCGGCGTTGGGCGCCGACATGCCGATTAAAATGTCGACCAAGGCATTGACCAACATTTCCTACAATTGGACCGGCTTTTATTTGGGCGTCCAAGGTGGCTACGGGTGGGACAAGGGCTCAACTACTCACAGTCCAATTGACCCGTTTTTCGCCGACTTCTTTACTCCACCTTTTCTCGATGGCGAAATTCCCGCGACAAGCAGTCTTACCAGCAAGGGATTTCTTGGCGGCATTGAAGGTGGGTACAATCACCAATATGGCCAAGCCGTATTTGGCCTTGAGGCCGATTTCTCTTATTCGGGCATTCGCGGGTCGACGACGAGCGTCTCACCCCAAGTCGGGGCTACTCCATCTCTCACAACGGCAGACGACAAAAAGCTTGAATGGTTCGGCACGTTGAGAGGACGGCTCGGCTTTCTGCCTGCTCCGTCGGTTCTGGCCTTTGTGACGGGGGGCTTGGCCTATGGCAAGACCGTCGCCTCGACGACGACGACAGCCTATTTCGCTAGCCCCGGCAATGACTTCGACTGCTCAACCAACTTCTTCACTTGCACCGCAGGATCTACGTCTAGCGTGCGGGCGGGCTGGACCCTTGGGGCCGGCTTTGAGTCGTTTATCGCGCGTAACTGGTCGGTCAAGGCTGAATATCTTTACTATGACCTCGGTCACGTGTCCTACACGAACACTGAGACTCATGCCGTGTTCGGCAACGCTCCTGTCATGCAAACCGACGTCCATTTCAACGGCAGCATCGCCCGCGTCGGCTTGAATTATCAGTTCAATTAGGTGCGTACCGGCCACCTCGATTCATGTGGCATCGCGTTGCCTTCCTAAGCGAGATCACCGGGACAAGCCCGGTGATGACAATTGGAGAAGCGCCTCAGCCAGCTTGCCGGGGCTTACTGGCTTGGTGAAGTAAAAATTCATCCCCGCCGCGCGCGCGGCGGCGTCATCGCCGGCTTCGCTGCGGCCGGAAATGCCGATGATCGGGACTTGTCCCGCCGCGCCAGGCAAAGCGCGGATGCGGTGGGTTGCTTCAATCCCGTCGAGGCCTGAGAGCGTCACGTCCATCAACACCGCGTCATAGCCGCCACGCTCCACAGCCTGCACCGCCGCCTCGCCCGTCTCGACGAAATCGACGCGATGGCCAAGCTGGCCGAGGATCGTGTTCATCACCACCCGGCCGTAGGGGTTGTCCTCGGCGCAGAGCAGCGTCAGCGCGCGAGCGGGTGCGCCGCGTCCACCGCCGGGCCCAGCCGCGGCTCCCGGTTCGGCGCGCGCGACGAGCGCAGTCAGGCGGAAGGTCGAACCGCTGCCCGGCTTGCTCGTCACGGTGAGATCGCCGCCCATGGCCTCGGCGATGCGCTTCACGAACGTGAGCCCGAGACCGGCACCGCCAAAACGCTTGGCAATGTCGGGGTTTGCCTGCGCAAACGGCCGAAAGAGCTGCTTCCGTTCGCCTGCGCTCATGCCAATGCCGCTGTCGGTTACGGTGAAGATGAGCCGCATCCGTGCGCCGCGCGCGGGCGCGGCGCTGACATCGAAGCGAACCGCGCCCGACGGTGTGAATTTCACGGCATTATCGAGCAGGTTTTCCAGCGCCGCGCGCAGACGCAACGCATCGCCCAGCACCATCACCGGGAGGTCCGGCGCGATGGAGATCTCAACGGCGATGGACTTGTTGCCCGCGCGGGCGAACAACGCATGGCCTACCGACTCGGCCAGAGCGCGCGGCGAGAACGGCTCATTGCGCAGCACCAGACCGGCGGCATCCGCCTTCACCGCATCGACAATGAGCGTCGTGAGTGCGGCGAGATGCTCGGCGCCGCTCTTGAGCGCATTGGCCCAGCCACGTTCGCGCTGGCCCAAGTCAGACGACGCGAGCAGTTCGGCCAGGGCCAAGATGCCGGTGAGCGGCGTGCGGATATCGTGGGCGATGCCGGCGAGCGCGGTCTCGACCGCGCGCGGCGCCGGGACTTTGACCGCGCGTGGCGGCTTAGAGGCACGCGGGGGCGCGCGCCGCGCCACTCGCTTCACCACACGCTTGCGCTTCACGCTGCGCTTACGCCGACGCTTCGCCATACGGCCCCCGAACCAAACCGGCACATTGCCATGGACGGCAGGCTCAATCGAGCCCGGCCAGCCGGCGCACGCCGGCAGGCGTTAACCCTCGCTGGCGGAGTTCCCTGAGAGCCGTAGCCGCGTTCGATTTGGAGAGCTTCCGGCTGTCGGCATCGAGCAGCAGGCGATGGTGGTGGTAACGCGGCTGCGGCAGCCCCAGGAGCGCCTGGAGCAGTCGATGCACACTTGTGGCGTGGAAGAGGTCGCGCCCGCGCACCACGTCGGTGATGCCCTGCGCCGCGTCGTCGACGACAACGGCAAGATGATAACTGGTCGGCGTGTCCTTGCGCGCGAGGATCACATCGCCCCAGGCGGCGGGTTCGGCAGCGATTACTCCAGTTTCACCAGCGGGGCCTTCGCCCGTCTCTCGCCACGTGAGTGCGCCGGCACTGGCCAGCGCCGCGGCCATATCCAGCCGCAGCGCATAGGGCTCGCCGGAGGCCAAACGCCGCGCGCGTTCGTCCGGGGGCATCTCCCTCGCCGCGCCGGGATAGAGCGGCGCGCCATCGGGATCGCGCGGCCAGGACCCCCACGTCGCACGCTCTAAAACGAGCTGCGCGATTTCGGCGCGGCTCTCGAAGCTCGGATAGAGCAGCCCGAGCCCATCGAGCTTTGCCAGTGCCGCGCGGTAGTCGTCGAAATGCTCGGACTGCCGCCGCACCGGCATCTCCCAGGTGAGGCCGAGCCAGGCCAGGTCCTCGTAGATCGCCACTTCGTATTCAGGCCGGCAGCGCGTGGCGTCGATATCCTCGATGCGTAGCAGCAGGCGCCCGCTCGCCGCCCGTGCCATCTCGGCATTGAGCAGTGCCGACAGCGCATGGCCGAGATGCAGATAGCCGTTCGGCGACGGCGCGAAGCGGAAAACGGGTGGCATAGCTCTCGTCAAACGTTGCCAAAGTCTCCGCTCATTCCCGCGGAAGCGGGAATCCAGTCAATCGGTTTAGCCCGGGTCCCCGCTTCCGCAGGGACGAGCGGCGTAATACATACACTGAAAGACATGACCGATTTCCTCCACACCGAAGCCGATCTGCAAGCCGGCTTGGCGCAACTCATCCTTGCCGATCCGCGGCTCGCGCCCATCGCGGCGAAGGCCGGCGTCTTTGGCCTGCGCCGCCGGGAG
>DASXOK010000006.1:0-2262 GCA_036494425.1 Pseudolabrys sp.
GACAATAGGAAGTTTCAGGAAACGCATGAGACCGCGTCCCTTTTCGGTTTCTGGGCGCTTTTGGAAGGTGCGCGTTCCGAACTGCTTTCGGACTTCGTCGCTGATCATTTCCTCAATAGTGGGATATTCGTTCTGGCTGGCCATCGTCCTCTCCCGCGTGATTAACTGGCTCAACGCGAAGAAGAGAAAATTGTTCCCACGAATGGGAGCGAACCATAATAAGGGTTGAAGTTAAAGCATCACCGTAACCCCCCAACCGCGCCTAGCCCGCATAATTCGGCTTGAGTTGGCGGATGTAGCTTAAATAGCTGATTCCGCGTATGATTTTGGTGTCGAATCAAAACAACGCGACTTTCAGGAAAGCGACATCCGCCATGAACGATCCTATGCTGCCCCTGGCCGGCCTGTCACCTGTCGCGGGCAAGAATGTCGTGGTCAAATTCGACGGCGGGCGGCTTTCCTCCGACGGCGGGATTTTGACTTTGCGCGAGATCGAGGACCGCCTTCGCGTCGCCGAGCGGATGGCCGCCTGCATCGAGGACCCGCGCGCTTCCAACCATGTCACGCACTCGATGGCCGACATCATCCGATTTCGCTTGTTGATGATCGCAGCCGGCTATGAGGACGGCAACGACGCCGATTCGCTGCGCTCCGATCCGATGTTCAAGATGGCGCTCGATCTGACGCCTTCGGATCGCGAGCTGTGTTCGCAGCCGACGATCTCGCGGTTGGAGAACCTGCCTGACGCCCGCGCGCTGCTTCGCATGGGTCGCGCCATGGTCGATCTCTATTGCGAGTCCTATTCCAAGGTTCCCAAGCGGATCGTGCTGGATATCGACGACACGTTCGATGCGGTTCACGGCGGCCAGCAGCTGCGCTTGTTCAATGCGCATTACGATGAATATGGCTTTCAACCCATCGTCGTGTTCGATGGCGAGGGCCGCTTCATCACCGCGGTATTGCGTCCCGCCAGGCGGCCAGGCGGAAAGGAGATCAAGGCCTTTCTGCGCCGCCTGCTGCGCTCCATTCGCGCCAACTGGCCCAGGACCGAGATTCTGGTGCGCGGCGACAGCCACTATTGCGCCCCCGAGGTTCTCGACTTCTGTCGCGCCAACGGGCTCGACTATATCCTCGGCGTCGCGCCGACCTCGACGCTGCGCCGGCATATCGAGGGCCTGGAAGCGGCGACGAAGACGCTCTACGAGGCCGCGCCGAAGGACGGCAAGGCGCGCCGGTTCAAGGAGTTTTACGACGGGGCCACGAGTTGGAGCCGCGTCGAGCGCGTCATCGCCCGCGTCGAGGTCGGCGCGCAAGGTCCGGACACGCGCTTCGTCGTCACCAATCTGCAACAACGCAACGCCCGTCGGCTCTACGAGGATGTCTACTGCCGGCGCGGTCAGGCCGAGAACCACATCAAGTCCTGGAAGACCCACCTGGCGGCCGACCGCACGTCGTGCACCAAGGCAAGCGCCAACCAATTGCGGTTGTTCCTGCACGCGGGCGCCTACTGGATCATGTGGGGCCTTCGCGTTTCGATGCCGAAGCGCTCGATGTGGCGCGGGGCGCAGTTCGACACGTTGCGCCTGCGCCTGATCAAGATCGCCGCGCGGGTCGTCGAGCTGAAGACTATGATCCGCGTGCACCTGCCGACATCGTGTCCGGCGCAGCATATTTTTCATTACACGCTCGGGCGAATCCCGCGCCTAGAAATCCCGCGCTTCGTCACGTGATGGACGGGGCGTGCCCCCCCCAATCAGTGAACCTTTCCCAATCAACCTACAAACAAGTGCAAGTCGCGACGCTGGTCAACCACCGGCGAAGGAGAAGCGCGTCCGTGAGGCGATAATCACACAGCGACAGCACGTTCAAATTGCATTTTTTCCACACGCCGGCTTGCCGGCTGAATTATGGCGGCTAGCTATTGTGCCGACTCTGCACCCTTCCGTCGACGACATCGCCGAAGCGATTCGTGTGAATGGCGTGACAACGCTCTGGCTGACCGCCGGCCTGTTTCACCTCATGGTCGAGAATCGTCTGGATGGGTTACAGCCCTTGCGCCAGCTGATCGTCGGCGGTGACGTGCTGTCGCCCCCACATGTCGCCAAGGCACTAAAGGCGCTGCCGTCCTGTCGTATCATCAACGGTTATGGACCTACCGAGAATACGACGTTTACCTGCTGCTACACGATCCCACAAAATCCGCCGCCTTCAGGACCCATTCCGATTGGTTCGGCCATTCAGGGTACGACGGTTTATGTGCTC
>DASXOK010000007.1:0-2406 GCA_036494425.1 Pseudolabrys sp.
CTGTATTAGCCACCCACCACGGCATGATGACGTGGATGAGCCCGCTGCCGTGCAGCGCCGCCGAGGTGAGCATGGCGCCGAACAGCAAGCCGCCGGGAAAGCGGACGCGATGGGCAATGAGCGCGAAAAAAGTCGAGGCCGCGATCAAGAGGAGGAGCTCGCCGAGTTGCGCCGGATTGAACACGCCGCCGATGCTGCGCGCGCCGTGATGCACCAGCCCGAACAGCGACAATCCGGCCGGCAGACCGATGGCGATGATCGCGACGCGGGTGGTCTGCACGATGGCGACGGCGCGGATGTCGGCGTCGAGCTCGACCGCTAGCCCCATCACCTGCGACAGCCCGCCCGGCGCCGCCGCAAGATAGGCGGTCATCTTGTCCCAGCCGTGCACCGCGCGCAGATAAGAGGCGCCGCTGATGCTGATGCAGATCATGGCGCCGAGCAGCACCGCGATGCTCAGCGGGTAGGTCGCCATACCGTTGAGCGTCGCCGGCGTCACCACGGCGCCGAGCGAGATGCCGATCAGCACAAAGATCGCGATCTGCATCGGCCGCGGCACCATCAACGGCCGCCCAAGCAGCGCCGCGGTGGCGACGACGAGGATCGCGCCCGACAGATAGCCGGCGGGAAATCCGGTGAGGCCCAGCGCGAGGCCACCAACGCTGGCGAGCACGAGCGTCTCGGCTACGTTGCGGACGGCGTCTCGGCGGCTAAGAGCTGGCGCGGACAAAGCGGGCATTCCGGCGGCGCCGCGCAACGCCCCCTGCGCCCCGGCCCCGTGACGCATCAATGCCGCGCCACGGCGGACGCGTCAAATCGTGGCGATTTCGGGCCCGACTGAAAGGTCTGCGATTCCGCCGGTCAGGCTTGATTGGACCTCTGTACCGTTATGTGGTGTTTTAGCCTTTAGTAGAACCGTATGCGTAAACCGGGATGCATCCCGAATCCGGAGTCTGAATGCTCGAAGGCTGGGTCGTCGTCGCGGTGGCGCTTGCCTATATCGGCTTCCTGTTCCTCGTCGCCAGCTACGGAGACGGGGTGCGCAATCTCGGCCGCGAGGGCCGCGCGCGGTTGCTGATCTACCCGCTGTCACTGGCGATCTACTGCACGTCCTGGACCTTCTTCGGCTCGGTCGGCACCGCCTCGCGCACCGGTTACGAGTTCCTCACGATCTATATCGGCCCCGCGCTGATGCTCGGCCTGTTCTCGCCGCTCCTCATCCGTATCGTGCGGCTCGCGAAGGCGCAGAACATCACCTCGATCGCCGATTTCATCGCCGCGCGCTACGGCAAGGGCCAGGCGGTGGCCGCGATCGTCGCGCTGATCGCCATCGTCGGCACCATCCCCTACATCGCGCTCCAGCTCAAAGCGGTGTCGGCTTCGCTCGAGACCATCCTCGCGCACATCACGGCGCAGGGCGACGTCACGCGGCCGGTGCTCGGTGACATCGCGCTGTTCGTGGCGCTGTCGATGGCGACTTTCGCCGTGTTGTTCGGCACGCGCCATATCGACGCGACCGAGCATCAGGATGGATTGATGCTGGCGATCGCCGCCGAGTCGCTCGTCAAGTTGTTTGCGTTCCTTACCGTCGGCATTTTCGTGACCTTCCGGATGTTCGGCGGACCGGGTGCGCTGTTCGAGGCGGCGCGGCAGCAAACGCAAACAGCGGCCATCCTCACGCGCGAACCGGCTTGGGATTCGCTGATCGTCGGTACAGCGCTATCCTTCATGGCAATCATCCTCCTGCCGCGCCAGTTCCATGTCGCAGTGGTGGAGAACAACAACGAGAACGAGATCCGGCGCGCCGCCTGGCTGTTTCCGCTCTATCTCGTGCTGATCAATCTCTTTGTGATGCCGATCGCGCTCGCCGGTCTTCTGACCTTTGCGCCCGGCGCGGTGGATAGCGACATGTTCGTGCTGGCGCTGCCGCTACACGCCGGCTCCAACGTGCTGACCATCGTCGCCTTCGTCGGCGGCCTGTCGGCGGCGACCGCCATGGTGATCGTGGAATCGGTCGCGCTGTCGATCATGGTGTCGAACGATCTCGTGATGCCGCTGGTGCTGCGGCGGCGCGGGACGTTGCTCAGCGGCGGCAATGTCGGCTCGCAGCTCCTGACCGTCCGGCGGATTGCGATCTTCGCTATCCTGCTGCTCGCCTACATGTATTACCGCTCGGCCGGCGAAGCGCAGCTCGCCTCCATCGGCCTCCTGTCCTTCGCTGCAGTCGCGCAGCTTGCGCCGGCCTTCTTCGGCGGCCTGTTCTGGCGCCGCGCTACCGCCGGCGGTGCCATCGCCGGCATGAGCGCGGGCATCCTGGTGTGGTTCTATACGCTGCTGCTGCCGACCTTCGCCGACATCGGCGTGGTCGGCCAGCGCATCATCGTCGATGGGCCTTGGGGCTTGTCG
>DASXOK010000008.1:0-2385 GCA_036494425.1 Pseudolabrys sp.
ACGCGCACCATCCTGCTGCATGCCGAGCAAGGGCTCGGCGATACCATCCAGTTCGCGCGCTATGTGCCTTTGCTGGCGCGTGCCGGGGCGAAGGTGGTGCTGGAGGTGCAGCCGGAGCTCAAGCCACTGCTGGGCGTGCTAGACGGTGTCGCCTCGTGTCATGCGCGCGGCGAGTCCCTGCCCGCCTTTGACGTCCACTGCCCGCTGAGCAGCCTGCCGCTGGCGATGAAGACCGATGCCGGCACCGTCCCCACCGAAATCCCCTACCTGCATGCCGACAAGACGTCTCTCGCCAAATGGCGGGCGCGCATCGAGGCTTTGCCGGGGAAACGCGTCGCGATCGCCTGGGCGGGCCATGCCCGCCATGCGAATGATCGTAACCGTTCGATGGGTCTAGATGTGCTAGCGCCGCTCTTCGCGCTCACGGGCGTGTCGTTCATCAGCATCCAGCGCGATCTGGGCGAGACCGACGCGGCCGTGCTCGCGCGCTATCCCAACGTCACGCATGTGGGTGACGATCTCGCCGACATGGCCGACACGGCGGCGGTGACCGCGCTTGCCGACCTCACGCTCGCGGTCGACACATCGGTCGTGCATCTCGCCGGCAGCGTGGGCCACGACGTCTGGGTGATGCTGCCGTTCTCGCCGGACTGGCGCTGGACGCTCGATGGCGCGCACAGCCCTTGGTATCCGCGCACGCGGCTGTTTCGTCAGCCGACCATCGGGGATTGGAAGAGCGTCGTCGCGACCATCGGCGACGCCCTCGGACGTCTTACAGCCTAGGCGGCGGCGAGCACCGGCGTGTGGACGGCAACAGGCGCCGGCATTTGCAGATGCGTCTTGAGCCAGTCGCGCGCCGCACGCTGTGCAGAGCCGATCTCGCTGTCGCTCATCAGCGCGGCGATCTCTCGGCGCAGCCGGCCAGCATCGCGGTGTCCGCGCATGGCGGCGATGTTGAACCACTTATGCGCCTGCACGAGATCGACGCCGACGCCAGCGCCCGCAGAGTAGACCATGCCGAGGCCGAAGCAGTCGTCCGCTTCGGCGGGTTCAGCGGCGTTCACCGCCACCAGTTCGATATCAGCCATATGAGGCCTCCCGTTTTTCTGAAAAGCGGAGCGCCGGCCCCCACCGGTCGTTTCGCTTTGTCCCTGTTGTCGGGGCGAACGGATGTCCGTCCGACAGAGGCGATCTTCGGGACAAAATTTGAATGACAGTTTAAATGGTTGGATGAATCGAATGTGAACAGGCACAGGGTTCCGTGCGGCGCCAAGCGTCAAAACGCCAGTAAAACCGCGATAAAATCGCACTTGTCATGATTTGGTGACGAAGCGCTAACCCAACCCGTTCAGCCCGCGCTAACGACGCCACCACGACCCCGCGTCACGCAAAATAAAAACGGCCGCGCCTCCGCGCGACCGTTCATCGTCAGACTTGCGCCGAAGTCTCTCAGCCCGCCGCCCGCGCGCGCTGGCCGAAGAGCACCGCCTGCACCTTCGGGTCCTTCATGTCGACGCCCTGTCGCAGCTCGAGCCCGAGCGACATGCCGCGCTTCACCGCGGGCCGCGCCTTCACCGTCTCGAGCCAGCGCTCGAGATAGGGAAATTCGCTGATGTCCTGGCCCTGCCGTTCCCAGCCATTCGTCCAGCCGACGCACGCCATATCGGCGATCGAATACTTGCCGGCGAGGAATTCGCGATCCTTGAGCTGCTTGTTCATCACCCCATAGAGCCGGTTCACCTCGTTGACGTAGCGATTGATCGCGTAGGTCAGCGTCTCCACAGCGTAGTTCTTGAAGTGGTGCACCTGTCCCGCCATGGGCCCGAGCCCGCCCACCTGCCAGAACAGCCATTGCTCAACTTCGACGCGGCCGCGTTCGTCGCTCGGATAGAATTTTCCGGTCTTGCGGCCGAGGTATTGCAGGATGGCGCCGGACTCGAAGATCGAGATCGGCTTTCCGCCGGGGCCGTCCGGATCGACGATCGCCGGCATGCGGTTGTTGGGAGAGAGAGCGAGGAAGTCGGGCTTGAATTGTTCACCCTTGGAGATGTTCACCGGAGTGAGATTGTACGGCAGGCCGCATTCTTCCAGCATGATCGAGATCTTGTAGCCGTTCGGCGTCGGCCAGTAATAGAGATCGATCGGCTTGGTCGGCTTGACCTTCTTGGTCACGCTCCTAGTTGCGCTCTTGGCCGCACGCGTGGATGCCGTCTTGGCCGAACGGCTGGCAGTAGTCTTCGTACCCTTCGCCGCCCTGCCCTTCGCTCCCGCCTTCGACTTGACCGCCCGCTTCGCCTTGCCCCGCGCCATGGTATTCGCTCCGATTCCGATGAATTTCGCCCTCGAAGGCCAGACCTAGGCCCCACGGCGGTAAACTGCAACTCC
>DASXOK010000009.1:0-4303 GCA_036494425.1 Pseudolabrys sp.
GATCGCGACGGGCGGCGAGACCGTGCTCGCCGACCTCGTCAATGGTGATTCCGGGCGGGGCTTCCGGGCCGGCTGAACGCCGGCCCGGTACGCACATTCGTCACGACCCCGCGTAGCGCCGCCGCATCGGCTTGAGCGCGAACAACGCCAGGATGCCGGTCAGCGCGTCCATCGCGATGATGATGACGAACACTGGCAGCCAGCTTCCCGTCTGCGCGTACAGCAGCGCGGCCAAGGGCCCACCAAGCACCGAGCCGATGCCCTGCGCCATGTACAGGATGCCGTAGTTGGTCGTGCTGTACTTGGTGCCGAACGTGTCGGTCAGCGTCGAGGGGAACAGCGAGAAGATCTCGCCCCAGCCGAAGAACACCACGCCGGACAGCAGCACGAAGACCAGCGGGTCATTGCGCAGCAGCACCATCGCGGTCACCGAGCAGGCTTCCAGCAGGAAGGCCATGGCCATCGTGTTCTCGCGGCCGATGCGATCCGACACCCAGCCGAAGAACGGCCGCGTCAGGCCGTTGGTGATGCGGTCGACGCTCAGCGCGAGCGGCAGCGCCGCCATGCCGAACACCATCATGTTGGCAACACCGAAGTCGCGCGAGAAGGCGGCGAACTGCGAGATGATCATCAGGCCGCCGGTCGACATCATCGTCATCATGACGAACATCAGCCAGAACACCGGCGTCTTGATCATCGCTCCCGGCGTGACGTCCCTCGACGAGGTCATCACGCTCGGCGGCGGCAGCGTCTCGTCCGCGCGCGGCATGCGCATCAAGAGCGCGGCGGCCGCGCCGACGACGCCGAGGATGATGCCGAACACCACCAGCGTGTGCTGATAGCCCGAGCTCTTGATCATCGTGTCGATCGGGAAGGTGGTGAGGATGGCGCCGAAGCCATAGCCGGCGGCGACCATGCCGGTTGCGAAACCGCGCCGGTCAGGGAACCAGCGCACCATCTGGCCGACGATGCCGACATAGACGACGCCGGTGCCGATGCCGCAGAATAGGCCGTAAGTGAGGTAGAGGGCAGTCAGGCTGGTCGCGTAGGCCGAGAGCACCCAGCCTGCGCCGGAGAGGATGCACCCGAGGGCGATCAGCAGGCGCGGGCCGAATTTGTCGATCAGATAGCCCTGCACGGGCGAAAACCACGTCTGGATAACGATCACGATCGAGAAGGTGATCTGGATGGCGGCGAGCGAGCCGCCGGTGCCGTCCTGGAACGGCTTCACGAACAGCGTCCACACGTATTGCGGACTGGAAATGGACATCATCGCGATCAGGCCCAGCACCAGCTGGATCCAGCGCGTCGACGTCGTGGTTGCTGGCATTGCCAGTGGTTGCGTAGCCGATACGGACATCCAAACGACTCCTCATTAAACGGTCAGGTTGCAATCGGATAAAGCAAGTCGCGGACCACCTCAAAGGCGCCTGATAACTCTCTGAAATATTGAGATAAATTCGCTTGCGGAAGCGGCTAAAGAGGGGGAGGCGCGGTGATGCCGCAGGGGACGGCAGTCCTTGCTCATAATTTGGGCGCCATAAATATTTACTGCGAGTTCGCGTCATGCTGCGCGAGGCGCCGCATCGAGCTATAGTGTGGCCATGGTCTTTCCGCCCTTCGATCCCGCTCCGCCACCGTTCCGACGTCGCTTCAAGGCGATCCCGGTCCGTACGCTGCTGCCCAATCTGATCACGCTCTTGGCGCTCTGCGCCGGCCTGACCGCGATCCGTGTCGCGGTTGAGAACAAGATAGATCTCGCGCTTGCCGCGATCGTGTTCGCGGCGCTGCTGGATGGCATCGACGGCCGCGTCGCGCGCATGCTCAAGGGCACCTCGCGCTTCGGCGCCGAGCTCGACAGTCTCGCCGACTTCGTCAACTTCGGCGTGGCGCCGGCGCTGATCCTCTATTTCTGGGGCCTGCACGACTTGAAGTCGGCGGGCTGGATCGCGGCGCTGGTGTTCGCGACCTGCTGCGGCTTGCGGCTCGCGCGCTTCAACGTGATGATCGACGACCCGAACAAGCCGGCCTGGGCGGCCGACTTCTTCACCGGCATTCCGGCGCCGGCGGGCGCCATCACCGTGCTGCTGCCGATCTATCTCAACTTCCTCGGCGCGCCGGGCGGCCTGATCGTTGACTGGCTGACGCTGGTCTACACGCTGGCGATCGCGCTCCTGATGGTGTCGCGCCTGCCGGTGTTCTCCGGCAAACGCGCGGGGAAACGCGTGCCGCCGGACATGGTGCTGCCGGTCTTTGTCGCGGTGGTGCTCTTCTTCGCGCTGCTGGTCAGCTATCCCTGGGCGGTGCTGACGATCGGCACGCTCGCCTATCTCGCCTGCCTGCCGCTCGGCTGGTGGTCCTACCGTGAACGCGTGCGCAAGGATGTCGCGGCGGCCGCCGCTGGCCCCTCCGGCACCGCGGACGCGACGTTTTCGGAAAGCCCGATCACGCCCGACAATGACGACGATCGTCCCGCGCGGCTGAACTGACCCGAGCAAGGCTATTTCCAGCACCATGCCGCGCGCCACCCGTGTCCTCAAGGCCGGCCATCGTCACGACCGGCCGCTCGCCGATACGCTGATCCTCGATTACGCCCAGCGCAGCGCGCAGAAGGTAGTGGCGACCGGCGTGAAAGGGCTCGTGGTCGAGATCGATCTGCATGATCCGGCACGGCTGCGCACCGACGATCTGCTCGAGCTCGACGACGGAACGCTGGTGGAAGTCGTCGCGGCGCCGGAGCCGCTCCTCGAAGTGCGCGCCACGGACGTCGCCGCGCTGGCGCGGCTCGCCTGGCATCTCGGCGACCGCCACGTGCCGGTGCAGGTGCTGACGAACCGCATCCGAGCACGGCGTGACGAGGCGATCACGGCGTTGCTCACGTCGCTCGGTGTGAAAGTGATGGAGATCGAAGCGCCGTTCGAGCCGGAAGGCGGCGCGTATGAGTCAGCGCACGCGCATGACCACGGGCATCATGACCATCACCACGGGCATGATCATCATCATCACGATCATGACCACGCGCACGATCATAGTCATGGCCATGATCATTCGCATGGCCATAAGCACTGACGCCTGAGAGGCAAGCTTCGGTTCAGGCCGCCGGCTTGCTGCCAAACGGATGGCCAGGCATCAGCTTGTAGGGATGATCCCAGCCAGGGAGGGCTTGCATACGCGTGAGCCAGGCGCCGATCGCCGGATGGTCTTTGGCGATGTCGAAGCCATACTCTTCCGCCGGATAATAAAGGTATGCCGCCATCGAAATGTCGGCGATCGTCGGCCTGTCGCCGAGCAGGTAGGGCGACTTCTCGAGCCGCTTGTTGACGATGGCGAGGTTGCCGTCGATGCGTGCCTTCAGGAAAGCCATCACCGCCGGATCGCCGGGCTTCGGCGCGAAGTTCTTGAGGAAGCGAAAGGGGCCGAGGAAGCCGTTGACCTTCTGATTGTCGAAGATGATCCAGCGCAGCGCTTCCAGGCGCTCGTCCTCGCCTTCGGGCTTATACTTGCCGGTAAGGTCGGAGAGATAAGTGAGGATCACGCCCGACTGCGACAGCTTCTTGTTGCACTTGATGTCGATGAGGACCGGCGCTTCGCCCATTTCATTGACGTCGCCGCGAAACTCCGGCGTTCGCTGCACGCCTTCGCCGAAGAAGTCGATCCACACCGGCTCCCAGTCGGCGCCGATGAGATTGAGCATCAGCGCGGCGCGATAGGCATTGCCGGACTGAGCGAAGCATACGAGCTGATAATCGGGCATGTTGCTTGTTTCCTCCTGAAGGCGCGCAGTCTATGCGGGCGTGGGTGCGTTTGAAAATGGCAAGGCGTTCGCGTGCTAGCGCGTCAGCGTCACTGGCATGCCGCTTGTCGCCTGGCCTTCGAAGCCGTTCGCTGCAGGCGCGAGCTGCCCGAGCGACTTGCCCTGATCATCGTTGATGGTGAGGCCGGTGTCGGTCTTCACCCAGCCGCGGCTGGTGAAAAACCGTCCTGGACAGCCGCCTTCCGGCGCGATGCTGCCTTGCTTGGCGTCCGGCGCACCGCCGAAATACATGCCGCAAGACGGCGCATTGGGCGCTGACAACTCCCAGCGCCCGCGCATGCCGGCGGGCGGTGGCGGCTGCTGCGCGGCCGCCGGTGGCGTATTGCTCAACGAAATGCCGCTGCCGGCGCAACCGGCGAGCAGACATGCGATGAGGACGCCCCCTGCGACCTTCGCTGCGGTCATTCGCTGTGACGCCTCACTTCATGGTCGGGATCACGAACTCGGCGCCTTCCTTGGTGCCGGTCGGCCAGCGCGAGGTGATGGTCT
>DASXOK010000010.1:0-3502 GCA_036494425.1 Pseudolabrys sp.
GCCCAATTCGATGAGGTTCTTGTCGGCGACGCAATAGAGCAGGGCGACCTTGGTCACGTGATCGATCCAGGCCTTGCGCACCTTTTCCGATTCAAAATCCCGGTTGAGGGCAATCTGCAGCGTGAATTGATTGGACAGGAAATGATAGCACATCGATGAAAAGGTCAGATAGACGATCGCTGGATCGAGCCCTGATCGGAACACGCCTTCTTTGCGTCCGCGCTCGAGAATGAATCCGATCGTCTCCACCAGCGGATTGTAGAGATCACGCACACGCTGCGATTTGCGCAGGTACTTGCCGCGATGCTTGTTTTCTTCGTTCATCAGCCGGATCGCGTCAGGGTTCGATTCGAGCGCCTCGAACGTATGATGTATGAGCTGCTTCATCGCGATGATGGGATCGCTGGTACGCAGCGAGAGGTCTTTCTGACGATCGCGAAGCGTTTCGTACATGCGCTCCAGCGCGGCAATGAAGAGCTTCTCTTTGGAATGGAAGTAATAATAGAGCATGTTCTTGCTGAGCCCACAGCGCTCGGCAATGCGGTCCACGCGCGCGCCTTCGAAGCCCAGCCGTGCAAACTCTTCTGACGCCTTCGTCAGAATCTTCTCGCGTGTGCGTGCGGGATCATTGCTGCGACGTGCCAATACAGCTTCCTCCAATCGGAGCAAAATGGCGTAATGCGATTCGGGGGACGACCTTTTCCCCCACCCTATGAAGTCGCACGTCGCTGCCAGTCAAGTGTCCCGGGCCGCGTGCCGCTGCATGGTGCGCATTCCGAGCACATCGGCTCGGGGCACTCCCTCTCCTCTCAGGGGCGGGCCGGCTCCGATTTGGCCGCCTCCGCAAGCGCCCAAATTCGCGGCGGCGACAGGGGAAGCTCGTTCGGCGCGATGTTCAGGTGTGCCAGCGCATCGGCCAAGGCATTGGCGATAATTCCACCCACGGGGATGATACCGCCCTCCCCGGCCCCCTTCGCACCCAACGGATTGTTCGGACAGGGCTTCAGCTCGACCGTGATCGAACGTATGCGCGGAAAATCGGATGCCGTCGGCATCAGGTAATCCATGAACGATCCGGTTAACAGTTGACCGTCTTCATCGTAGACAAGGTGCTCCAGCAGGGCGCCGCCAAGGCCTTGCACGATCGAGCCAATGGCCTGGCCGTGCAGGGTCGCCGGGTTGATCATGCGGCCGACATCCTCGATAGACAGGTAATCGAGCACTTTGAGATGACCCGTCGCGGGGTCGACCGCGATATGGGCGGCATGGGTGCCATAAGCCCAGGTGTATTTCTTGTTGTGAAAGGCCGCCTCGATTTCCACGGGTTCGTTGGACAGCTCCGAAAGCTGCAGAGACTTCCCCGCAAAAGTGACGTGTTCGCCGTCGAGCACGACCTCGCTCGCCGTACACTTGAAACGCTCCGCCGCCAGTTCGCGAAGCCGCTGCTTCAGCTTGTCCGCGCCCACCAAAATGGCGGACCCGCCCATCACAGTCGAACGCGAGTGGTAGGCTCCATAGCCGTCCTTCACATGGCTGGTCGAGCCGTGCAGGATCCTGATCTTCTCGTAAGGTAGCTCCATTGCGTCGGCGGCGATCTGGGCCATGATCGTCTCAAGCCCCTGCCCGACCGACGACGAGCCGAGATAGACCGAAAGTGATCCATCGGTCTCGAGAACCAGCCGCGCCTCTTCCTTGGGGCCGGCCGCTCCGCCTTCGATGAAGCTGCCGACAGCAAGGCCGTGGTAATAGCCATCGATCAACTTGCCGCGTAGCGCGCTCTTCCCGGCCCAATCGAACTCCTTAAGGCAGCGGTCGAACAGGGCGTGATAGTCTCCGCTGTCGAGCTCGGTCGAGCTGTCGTATGGCGTGATCGATGCCAACGGGTACGGCATCTGGCTGTCAGCCACGAGATTGCGCCGCCGGATCTCGGCGCGGTCGATGTTGAGGTCCTTGGCGACCAGATCGATCAAGCGCTCGCGGATGAAGTCGGTTTCGAAACGGCCAGGGCCGCGATAGGTGCCGCTCGGCGTCTTGTTCGTCAGCAGCATCGTGCACTTGAGATCGATATTCTCGATGCTGTAGGGCCCCGACATGTATTGCGCCGCGTTGCGCGGCCCGACGCTGCCGTTGGTTCGGATATAGGCGCCGATGTCGGCCCAGACTTGGCCGCGCAGACCGAGCAGCCGGCCGTCCCGTGTGGCGGCGATCTCCACGTCGCATTCGATGTCGCGCGCATGATTGGCCGCCATCATGTGCTCGCGCCGGTCCTCGCTCCACTTCACCGGACGGCCGACGAGCCGCGCAGCCGCGGGAATGAGATAGTCCTCGGGGTAAAATTCCCCGCGCGAGCCGAAGCCGCCGCCGACATCGACCTCGATGAGATCGATCGCATGCTCGTCGAGGCCCATCGCAGCCGCCAAGGTGCGCCGATTGTGCCAAGCCGTCTTCGCTGCGCCCCAAACGGTCATCCGGCCGGCGGCTGCGTCCCACTCCGCGACGAAGCCGCGCGGCTCCATGAACATGGCGGCGTGCCGTTGAATCTTGAAGCGCTCGCGGCGGACATAGTCCGCCCCCTTGAACGGAGATTCGCTATCACCGCGAAATGCCTTCCAGGTGATCGCCGCATTCGAGCCATGGCTTTCGAACAGCAACGATGTCCCTGCTTCCGCCTGGGCCCGGCCGGTGACCGGCGGCAGGGGCTCGATATCCAGCTCGATCTTGTCCAGAGCGTCCTCGGCGATCGAGGCCGTATCGGCGACCACGACTGCGACCGGTTCGCCGACGTAGCGGACCTTGCCGTCGGCGATCATCGGCTGCTCGAACGGTTCGAGCTGCGGCAGAGGCTGCAAACGCAACGCGATGCGCGGCACGGTCTTGGCAAAGTCCTTCGCGATCAGCACGGAATGCACTCCCGGCAGCCGCAGCGCGTCGCTCACGTCTATCGACCGGATACGACCATGCGGGACCGCGCTGCGCAGGATCACCGCATAAAGCTGCTCGGGCCGGTTCACATCGGCGACGTAAGTGCCATTCCCGCGCACGAACCGCAGGTCCTCGATCCGCTCCATCGGCCGCCCGATGTAGGAGTTCGCGACCTTCATTATTTGTCCCCTTGGCCGTAGGCGCTGCGGGCGTCAAGCACGGCCTCGATGATCGGGACATAACCGGTGCAACGGCAGATGTTGCCGGAGAGCACATCGCGAATACGCTCTTCGTCGGCATCCGGCTCATTGCTCAAAAGGGCATGCGCCGTGGTGATGAAACCGGGCGTGCAGAACCCGCACTGCAGCGCGTGATGCTTGCGGAACGAGGCTTGCAGGGGCGAGAGCGCCTTGTCGTCCGACAGGCCTTCCACCGTGACGATCTTTTCACCGTCCGCCTGGGCGGCCAGCATCAGGCACGCGCGCACCGCTTCGCCATTGACCAGCACGGTGCAGGCGCCGCAAACCCCATGCTCGCAACCGAGATGCGTTCCCGTCTGCCTGAAGTCGTTGCGAATACA
>DASXOK010000011.1:0-2671 GCA_036494425.1 Pseudolabrys sp.
CAGGCCCAGGACGTAGAGCGGCATGAACGCGAGATAGAAGCCGACCAGCCAGCACCAGAACGCGCGCCTGCCCCAGCGTTCATCGAGCATGAAGCCGAAGGCTTTGGGGAACCAGTAATTGAAGCCCGCCAGGACGCCGAACACGACGCCGCCGATGATGACGTTGTGGAAATGCGCGACCAGAAACAGGCTGTTGTGCAACTGGAAATCGGCGGGAGGCACCGCCATCAGTACGCCGGTCATGCCGCCGATCACGAACGTCACCATGAACCCGATCGACCACAGCACCGGCACCGTGAAGCGAACGCGGCCGCCGTACATCGTGAACAGCCAGTTGAAGACTTTGACGCCTGTCGGCACCGCGATGATCATCGTCATGACGCCGAAGAAGCCGTTGACGTTGGCGCTGGCGCCCATCGTGAAGAAATGATGCAGCCACACCAGGAAGGAGAGAACGCAAATCACCATGGTGGCGGCCACCATCGAGCGGTAGCCGAACAGCGGCTTGCCCGAGAAGGTCGCGATCACCTCCGAGAACACACCGAACGCGGGCAAGATGAGGATGTAAACTTCCGGATGGCCCCAGACCCAGAACAGGTTGACATACATCATCGGATTGCCCTGGGCGTCGACCGAAAAGAAGTGAAAGCCGAGATAGCGGTCGAGCAGCAGCATCGCCAGCGTCGCGGTCAGCACTGGAAAGGCGGCAACCATGAGCAGGTTCGAGGCGAGCGCTGTCCAGCAGAACACCGGCATGCGCATGTAGCCCATGCCGGGCGCGCGCGTTTTCAAGATCGTCGTGACGAAATTGACTCCCGTCATGAGCGTACCGATGCCGGAGATTTGCAGCGCCCAGAGATAGTAGTCGACGCCGACGCCGGGCGAGAACTGCAGCTCGCTGAGCGGCGGATAGGCGACCCAGCCTGTCTTCGCGAACTCGCCGACCGCGAGCGAGATGTTCGTGAGGAGGATGCCCGACGCGGTCAGCCCCAGGGACACCGAGTTCAACGTCGGGAATGCCATGTCGCGCACGCCGAGTTGCAGCGGCACGACGAAATTCATCAGCCCGATCACGAACGGCATCGCCATGAAGAAGATCATGATCGTGCCATGCGCCGAAAATATCTGGTCGAAATGCTCCGGCGGCAAGTATCCCGGCTCGCCGCCAACCGCGACGGCCTGCTGCGCCCGCATCATGATCGCGTCGGTGAAGCCGCGGAGCAGCATGATCAGCGCCAGCACGATGTACATGACGCCGATACGTTTATGGTCGACGGACGTGATCCACTCGCGCCAAAGATAGGGCACATACCCCTTGAGCGTGATCCAGCCAAGAACAGATACGATGATCAGGACCATCAATGCCGTCGCGAACATAACGATCGGCTGGTCGAACGGGACCGCGCTCCAGCTGAGTCTGCCAAGAAGAGTCATCGTTCCGCCCTCTGTGACGCAGGAGGAATGCACAGCGATTGATCGCCGGGCGACAGCCCGGCCCTCACGATGGTGCTGAACAAACCCGGAGCGACCCCGCCATAGGTGAAAGGCACAACGGCTTCGCTCGGCTTGGCGAGATCGGCATAAGCCTGTTCGTCGAGCACGCGACCGCTGTTGCGAGCGGCCGTCACCCACTGCTCGAACTGCTGGGGCGGTACCGCTTCGACCGTGAAGCGCATGTCGGCAAAGCCGTCGCCGCTGAACTGCGCCGACAGTCCCCGGTACGTTCCAGGATGAGCAGCCTGCAGCTGCAGGTGCGTCGCCATCCCGGACATGGTGTAGATCTGGCCGCCGAGCTGCGGCACGAAGAAGCTGTTCATCACTCCCGCGGACGTCAGATCGAAGCTGACCGGCATGCCGACGGGAATGGTCAAGTGATTGACGCTCGCTATCCCCAAGTCGGGATAGATGAACAGCCATTTCCAATCTAGCGAGACGACCTGAATGTCGAGCGGCTTTACCATGGAGCCGAGCGGCTTGCGCGGATCGAGGTCGTGCGAACCGACCCATGCGACGCCGCCGACCAGCAGCACCGTCATGGCCGGGATCGCCCAGACCAGAATCTCAAGCCGGCCCGAATAAGTGAATTCCGGCGTGTAGCGCGCGCGCCTGTTGGACGCGCGGAACCAATAGGCGACACCGAGCGTCGCGAGGATCGTCGGGATCACGATCGCCAGCATGATGCCGAGCGAGTTGAACAGGATTTCCCGTTCGGCGGTGGCAATCGGCCCTTTCGGATCGAGCACGCCCTCAGTACAGCCGCCGAGCGTCGCGGCACCGATCAAGGCAATGGCGAGGACGATGGTGTGCATGTCAGGCGCCGCACGGCCAGGGCGCACACGCATTGCCGCCGTGGTCCACCAGCAGGGCCGCAAACAACAGGAACAAGTAGGAGATGGAGAACGCGAACAGGCGGCGCGCCGGCCGCCGGTCGGCCGCACTGCTCCGGATCAATTGGACCGCGAGCACGATGAGGATCGCCCCGCTGACGGCGGCGGTCGCGAGATAGATCGTGCCGGCAAACCCGAGCGCACACGGCAGCAGCGAAGTCGGTACGAGAAGAACGCAATAGATGAGGATCTGCCGCGTCGTAGCGCGCCTGCCGGCAACGATCGGCAGCATCGGAATGCCCGCATGGGCATAGTCGTCGGCAAGATTGAGCGACAGCGCCCAG
>DASXOK010000012.1:0-3293 GCA_036494425.1 Pseudolabrys sp.
GAACTGTCCAGGCTGCAGCTCATCCAGCGCAAGGAAGGCTTCGTTCTCCCAGGCGAGCAGCACGTCGCCGATGTTGCGCTGGACGAATGTCGTCGTGGCCCCCCGCGCACCGGTATCGAGCACCGGCACATGATGGAACAGTGCGTCGAGGTAGTCGCGCATCTTGGTCTCGTCGCCGCCGTACTTGTCCTTCGCCCAGGCCCAGGCCGCGAGCACGTTCCAGCGCGCGCCGCCTGACGTTTTCGGATTCGGCGTGATTACTTCGACGCCGTCTTTGACGAGATCGCCCCAATCCTTGATGCCTTTCGGATTGCCCTTGCGCACCAGGAAGACGATGGTCGAGGTGTAGGGCGAGCTGTTGTTGGGCAACCGGCCGCGCCAGTCGGTGGGAATCTTCCCGCTATTCTGCGCGATGGCGTCGATGTCGGCCTGCAGCGCGAGCGTCACGACATCGGCCTCGAGGCCGTCGATGACGGCGCGCGCCTGCGCACCCGATCCGCCATGGGATTGCTGAATGACGATGCTCTTGCCGGTCTTCTCTTTCCGGTATTTGGCAAAAGCATCGTTGTAGGCGCGGTAGAGCTCGCGCGTCGGATCGTAGGAGACATTGAGCATGCGGCTTTGCGCCGCGGCCGGCGCGGTGAAGGTGGCTGCGGCTAACGCAACGGCGGTGAGGCCGATGAAAATTTGTGCAGTCAGACGCATGAGGAATGCTCCCCTTTCCGGTCCGAGTTCCACAATCGCGACAAGACCACCGGCCGGCAAGACGTGCGCGAAAGAAAAAACGGTTCCTGTCGTCAAATCGGATGGAGGCGCAAAGAATTACTCGCGGCAGCCCGGCATCTGTATGGAAATTTCCCGCGCGTTGACAATCCAATCTGTCGTATCCTCGCGGGAACAACAAGCGCGTGGCGCTCATGCGATATTTGTTCACCATCGGCTACGAACAGGCCAAGCCCGACGCGGTGCTGAGCGAGCTAAAGCGCGCCAAGATCGACTTGCTTGTCGACACGCGGGCGGTGGCGGCGTCACGGCGGCCGGGCTTTTCCAAGCGCGCGCTGGCGGCCTCGCTCGACGACGCCGGCATTGCCTATATGCATTTGCAGAAGCTCGGCACGCCGGCGGAAGGCCGCGCGGCTGCGCGCGCGGGTGACGTCGATACGCTCTGGAATATCTACGACAAGCACATCAAGAACGAAGAACCGCAGGCGGAGCTCGCCGAGCTTGTGTCGCTGATCAAGTCAGGCAAGCGGATTGCCCTGCTCTGCTATTGCCGAGATCCGAAGACATGTCACCGCAGCCGCATCGTCGCCAACGTGAAGAAGCGCATGCGCGTGACGGTGGAAGACCTGATCCCACCTTTGTTTTGAAAGCGCGCAACGAAGCGATCACTCCGCCGGCTGCGCAGCGCTCTGTCGCCCTTCGATCTGGTTGATCATCAGGGTCAGCCCGATCGTGGCGACGAACATCACCACGGCGATGACGGTGTTGACCCCGAGCACGAGTCCGAATCCGCCTTGTTCGTGCAGCACCGAGATCATGCCGATCGCAACCGCCGCGCTGATGAACAAAAGAAAATAGCGCACGGCATAGACGCGGCCGCGCCAGGCGTCGGCCGTGTAGCGCGCGAGCACCATGTCGTTGACGGTGACCTGGCCGTAGATCATCGCGATGGCCAAAGCGAGGGCCAGCATCAGCGGCACGCCTTCGGCGTAGGAGGCCCACAGATTGCCGAGGGCGCCGAGCCCGGTGATGACCGCGAACATCATGTGCGGCGTGAAACGTTCGACGAGCCGCCCGACGCAGAGCTGCGCCACCGCGCCGCAGATCAGGACAGCCGTGGCGATGCTGCCGGCGAGCACCAGCGGCACATGCGTGGCCAGGCGCTCGTCGACGATCTTGGGCAAGGCGATCGTCAGCACGTTGAAGACCGTGCCGGCCGTGAGCGCGATCATGATGAACAAACCGAACAGGATCACCATGGCGCGCGGCGTCAGCGGCACGGCGGCCACCGACTTGCGGGTCTTGGCGTGGTGGCGATCGTCGGGCGTCTTCCAGACATAGAGAAACCCTGTTGCCAGCACCAAGAGACCGGGCGCAATGAAGGCCGCGCGCCAGCTAAACCAGCTTGCCAACAGCGCGCTGATGCCGGCGGCGAGCGAGACGCCGAGATTGCCGCAGACGCCATTAAAGGCGAGCGTGCGTCCCTTGGCGCCAGAAGCCTCGATCAGCATGGCCATGCCGACCGGGTGATAGATGGCAGCGAACATGCCGAGCGCGAACAGCGCGACCGCGAGCATTGTGAGACTCGGCGCCAACCCGGCAGCGACGAGCGAGGCCCCGCAGCCGAAATAGAAGACCGCCATCATATTGCGGCGACTCCAGCGGTCGGCGAGCCAGCCCGCCGGCAACGAGAACACGCCGAAGGCAATGAAGGCCGCGCTCGAGAGTGCGATGAGGTCGCTGTAGGGCCGGCCATAGACGGCGACGAGGCCGATCACCACCGTCGGATAGATCAGCAGCACGAAATGATCGACGGCGTGCGCCCAGTTGAGAAAGGCGATGGAGCGGCGGCGGGCCGTCTCTTCGGCGCGGGGCGCGAGGGTCGTGGGATTCATGGCGCTTTTAGTCCGGCTGCTGATGCTATCGTATACCCCTTGCCTTTTGGCGATGTTCGGTCGATTTTCGTCGCACACAGGCCAAATGCGCCAATGACCGACAGCCGACCGATCTATCGCCGCAACATGGATGACGCACCGCGCCCGGTCGCGGTGATGGCGAGCAAGCGGCATTTGGGCGATCGCATCCCCCTCCACGTCCACCGGCGCGCGCAATTACTGCATACCGCTTCCGGCATCCTGCGGGTGGAAACGGCCGAGGCCGCCTGGATTCTCCCCCCGGCGCGGGCCCTCTGGCTGCCGTCGGAATGGCCGCACAGCGTCACCATGCGCAGCCATGTCGAGATGCGCGCGCTCTATATCGATCCGGCAGAGGCAGAGACGCTGCCGAAACAGCCGGTGCTGGTGGAGATTTCCGGCCTGCTGCGCGAACTGATCCTGGCGCTGCTGGAAGAGCCGATCGATTTCGACGAGGACGGGCGCGCCGGCATCGTCGCGCGACTGATCCTCACCGAGCTCGGCCGCCTGCGCGAGCGCCGGTTGGAGGTGCCGATGCCGCACGATCCGCGCGCTCTGCGCGTCGCCCGCGCCTTGCTCGACGATTCCAGCATCGCCCACGACCTCGACCGCTGGGCCGACGAAGCCGGCGCCAGCCGGCGGACGCTCGCTCGCATC
>DASXOK010000013.1:0-21867 GCA_036494425.1 Pseudolabrys sp.
CACGCCCATGATCGGGGTGTTCCCCTCGTGCCAGTCGCCTTCGTAGAAGGTCCACGTCTTCGACCAGCCAGTTCCCTTAGGCATTGCAAATCCCCGGCATTTCCAACCCCGATATGGCCTCTTGAAAGGGCCCGCCTCCCGTTTCACGGTGGCGCTGGCAGCATATCGGCCTCACTGGGAGGATACCATGCCATCCATCTTCGTCTTCGACGCCTACGGCACATTGTTCGACGTCCACTCCGCCATCGCGCGCCACCGCGCGGAGGCGGGCCCGGAAGCGGAACGGATGTCCGAGATCTGGCGCACCAAGCAGCTTGAATATAGCTGGACCCTGACGCTCGCCGGACATTACACGGACTTCTGGACTATCACCGAGCGCGCGCTCGATTTCGCGCTGGCACGCGTGGCGTCGGTCGACCGCGCGCTCAAGCCGAAACTCCTCGACGCCTATTTCAAGCTCGGCACGTTTCCCGATGCGCGCGACGCCTTGCGCGCGCTCAAGGCGAAGGGGCATAAGACCGGCATCCTTTCCAACGGCTCGCCGGACATGCTCAAGGCCGCGGTCGACGCGGCCCAAGTCGGCGACGATCTCGATGCGGTGTTGTCGGTGCACAGGCTGAAGATGTTCAAGCCGCGGCCGGAGGTCTATGGCCTTGTGACCGAGCATTTTCGCTGTGCACTCGCCGACGTGACCTTCGTGTCGTCTAATCGTTGGGACGTCATGGCCGGCGTCTCGGTCGGCTTCCGCGGCGTCTGGGTCAACCGCGCCAAAATGCCGGACGAATACGCCGATTTCGCGCCGCAGCGGGTTGTCAATGATCTTGGCGCCTTGGCCACACTCCCCTGAAATCCTTGGGGCTTTTACACAACAGGGCTGGCGCGCCGTCGCGGCGCGGACTATATCGCCTTAATCCATGGAACCCATCATCTCCGTCGCCGGCCTGTCCAAAAGCTATGCGTCCGGATTCCGCGCGCTGAACGACGTCAACCTCGACATCCGACGGGGCGAAATCTTCGCGCTGCTCGGACCGAACGGCGCCGGCAAAACGACGCTCATCGGCATCATCTGCGGCATCCTGCGCGGGACCAGCGGAACCGTCACAGTCGATGGCCACGACATCGTCAAAAACTTCCGCGCCGCGCGCTCGCTGATCGGCTTGGTCCCGCAGGAACTGCACACCGACGCCTTCGAATCGGTTTGGGCGACCGTGAGCTTCAGCCGCGGCCTGTTCAATAAGCCGGCCAATCCGGTTTATGTCGAAAAGGTGCTCCGCGCTCTGTCCCTGTGGGATAAGAAAGACAACAAGATCATGACGCTGTCCGGCGGCATGAAGCGGCGCGTGCTGATCGCCAAGGCGCTCAGCCACGAGCCGCGCATCCTGTTCCTGGACGAGCCGACCGCGGGCGTCGATGTCGAGCTGCGCAAGGATATGTGGCAGGTGGTGCGGGACCTGCGCGCCTCGGGCGTGACCATTATCCTCACCACCCACTACATCGAAGAAGCCGAGGACATGGCCGACCGCATCGGCGTGATCAACAAGGGCGAAATCATCCTGGTCGAGAACAAAGCCGACCTCATGCGCAAGCTCGGCAAGAAGCAGTTGATCCTGCACTTGCAAAAGCCGCTCGACGCCGTGCCGACGGCGCTCGCTACTGACCACCTCTCGCTGACCAATGACGGCACTGAACTGGTGTTCACCTACGATACCCAGGCCGAGCGCACCGGCGTCACCGCACTGTTGAGCGACCTGAACAACGCGGGGATCCGGTTCCGCGACCTCGAGACGAAGCAGAGCTCGCTGGAAGACATTTTCGTCGGACTGGTGAGCAGCAAGACATGAACCTTCGCGCGATCCAGGCGATTTACACGTTCGAGATGGCGCGCACGGCGCGCACGATCTGGCAGAGCATCGTCTCGCCAGTGATTTCCACGTCGCTCTATTTTGTGGTGTTCGGAGCCGCCATCGGCTCGCGTATCACCCAGATCGACGGCATCAGCTATGGCGCCTTCATCGTGCCGGGTCTCATCATGCTGACCCTGCTGACGCAGAGCACGATGAACGCCTCCTTCGGCATCTATTTCCCGCGCTTCACGGGGACGATCTACGAGATCCTCTCGGCGCCGGTCTCCGCCTTCGAGATCGTCGTCGGCTATGTCGGCGCGGCCGCGACCAAGTCGATCATCCTCGGGCTGATCATCCTGGCCACGTCCTGGCTGTTCGTGCCGCTGCGCATCGCGCACCCGCTCTGGATGGTGACGTTCCTGGTCCTGACCGCCGTGACCTTCAGCCTGCTCGGCTTCATCATCGGCATTTGGGCGGAGGGCTTCGAGCGGCTGCAAATCGTACCGCTCTTGATCATCACGCCCTTGACCTTCCTCGGCGGGACGTTCTATTCGACCAGCGTCCTGCCGCCGCTGTGGCAGACCATTGCCCTCTTCAATCCGGTTGTCTATCTGATCAGCGGGTTTCGCTGGAGCTTCTTCGAGATTTCCGACGTGGGTCACGGCATCAGCGTCGCTATGACGCTGTTGTTCCTCGCAATCTGCCTCGGTGTGGTCTGGTGGATGTTCCGAACCGGCTACAAGCTGAAGAAGTAGTAACTGCACTGCCGCAAAAGAATTGCGCCAATATGCATGCCCCGATGTCACTGGAGATGAAATGAGTCGCTTCAATACCCCCGATTTACAGAAACGCCAGGAAACTGCTGCCGCCGCCAAAAAGGCGCTGCTGGAACGCTTCCGTGCGGCGTCTGAAGACCCGGCGCGCGAGGAACGCGAAGCCGCCCGGCGTGTGATCGACGAGGCGCGCAAACAGCGCATGGCCGAGCGGGAGGCCGCGAGGCTGGCGCGCGAAGCGGAACTTGCAGCTGAGGCCGCCCGTCAGGCGGAGCTTGCCGAAAAGGCGCGGCTTGAGCAGGAGGAACTCGAGGCCATGCTCGCAGCCGAAAGGGCCGAGGCTGAGGCCCGCCTGCTCGCGGAGCAGAAGGCCGCCCGGGACGCCCGCTACGCGGCCCGCAAGGCCGCCAAGAAGGAGCGCCGGCGCGGCTACTGACGCTCACTGGGTGGAGAGGGCATCCAGGATGCGCGCCCAGGACCGGATGCCCTTGTGATAGCAGGTGAGGTCGAACTTCTCGTTCGGTGAATGCACGCGGTCGTCATCGAGCGCGAAGCCGACGAGAAGGGAGTCCATCCCGAGCACGTTTTTGAAGTCGGCGACGATCGGGATTGAGCCGCCGGCGCCGATGGTCACCGCCTTGTTGCCCCACTCCTCGGCAAGAGCCGTGCGCGCCTTGTTCAGGGCCGGATTGTCGAATGAGAGTTGGAGCGGCGGCGCCAGCCCGAAATTACCGAACTCAACCTGGCAATCGGCCGGCAGGCGCTCGCGCACGAAGGCGCGGAAGTTATCGCGGACCTTCTGCGGGTCCTGCGAGCCGACCAGGCGGAAGGACACCTTGGCCTTGGCCTCGCCGGGGATGACGGTCTTGGCGCCCTCGCCCGTATAACCGCCGATGATCCCGTTGATCTCGGCGGTCGGACGCGTGGTGATCTGCTCGATCAGCATGCGATTCTTTTCGCCCGATGACGTCTTCAGACCGATCGGACCGAGGAATTTCTCCGGCGTCAGGTCGAGCGCTTTCAGGTCTGCCTTGATATCGGCGGGCAAGTCTTTCACGCCGTCGTAGAAGCCGGGGATGGTGACACGTCCGTCGTCGTCCCACATGGCGCCGAGGATTTTCGCCAGTAGCCGCAGCGGATTTTGTGCCGCGCCGCCGAACACGCCGGAATGCAGGTCGCGATCGGCACAGGTGATTTTCACGTCCTCATAGACGAGCCCGCGCAGCGACGTCGTCACCGCCGGGGTCTTTTGGTCCCACATGGCCGTGTCGCAGACGAGCGCGAGGTCGAGCTTGAACTCGTCCGCATTGTCGCGCACGAAGCCGAACAGGTTCTTGGACCCGCACTCCTCCTCGCCCTCGATCATCAGCGTGATCGGCAAAGGCAGCTTGCCGGTCACCGCCTTGAAGGCGCGGCACGCCTCGATGAAGGTCATGGCTTGCCCCTTGTCGTCGCAGGCGCCGCGGGCGACGATGATCTTGCGCCCGTCCGGCAACGTCTCGATGCGCGGCTCGAACGGCGGCGTCTTCCACAAATTGAGCGGGTCGACCGGCTGGACGTCGTAGTGACCGTAGAACAGGACCCGCGGCCCGTTCGCGCCATTCGATTTGCCGACCACGACGGGGTGCCCTTCGGTCCGGCGGACCGCCGCGTCGAAGCCGATAGTGGCGAGATCGGCGGCCACATGCTCGGCCGCAGCGCGGCATTGCGGGGCAAAAGCCGGATCCGTGGACACCGAGGCGATCCGCAGCAGAGCGAACAGCCGCTCCACGCTCTGGTCGATGTCCTGGTCGATGCGGCTGAGCACCGCGTCCAATGCACTCATGGCGAACTCCTTGAAAAGCCGACGGCTTCTATAACTAACAACGCGGGCGCCGCCTGGAAAGCGCCGTTCCCACAGGTCATGCCGCGCAAAACCCGCCCACATGACAGGCGGCAACAATAATTGATGTTTCACCGGCCGCATCCGAAGGCCGAATGGCCGCGGATTTTGCCGATGTTATTATGCCGTGGGTAACCGAAATACTGGAACACTAGGCATTATCCTCGGAAAGCTTCACCGTTACCGGCGGCAGTGCCTTGCAAATCATGGTTTTGCGATGCGAATACGAGCCGCGTTCGCCGCGCCCTGGAATGCGGGCGGATGCGATCAATGGCAGCAATGATCACGCCGATGAAGAAGACACACCTGACGACGGCCGGCAAAAATGGCAGCATATCACGCTTGTCAGCGGTAGAAGCCCCGTTCAAAATGAAGAAAACCCGCCGTCAGTGCGGGATGCGAGGGGATCATGGATGAGTTGATCGGGCGGCTGGTCGCCAATGTCGGCGTCGATCGTGACGCTGCGGAAAAGTCTGTCGGAATCATTTTCGAGTTCCTCCTCAAGGAAGGTCCTGCCGACAAGGTGCAGGCCCTGCTCGATCGCCTGCCCGGCGCACAAGAGTTCATGGAAGCGCAAGAAGGCCTGGATTCCAGCGGCGGCGGCATGTTCGCCCTGGGCGGCCTGATGGGGGCCGGAACGAAGATGATGTCGGCGGGCCTGAGCATGGGCCAGGTGCAAGGCGTCACCCGCGAAGTCATCGCCTATGCCCGTGAGCAGGCTGGCGACGACGCGGTCGGCGAAGTTGTCGGCGCAATTCCCGGACTCAGCCAATTTCTTTGAACGATTTCGCTTCGTCACGCGACGTAAGAAGCGGACGAGGAGGCACGCATGTCTTATCCCATCGGCGATATTGGGGGGATCGATGACGATATCGCCGAAACTCTCAAATCCGCCGGTATCAGATCCACTCAACGGCTGCTCGAACGCGCCAGCACGGTGAAACAGCGCAAGCTGCTCTCCGAGCAGACCGGCATCGAGCCCAAGAAGCTGCTCGCGTGGGCGAATTTCGCCGACCGCATGCGCATCAAAGGCGTCAGCCGTGAATATGCCGAGCTCTTGGGCGCAGTCGGGGTCGATACGGTGAAGGAGCTCAAGTACCGTAACGCGATCAACCTCGCCAAGGCGATGGCCGATGCCAACAAGAAGCGCAAGCTGGTGCGGCTCGTCCCATCCGAACGCGTTGTGTCGCGCTGGATCGAATCCGCCAAGGGTCTGCCGCTCAAAATCAAATACTGATCCTGCCCCGCCGGCCGGCATGCCGCCTTGACAGTCTACGACTCCTTGACAGCCCCACCCCGGCCGCGCGAAGCCAAGGCTATGGCCCTCGTCCAAACCAGCGCGAAACCGTCGAGCCTTCCGCCTTCGCGGGGCGCGGACCCATTGTCCGCGCTGCTTAAGCTCGGCCGCCCATTGGTCATGGGCATCCTCAATGTCACGCCGGATTCCTTTTCCGACGGCGGCCAATTCCTCGACCCCGCCATCGCAATCGCGCATGCGCGGGAAATGGCTGAACAGGGGGCCGACATCCTCGACATCGGCGCCGAGTCCACGCGACCGTATGGCGGCAACAAGCCCGTCTCGACCGCGGACGAGCTTGAGCGGCTCGCGCCGGTGCTGCCGGCCATCGTCGCGCTTGGCCTGCCGGTGTCGATCGACACCATCAAGGCCGACGTCGCCGCCTGGGCGCTCGACCAAGGCGCGGTCATCGCGAACGACGTCTGGGGACTGCAGCGCGATCCCGACATAGCGCCGCTCGTCGCCGCGCGCGGCGTGCCGGTGATCGTGATGCACAATCGCGACGAGGCCGATCCGGGCATCGACATCGTCGCCGACGTGCACGCCTTCTTTGCGCGCTCGCTCGATATCGCCGCGCGCGCCGGCATTTCGCGTGACAAGATCGTGCTCGATCCCGGCATCGGCTTCGGTAAGACGCCCGAGCAGAGCATCATCTGCCTGGCGCGCCTGGAAGAATTCAAGCATTTCGGGCTGCCGCTGCTGGTCGGCGCCTCGCGCAAGCGCTTCATCAATACCGTGGTGCCCTCGCCGCCGAGCGACCGTATCGGCGGCTCGCTCGCCAGCCACCTCATTTCCGTCGAGAAAGGCGCGGCCATTGTGCGCGCGCATGACGTGAAGGAAACCGTGCAGGCCCTGCGCGTCGCCGCGGCCATCGAGGCGGCACGATGAGCGACCGTATCTTCATCACGGGACTGGCGCTGCACGCCTACCACGGCGTGATGGCACACGAGGCCAAGGTCGGGCAGAGTTTTACCATCGATATGGAGCTCGACATCGACCTCTCCGCCGCGGCGCGCTCGGACAAGGTGGTCGACACCGTCTCCTACGACAAGGTCGTCGAATGCGCCTGCGAGGCCTTCTGCAATGAGCGCTTCCGGCTGATCGAGGCTGCTGCCGGCAGCATCGCCGATGCGGTCCTGGCCACCTTCGCCCGCGTGCGCGCGATCAAGGTGACGATCCACAAGCCGCACGCGCCGATCGCCGCGACGTTCAATGACGTCGGAGTCATGCTGCTGCGCACGCGGGCAACATCCAAGCCATGACCGAGGCCTGGCTCGCGCTCGGCGGCAACATTGGCGACAGCCGCGCCATCCTCAAGCGTGCAATCGCCTTGCTCTGCGACGGGACCGAGGTCAAGCTCATCGCGCGCTCCTCCGATTATCGGACGCCGCCCTGGGGCTTCAGATACCAGCCGCCTTTCATCAATCTCTGCATCGCGGTCGAAACCGCGCTGGCGCCGCGCGACCTTTTGGCGCGTGCCCAGGATGTCGAGCGCCAGCTCGGGCGCGACCGCGCGCACGAGAAGAAGAACGGCCCGCGCACCGCCGACATCGACATCATTGCCTATGACGATCTGGTGCAGGACGAACCTAACCTGACGCTGCCGCATCCACGTTTTTTCGAACGGGCTTTCGTGCTGGTGCCGCTCGCCGAGATCGCCGCGGGTCGGCGCATCAACGGCGTTCTCATCGCGGATGCATTCGCCAAAATAGATCAAACCGGTGTCGAGAAATTGCCGCCGCGCTGACAAATCCGCGCCGCATCGGAACACGCTGCGGCAGAACAACTCAGTCAAATCTCAGCAACGATTTTTCGGCTGTCGCGTTTGGCGACAAGGGGCCGTGACGCTTTGCGTCACATCGCGAACGCGAACACACAGATGTGGAGATGACGACGATGAAAAAGATTCTGCTCGCTACAGTCGCCTCGATGGCCCTCACAGTTCCGGCCCTGGCACAAAACGCACCGGGACAGGATCAATCGCAGCAACCGAGCCAAATGCAGCGGCAACCCGCGCAGCCGCAGGGCATGCAGGGACCATCAAGTGGCCAGCAGGCGGCGATCTCGCCGTCGCGTCTGAACCGCACGGAAGTGCGCCACATTCAGCAGGCGCTCGACACCAAGGGCTTCAGCACGCGCAGCACTGACGGCCGTTGGGGCCCGGAAACCGAGGCCGCGTTGCGCAAGTTCCAGCAGCAGCAGAACATCCAGGGCGATGGTCAGCTCAATCATGAGACGCTTGCAGCGCTCGGCGTGAACTTGTCCAACCGCAACACGCGCAGCACGACAGGCGCAGCCCCGCACGAATCCGGATCTGGCGGGATGAACAACATGAATGCGCAGCCGCCTGCCTCGGGCAGCAGTTCTGGCGGCATGGGCCGGGGACAGTAGCTGTTGCGCGACCGCGCCCGCCGCACTGGCGGGCGCGTCGCCGGCGTCAATGGGCCGCGCGCCTGCCGCGTTCTTAAGCAGACCTCAGCCGCGTTTTGAGCGTGCCGGGCAAACAGACACGTTGGCTGGGGTGCGGAACCATGGCATTTTGATGCCATGTCAGAGAGCCTCACCCTCGCGGGCGAATTCCCCCCGACCACCGACGCCGAATGGCGCAAGCTCGTCGACGCTGCATTGAAAGGCGCCTCGTTCGAGAAGCGCCTTGTCAGCCAGACCTACGACGGTCTCCGCGTCGAGCCGCTCTATCCGCGCGCCGCGGGAGCCATGGCCGTCGCCGGACGAACTCCGGGGACGCCCTGGACCGTCATGCAGCGGGTCGATCACCCCGATCCCGCGAAAGCCAACGCGCAGGCATTGCTCGATCTGGAAAACGGCGCGACCGGACTGACTCTGGTCTTTGCCGGTTCGCTCAACGCCAATGGCTATGGCCTCGATGCCTCGCCGGAGACAATCGCGCGCGCGCTTGAAGGTGTCGATCTCGGCGCCGGCATTACCATCGATTTCAATCTGAGCCCGGCGACACGCCGCGCAGTCGACGAAGTCGCGGCGCTGGTCGCCAAGCGCAAATTGTCACCCGCCGCGGTCGACCTGCGGCCAAGCCTTAATCCGATCGGGGGGCTTGCGGCCTTCGGCACGAGTCCAAAGCCGTGGAACGAAATGTCGAAGGGCTTTGCCGCGTCGGTCGCCGAGCTGGCCGATCAAGGCTTTCGTGGGCCGTTCGTCGTCGCCGATGGGCGCATCATTCACAATGCCGGCGGCTCTGAAGCGCAGGAACTCGCTTTTGCGATTGCGACTGCGGTCGATTGCCTGCGCGCGCTCGACGCCGGCGGCCTGCCGCTCGATGCCGCGCGCGCCATGATCTATTTCCGCCTCGCCGCCGACGCCGACGAATTTCTGACCATCGCCAAGTTTCGCGCCGTCCGCAAACTGTGGGCGCGCGTGCAAGAAGCCTGCGGTCTCGCGCCAAAGCCCACAACCGTTGCCGCGGAAACCGCATGGCGGATGCTGACGAAACGCGACCCCGACGTGAACATGCTGCGCACGACGATTGCGGTGACCGCAGCCGGGCTCGGCGGCGCCGACAATATCGTGGCGCTGCCGCACACGTTGGCGATCGGATTGCCCGATGCGTTTGCGCGGCGCGTCGCGCGCAACACGCAGCTTATTCTGCTCGAAGAGTCCAATCTCTTCCGCGTCGCCGATCCTGCCGCCGGCTCCGGCGCTATCGAGGACATCACCGAAAAAATGTGCCGCGCCGCCTGGGCGATGTTCCAGACCTGGGACGCCGCCGGCGGCGCCTGGGCGTCCCTCGAACAAGGTGCGATCCAGCGCGAGGTCGCCGCCGTGCGCGCGGCACGTGAGAAGGCCATTGCACGGCGCAAGGACGCGCTCACCGGCGCCACCGACTACCCGAACTTGGCCGAAGCGCCAGCGAAGGTGCTCGATGTCGTGCCGGTGAGCACGCCCAAGCAGGCCGCGAGCGTCGTCGAGCCGCTGCCTTCGATCCGTCTCGCCGAGTCCTACGAGGCGCTGCGCGACAAGTCCGACGCCGTGCTCGCCAAGACCGGCGCGCGGCCGAAAGTGTTCCTCGCCAATCTCGGCAAGCTCTCCGACTTCACGGCGCGCGCTAACTTCGCCAAGAACTTCTACGAGGCCGGCGGCATCGAAGCGGTCGGCAATGATGGCTTCCCCGACCGCGCCGCCATGCTCGCCGCCTTCAAGGCCTCAGGCGCCCGGCTCGCCTGCCTGTGTTCGTCGGACAAGGTCTACGAGGCCGAGGCGGCGGAGGCCGCGCAAGCGCTGACGGCTGCCGGAGGCACCGTCCATCTCGCCGGCCGGCCGGGCGAGCACGAGGCCGCCTGGCGGCAGACGGGCGTGACATCCTTTGCCTTCGTCGGCTGCGACGTGCTTTCGACCTTGCGCGCCGCCCATGATAGTCTGGGTGCATCATGAGCCAGATACCGAATTTCGCCTCGGTCGCCTTCGCGGACACGCCGGTTGCGGCCAACGACGGCGCCGCCGCGCCGTGGATGACGCCGGAAGCCGTTCCGGTGAAGCCGCTCTATGGCGAGAGCGACGTGGCCGGCCTCGACTTCCTCGACACTTTTCCCGGCAAGACGCCGTTCCTGCGCGGTCCCTACCCTGCAATGTACGCGGCCCAGCCCTGGACCATCCGCCAATACGCCGGCTTCTCCACCGCGGAAGACTCCAACGCCTTCTACCGGCGCAATCTCGCCGCTGGACAGAAAGGCCTCTCCATCGCCTTCGATCTCGCCACGCATCGCGGCTACGACAGCGATCATCCGCGCGTGTCGGGCGATGTCGGCATGGCCGGCGTCGCGATCGATTCCATCTACGACATGCGCACGCTGTTCTCCGGCATCCCGCTCGACCAGATGAGCGTGTCGATGACCATGAACGGCGCGGTGCTGCCGGTGCTCGCGCTCTACATCGTCGCCGCCGAGGAACAGGGCGTGCCGCACGCCAAGCTGTCGGGCACGATCCAAAACGACATCCTCAAAGAATTCATGGTGCGCAACACCTACATCTATCCGCCCGCACCATCCTTGCGCATCATCTCCGACATCTTCGCTTATACGTCGGCCGAGATGCCGAAGTTCAATTCGATCTCCGTGTCCGGCTATCACATGCAGGAAGCCGGCGCGACGCAGGATCTCGAGTTGGCTTACACGCTTGCCGACGGCGTCGAATATGTGCGCGCCGGCATCAAGGCGGGTTTGACGGTCGATCAGTTCGCGCCGCGCGTCTCGTTCTTCTGGGCGATCGGCATGAACTACTTCATGGAGATCGCCAAGCTGCGCGCCGCGCGCATGATCTGGGCGAAGCTGATGAAACCGTTCAAGCCGGAGGACGCGCGCTCGCCGTCGCTGCGCACGCATAGCCAGACGTCAGGCTGGTCGCTGGCCGCGCAGGACGTGTTCAACAACGTCGCGCGCACGATGATCGAGGCGATGGCGGCGACACAAGGGCAGACGCAATCGCTGCACACCAACGCGCTCGACGAGGCGCTGGCGCTGCCGACCGACTTCTCCGCGCGCATAGCGCGTAACACGCAGATTGTGCTGCAACAGGAGGCCGGCGCGACGCGCATCGTCGATCCCTGGGGCGGCTCTTATTACGTCGAGCGGCTTACCTACGAGCTGGCGCGCAAGGCCTGGGGCCATATCGAAGAAGTTGAAGGCCTCGGCGGCATGGCCAAGGCGATCGAAGCCGGCATCCCCAAGCTGCGCATCGAGGAGGCCGCCGCTAAGACGCAGGCACGCATCGATTCCGGCCATCAGTCGGTCATCGGCGTGAACAAGTATCAGCCGACCGACGAAGCGCCGATCGACGTGCTCAAGGTCGATAACACCGCCGTGCGCACTATGCAGCTCGACAAGCTCGCGCGGCTGAAAGCCGAGCGCGATCCGGCGGCATTGCAGGAGGCGCTCGATGCGCTCACCCGCGCAGCGGACCGCGGCAACGGCAATCTGCTCGGGCTCGCGGTCGATGCGGCGCGCGCCAAGGCCACGGTCGGCGAGATTTCGGCGGCTCTGGAGAAGGTGTATGGACGGCATCGCGCGGAGATCAAGGCCATCACGGGCGTCTACAAGCGGGAGGTCGGCATGACCGGCGCCGTCGAACGGGTGCGCGATGCGGTCGAGGCTTTCGAGGCCGCCGAAGGACGCCGCCCGCGCCTGCTCGTCGCCAAGATCGGCCAGGACGGCCACGACCGCGGCCAGAAGGTGATCGCGTCGGCCTTCGCGGACCTCGGCTTCGACGTCGACATCGGGCCCTTGTTCGCGACGCCATCGGAGGCCGCACGGCAGGCGGTCGAGAACGACGTGCACGTGCTCGGCGTCTCTTCGTTGGCCGCCGCGCATCTGACGCTGGTGCCGGAGCTGAAGGCCGAACTGGCGAAGCAGGGCCGCGAGGACATTATGATCGTCGTTGGCGGCGTCGTGCCGCCGCAGGACTACGACGCACTGACGAAGGCCGGCGCCGAGGCGATCTTCCCGCCCGGCACGGTGATCGCGGAAGCGGCCGAGAAGCTGTTGAAGTCACTCAACAAGCGCCTGGGGCACAGCCAAGAGGCGGCGGAGTAAATCTAGCTAGACTAGTCTAGCTAGATTTACTACATTTGTCCGATGAAACACGTCGGTATATTCGAGGCGAAAACCAACTTGTCGGCTCTCGTCGAAGAGGTCGAGAAGGGCGGCTCGGTCGTCATCACGCGCCATGGCAAGCCTGTTGCGAAGCTCGTGCCCGCGCAGCCGGAATTGACAGAAGACCAGATCGCGAAGCGTCTGAAAGCGCTGAAGGAGATCCGCGCCCAGGCTAATGAGCTGAAGATCAACGCGACCCCAGAAGAGATCAAGTCGTGGATCAATGAGGGCCGGCACTGATCGTCATCGATGCGTCGGCGACGATAGCCCTGCTCTTAAACGAAAATGACGTGCTCGCTGTCACCGACCAACTCTATCGCCTCAGTGAAGAGCAACTCGTCGCGCCGAGCCACTGGGCGGCTGAAGTCGGAAATTCTTTGGTCGTCAATACGCGCCGAGGGCGCTTGAAAGCCTCAGACATCGATAAAATGATTGAGCGGCTCAATCGATTTGGTATTGAGCCAGCTCCCACGCCAAGCTTTGAAGAAGTGGCCGCGATCGCACATTGTGCCTTGAGCACCGGCCTGACTTACTATGACGCAGCCTACGTGCACGCGGCGCAAATCCGTCAAGCGATGCTCCTGACGCTGGACCAGAAGATGCGGAAGGTAGCGGCCGAGCTCAATATTCCACTGTTCGCGTGGTAGAGCCGTGACACTGCGGTCTCCATCCCCTCTCGCCGCCAACATCCGCGCCGGCGACCGCGCGACGGTGGCGCGGGCGATCACGCTGATCGAGAGCAAGCGCGCCGATCATCGCAACAACGCGCACCGGCTGGTGCAGGAGCTTCTGCCGCTCACCGGCAGGGCGGTGCGGCTGGGCATCACCGGGGCGCCGGGGACGGGCAAGTCGACGACCATCGATGCGCTCGGCACTTACTTGACCGGCCTCGGCCATAAGGTGGCGGTGCTGGCGGTCGACCCCTCCTCGACGCGCACCGGCGGCTCGATCCTCGGCGACAAGACGCGCATGGCGCGGCTGGTCAACGATCCGAACGCCTTCATCCGCCCCTCGCCCTCCTCCGGTACGCTCGGCGGCGTCGCCGCCAAGACGCGCGAGACGATGCTCGTCTGCGAGGCGGCCGGCTACGACGTGATCCTGGTCGAGACCGTCGGCGTCGGCCAGTCGGAGACGGCGGTCGCCGACATGACCGACTTTTTCCTGGTGCTGATGGTGGCCGGCGGTGGCGACGAATTGCAGGGCATCAAGAAAGGCATCGTCGAGTTCGCCGACATGATCGCGGTCAACAAAGCCGATGGCGACAACAGCCCGCGCGCGCGCGCCGCGGCCGGCGAATACAAGGCGGCGCTGCACATTTTGGCGCCGCGCTCGGCGACCTGGTCGCCGCCGGTCGTCACCTACTCGGCGCTCACCGGCGACGGCGTCGCCGAACTGTGGGCGCAGGTGCTCTCGCACAAGGAGAAGATGACGGCGTCGGGCGAGCTTGCCGAGCGGCGGCGCGAGCAGCAGGTGAAGTGGATGTGGACGATGCTCGAGGAGCGCCTCTCCGCGCGGCTGCGCAGCGATCCCTCCGTGCGCGCGAAAGTCAAAGCCGCCGAGGCGCGAGTCGCCGCCGGCAAGCTCGCGCCGACTTTGGCGGTGGAAGCGATCGCGGGGTTGTTGGGGGTGTAGCTTCTTCCCTCTCCCCGCTACGCGGGGCGAGGGAAGCAAGCCAACGCTCCGCCGCCCGTATTCTTTGGAAGGCGCCGGGTGCGCCTGCATTCCAACCTTCCACGCTGCCCCAAAAGAACAATGCGAGGGCGCGCGGGACGCCAAAGGTCCCGAAGGACCCACGGACCTCGACGCCTCGCGACATCGAGGCTTGTCGAAGTCTGATCGTGCCGCAAGTCCGCCAGACCCAAGGCGTCCCGCGCGCGGTGTTTCTAGGCTTGCTCCGCATCGCCCCCGGTGGACTGACCTTTCAGGCGCCGCCTCTTTCGAAGGTGAGGCGCCTTTCCACCGCTGGCGGGGCCCGCGCGACGCTTGGCACATCTGACCGTGTCAAACGCCGCCGTCAGTTCCGGGCCCCTGTGCGCGCGGTTGGCGCGCCGGGACGAAGCGGCTTGGACCGCCGCAGGGGAAAACTTAGCGCCGCATCTCCGACGCTTCCCCCCGGCCACCGCTCCCCGCCCCGCGTCTGGAGACGCTGATCAGACACCCCTCGCAATCGGGGCGGGATGGGACGGACTATAATCTTGAAATGGATGAACGGTCAATAGTCCTATAGGAATAAAGTTATGCTCGCTCTAAGGCCCTGCCGCACCACGTTTTTTTCTTATCCCTCCCCGCTTGCGAGGAGGGTGCCGCCGAAGGCGGCGGGCGGGGGCGTGTGCGATAAACGCGGACCCCACCCCCGTCCGCCTTGCCTCCGCTTCGGAGGACGAACTCTCCCCTTTCAGGGGAGGAATAAGCGCGCAAGCGGCAAGGCTTCACCCCGCCTTGCGATGCCGGGTGGTGGCACGGGAGGATTTCTTAGCGGTGCGGCGCGTGGCCGTGCGCGCATTGCGGCGCGCCGGCGCGGGTGCCCCCTTGGCGCTGCGGCGCAAGGCTTCCATGAGATCGATGACCTTGGCCGGCTCCTTGTCCTTCGGCGCTTCGATCTTCTCGCCGTGCTGCTTGCGCTTGATGATCGCCTTGAGCGCGCTCTCGTACTTGTCCTCGAACTTGTCCGGCTTGAAGTGCCCAGCCTTGCTGTGGACGATGTGCGTCGCCAATTCGAGCATGTCCTTGGGCACGCTCTCGTCAGGGATGTCGTCGAAATAGTCCTTCTCGTCGCGCACTTCGTAAGGGTAGCGCACTGTGATGCCGACCAGCCCCTTGCCGCGCGGCTCCAGCGCGATGACGTGCTCGCGATTGGTGAACACGACTTTGCCGAGCGCGACCATGCCTTCCTTCTTGATCGCCTCGCGGATCACCGCAAAGGCCTGCGCGCCGACCTCGCCGTCCGGTACGATGTAATAGGGATTGGCCAGGAACAACTCGTCGATTTCCGACTTCGGCACGAACTCGTCGATGTCGATCATGCGGCTGCCTTCGATCTCGACCGCGTCCAATTCCTCGGGCTCGAGCTCGATGTACTCGCCCTTAGACACCTCGTAGCCCTTCACGATGTCGTCCGACGACACCTCGTCGCCGGTATCAGCGTCCACCTTCATGTAGCGGATGCGATTGCCGGTGTTCTTGTTGATCTGGTGGAAGCGCACTTTTTCGCGCTCGGAGGCCGCCGGGAACAGTTGAATCGGGCACGAGACCAGCGACAGCCTCAGGTAGCCTTTCCAATACGCTCGCGGCGCCATCACGCATACTCCACGCTTTGCCCCAGCGGACTCAACGGCTCGGGCGAAGGCGGGTTCCGGTGCGTCCGTTGCGGCCAGCGCATCCGCGTCGCGTCGCCGCACGTGGCGGAGGCGCGGCGGGACAAATTTGGGCAGCAAAGCTAAAGCGAGAACTAGCCCTTCGGCTTGGCCGGATCGGCCGACGCCGTCGGGGCGCCGCCGAGCGGGCCGGTCTGGCCGGCAATGCGCACCACGTCGCCCGAGGCAATCCCGTCGGGCGGGCTGGTGATCACGCGATCGTCGGGCGTGATGCCCGACGCGAGTTCGATCTGCCTGCCGAGATCGCGGGCTACCGTAACCTGCTTGAGAACAACCCGGTTATTGGCATCGACCGTCGCGACGCGCAGGCCGTCTTTGTCGAAAATCAGCGCGCTGGCCGGCACATTCACTGCGGTCTCGGGCGCAGTGAGTTCGAGATGCACATTGGCGTAGGCACCCGTCATCAGTTGGCCGGCCGAGTTGTCGACGACGAGTTGCATGCGCGTCGTCCCCGACGCGACATCCACGGCCTGCGCCGAGGCTTCGACCGTCGCCGGAAAGGTCCTGCCGGCGTATTCAGGCACCGACAGCTTTGCCTTCGTACCGAGCTTGATCTGCGGCACGTAGATCTGCGGCACATTGACATAGACGCGCAGCCGTTTGACCTCGGACACGATGAAGAGCGGCGTCCCGCCTCCATTGCCGGCATTGATCAGAGCGCCGACATCCGTCGCACGCGCCGTGACCAAACCATCGAACGGCGCCTTGATGCTCTTGTATTTTTCCAACACACGCAGACGGTCGAGATTGGCCTGCGCCGAGCTCACCAAGCCCTGCTTATTGCCGAAATCGGCCGCCCTTGTATCGAGATCCGATTTCGATATCGCTTCGGACGTGATCAGCGATTGTCCGCGCTCGAGCGTCGCTTTGGAAAGCTTCACATTGGCCTGAGCGCTGGCAAGATCGGCCTGCGCCTGCATGATCTGTTGATCGAGGTCGGGCGCGTCGATCTCGGCCAGGAGCTGCCCCGCCTTCACCGGCGTTCCGATATCGGCATTCCAGTTTTTGATGTAGCCGCTGACGCGCGCATAGATTTGCGCTTGCGTATAGGCCTCCAATCGGCCGGGAAGCTCAATCGCCGCGTGTTGGCCGCGCGTGTCGGGCGTTGCAACCGCGACGACGGGCACGGCCTGCTTTTCAGTCCATTCGCTCAAACTCGCATCGGCGGCTCTACGGCTGGTGATGCCCATCACGACGACGGCCGCCAGCACGACAACGGCCGTAGCTCCGGCGAAACGCAGATTCCCGCGCGACAATTTTGGCTTTTCGAGCTCAGGCGACATGGGGTTCTCCGAGCACCGAGGCGGGGGCTTTCTTCTCCGCATCGCGGGCGTGAAAGATGCTGAAGACGACGGGCACGAACAGCAGGGTCGCGACCGTGGCAAAAATCAGGCCACCAACGACGGCGCGTCCGAGCGGGGCATTCTGCTCGCCGCCTTCGCCGAGGCCGAGCGCCATCGGCGCCATGCCGATGATCATGGCGGAAGCGGTCATCAAGACCGGGCGGAAACGCACGAAACCTGCTTCCAATGCGGCTTTCACCGGATCACGGAGTTCTTCGAGGCGTTCGCGCGCGAAACTGATCACGAGCACGCTGTTTGCCGTTGCGACGCCCATGCACATGATCGCGCCGGTAAGCGCGGGAACTGACAGCGTGGTATGCGTCCCGAACAGCATCCAGATGATGCCGGCGAGCGCCGCCGGCAAGGCCGTGACGATCACGAAGGGATCGGCCCAGGACTGGAAGTTGACCACGATAAGCAGATAGATGAGCACGATCGCGCCGACCAGACCGAAGAGAAGCCCGGAGAAGGCGCTGTTCATCGTCTGCACCTGCCCGAGCAGCACCACGTTCGCGCCCTTAGGCAAAGCTTGCTTGGTCTCGTCGACGATCTTTTGCACGTCCGCGGCAACGGCGCCGAGATCGCGCCCTTGCGTTGTGCCGTAGATCTGAATCATCGGCATGATGTTGTATTGGGATACGACCGCGCTTTGCGGCGCGCGTGTCACGTTGGCGACAGCGCCAAGCACCTGCGACGACCCGTTCGCGCCGGTGATCGGCAGGCTATTCAGCGAAGTCAACGAGTCGATCCCGTACTGCGGCGTCTGCATCACGATCGGATAGGACACGCCGTTATTCGGATCGAGCCAATAAGTCGGCGCGACCTGGCTCGATCCGGCCAGGTTAACGACGAGGCTGTTGGTCACGTCGCGCTCGGTAAGCCCGACATATTGCGCTCGCGTGCGGTCGACGTCGACATTGAACCCGGGGCTGTTGAGCGACTGCTGAACGCGGGCATCGACGAGGCCCGGCACGTGGCGCAGGTGGCTCAACAGCTTCTGCGCATAGGCGTCGTTCGCCTTGACGTCGGGACCGCGAACCTGCAGGTCGATCGGCGCGGGCGAGCCGAAATTCAGGATCTGACTGACGATATCGGCCGGCAGGAACGAGAAGGTCGTACCGGGGAACCGCGCGGGCAATTCCTCGCGCAGGGTGCGCACATAGTCGGCCGTCGGGCGATGATCTTCGCTGAGCTTGATCTGGATGTCGCCATCCTGCGCCCCGATTGTGCCGGTGTTGTTGTAGGCCATGTTGATGCCGCTGACCGGGAAGCCGATGTTGTCGACCATCGTGTCAAGCTGGTCCGGCGGAATGATCTGCCGGATCGCTTTCTCGATATCGGCAAAGCGGTTGGCGGTTTCCTCGACGCGCGTTCCGACCTGAGCACGCGCATGGATGAGGATCTGCCCTGCGTCGACGGCGGGGAAGAAATCGCGGCCGAGAAACGGGGCCAGGGCGAACGAGGCGAATACGAAGACGAGGAAGCCCGTCACGAACACTTTGCGGTGTCCGATCGCCAGCGTCAGAAGTTCGAAGTAGACGGCCCGGACGCGCTCGAACCCGGCCTCGAAGGCCCGCTGAAAACGCACCAGCGGATTGCGCGAGGGCGGCAGCGGGCCATCGTGGCCGTGCATGCCGGTGTGCGGCGCATGCGGATGCAAGAGATAGTTCGCCATCGTCGGCACCAGCGTGCGCGACAGGATGAACGAGCAGACCATCGCCGCCATCACCGCTTCCGCCATCGGCACGAACAGGAACCGGGCGACGCCCTGGAGGAAGTACATCGGCACGAAAACGATGCAGATGCACAAGAGCGACACGAAGGCCGGCGTCACGATCTGCGCCGCGCCGTCGAGAATGGCGGGCTCGACCTGCTTGCCCTGCTCGAGGTGCCAGTTGATGTTCTCGATCGTCACCGTGGCGTCGTCGACGAGGATGCCGACCGCGAGAGCAAGACCGCCCAGCGTCATGACGTTGAGTGTCTCGCCCAGGGCGGAGAGCACCGCGATCGCGCCGAGAACGGACAGCGGAATTGACGTCGCGATGATGACGGTGGAGCGCCAACTCCCGAGGAAGACCAGGATCATGATGCTCGTCAGCGCCGCCGCAATAACGCCTTCGCGGACAACCCCGCTGACCGCACCGCGGACGAACACCGACTGATCGCCAATGAGCTTGATTTGGAGCGAACTGGGCACGATCGCCTTGAGTTGCTCCACCTTGTCCTTGACGCCGGCGATGATGTCCAACGTCGACACCGAGCCGGCCTTCAGCACCGACATCAGCACCGATCTATTGCCGTCGACATGCACGATGTTCGTCTGCGGCGGATTGCCGTCGCGCACGTGGGCGACGTCGCGGATATAGACCATCGCGCCGTTCACGCTCTTGATCGGCAGATTGCCGAGATCCGTGATCGCCGTCGGCGAATTGTTGAGCTGGATCGGATACTCGAAAGAGCCGATCTTCTCCGTTCCCACCGGCGTGATCAGGTTTTGCGCCGCCAGTGCGTTGGCGACGTCCTGGCCCGACAGGCCGCGCGCCTGCATCGCCGTCGAATCGAGATCGATCTGGACCTGCCTCGACTTGCCGCCATAGGGGTACGGAATAGCAGCGCCGGGGACCGTCACCAGCGGCGTACGCACCACGTTGAGCCCGAGGTCGGCGAGTTGCTGCTCCGACATGCCGGAACCGGATAGCGCGACCTGGATGATCGGAACCGTGGAAGCGCTGTAATTGAGGATCAACGGCGGCGTGGAGCCGGCCGGCATCTGCTTGAGCATCGTCTGGGAGACCGCCGTGACCTGTGCATTCGCCAGACGGACGTCGACGTTCGGTTGGAAGAAGATCTTGATGATGCCGACGCCATTGTACGAGGTCGCCTCGATGTGCTCGATGTCATTTACCGTCGTCGTGAGCGCCCGCTCATAGGGCGTGACCACGCGGCCGGTCATTCCGTCCGGCTGCAAGCCGGTGAATTGCCAGATGACCGCGACGACCGGGATCCTGATGTCGGGGAAGATGTCGACGGGGGTCCTGAGCGCCGCCAGCGGGCCGATGATCAGAATGAGCAGCGCCAGGACGACGAACGTATAGGGTCGCCGCAATGCGATGCTTACAATTCCGATCATGCCGTGGGAGCTCCTAAGTGCGGTGCGTATCTAGCACGCCTGACCCCGTCCGAGAACATTTCTTGTTGCACCGCACCATAAAGGCTGCTGCATACCCGGTAGGTTGCTGCTGAGCCTTCGGAATTCGCGGCGACAGGCAAGAAACGGTCGGCCCTGCCGGAACCTGCGCGGCTAAAGGTTTGCGCCATCAAGAAGAAGTGACGAGACGGCGGGCCTATGGCTTTGCGGTGACACCGGAGCTGCGGCCTCGAAATGAAGGCCGCACCTAAAGTCTCAGGTCGAGAAGGAGCCTGCCGGAATGGCAATGACGGGCCAAGCAGCGCAATCGTAAACAAGCCGCGAAAAGAGTCGCCACTACATACGCTGTATCCAATTGGTATGCCGGCGAAATAAGCAGGAGGCGGACGGCGCGTGACGCATCCGGAAGCTGAACCGCGGTGTTCCACGGTTCGTCAACGGAGCGGAAGCGATGAGCGAGGCTACGACTGCCGATCTGACGAGCGACTCGACTAAACTGCAAGAGGGCTCCGCTCCTGCCAAGTCGGATCAATCCGCTCCCGCTGGCGACGCTCCCTCCCCGGTCCCGGATGGACAGAAAAAGCGCGAACCGAAACGCCGCAATCTGTTGCGACGGCGCCCGTGGTTGCTGGCCGCGGTAGCATTATTGATCGTCATCGTCCTCGCCGTGGCCACGCGGTGGTACATTGCCTCCCTGGCCTATGAAACCACCGACGACGCCTTCATCGACTCGCGGCCGGTCACCATCAGCTCCCAGGTCAACGGCGCAATCGTCAATGTGCCGGTCACCGACAACCAACTCGTCGAGGTCGGCACTGTTCTCGCCCGCATCGACAACCGCGACTATCTGGCGAGCCTCAATCAGGCCAAGGCTCAGGTCGACCAGGCCAACGCCAGCATTGCCAATGACCAGGCGCAACTCGGCGAACAACAGGCGCATATCGGCCAGGCCACGCAGCAGGTCGATCTCGCGCAAGCCGCACTCACTTTTGCGCAACAGCAGTACGCCCGCTATCAAGGGCTCGCACAAAGACAGTCCGGGACCGTCGAGCAGGCCCAACAGGACTTCTCCAATCTGCAGCAGGCGCAGGCCACCCTTCTCGCCAATCAAGCCGCTCTCGAAGCAGCGAAAAAACAGATCTCCGTTCTCGAGGCTCAGATCCAAGGCGCCGATGGTCAGCTCGAGCAGGCCCGCGCCTCCCAACAACAAGCCGAAACGAACCTGTCGCGAACGACCATCACGGCGCCCGTCGCCGGCCGCGTCACCAAGCTGACGGCCGCGAAAGGTGGCTATGCGCAGGTCGGACAGGCTTTGATGATGTTCGTTCCGCGCGACATGTGGGTCACGGCGAATTTTAAGGAGACGCAGCTCACCGACATGCGGCCAGGACAACCGGTCGCGGTCACGATCGATGCCTATCCGGGACGCACATTCGCAGCCCACGTCAACAGCATTCAGGCCGGGAGCGGAACGGTCTTCAGCCTGCTTCCGGCCGAGAACGCCACCGGCAATTACGTGAAGGTCGTTCAGCGCGTCCCTGTCAAGATCGTCTTCGACAGGCCGCCCGGTGTGTATATCGGGCCCGGCA
>DASXOK010000014.1:0-2531 GCA_036494425.1 Pseudolabrys sp.
GTCCAGCTTCCGGCCGAGCCGCAAAAGGCCGCTCCCGTGAGCAGCCGCCGCGTCGCGGCGCAGCGGGTGCGCGAGGCGCGCGACAGGTTAACGTCGACCAGCGGAACCCGGCCGGCGTTCGACCGCGAACTGCTCCGGCAATACGCCCAGACCCGCATCTCCGCATCCTATGTGGTGATGCTGCTGGTCGCCTCGACCGGCCTGTTGTTCGGCTTCTCGATGGAGCCGATCCTGGCCGCCACCTGGACCTGCGGCATGCTCTGCATCCACGCCGCGATCATGCACACCTGTGTCCGTTTCCTGGCCGAGCCGGCCAACGTCACGACGACCAGAACTTGGCGAACGCGCTTCGTGCTGCGCGACCTGCTCTATGGCCTCGGCTGGATGGCGATCCTGATCCATCCGGCGCTGTCCTCGGTCTCCGACACCGTGATGATGTTCCTGATGCTGCTGGTGATCGCGGTCTCCAGCATGCTCGCGGCCAATCTGCCGATCGCGGCCCTCGCGGCGACCGTGCCGGTGACGGTGGCGATCGCGCTGAACTTCCTGCTGCGCGGCAGTTTCGACAATTACGTGCTGGCGGCGCTTGCGGTCGCGGCCGAAGGTTACTTCGCGCTGCTTGCCCATCGCCTGCATTCGACCACGCTCGCGACGCTCGAGGCGCGCGCCGAAAAGGACGCGCTGATCGGCGAGCTCGAACAGGCCAAGTCGATTTCAGACGAGGCGCGGCATCGCGCCGAGTCCGCCAATGTCGCCAAGTCGCGCTTCCTGGCGCAGATGAGCCATGAATTGCGCACGCCGCTCAACGCCATCCTCGGCTTTTCCGAGGTGATGAACAGCGAGATTTTCGGCGGACATGCGGTGCCGGTTTACAAGGAGTATTCCGCCGACATCCATAATTCCGGCGTGCACCTGCTCAATCTCATCAACGAGATCCTCGACCTCTCACGCATCGAAGCGGGGCGCTACGAGCTCAACGAGGAAGCGGTGTCGGTGGTCAATGTCGTCGCCGACTGTCACCATCTGTTGAAACTGCGCGCATCGAGCAAGGACATCGCCATTCAAGAGGTGTTCGAGCAGGGCATGCCGCGGGTCTGGGGGGACGAGCGCGCCGTCCGCCAGATCGTGCTCAACCTGTTGTCGAACTCGATCAAGTTCACCCCGCAAGGCGGCGAGATCTGGCTCAAGGTCGGCTGGACCGCCTCGGGCGGCCAATATATCAGCGTCAAGGACACCGGTTCGGGCATCGCCGAAGATGAAATCCCGATCGTGCTGGCCTCGTTCGGACAGGGCTCCAATTCGATCAAGTCGGCCGAGCAAGGCGCAGGCCTCGGGCTGCCGATCGCCAAGAGCCTGATCGACATGCATGGCGGCACCTTCACGCTGAAATCCAAGCTGCGCATCGGCACCGAGGTGATCGTCACATTCCCGCCGGAGCGCGTGGTGGCAGCCATGGCGCCCATGATGGAAGAGACGGCCCCGCCGATCACCCCGCCCGCGCCCGGCGAGCCGGTCCTCAGCCCCGAGGAGAAGCGCCGCCTGAGCCGAAGGCCGCTGTTCCGGGTCGGGACATGAGCAGGCCTGCTTGCGACAATCGCGCGATTGCGTTCCCCGTCCCGCTATTTATGGTCGCTGAGAATTTTGGCCTGAGACCGGCGATGATCGAAACTCCCTGTGTCAAAATCTGTACCCTCGATGCCCGCTCCAGCCTCTGCCTTGGCTGCGGACGCACCATCGACGAAATCGCCGGCTGGGCAGCGATGAGCGCCGCCGATCGCACGCGCGTGATGGGCGAATTGCCCGCGCGGCTCGCCGGATACGTGCCGGCCGAAGCTCGCGCCGCGGCAGGGTGACACCGTGAGCCGTCGTCTGACCTGGTCGCTCGTCTTCGGCGTCGCCTTGTCGCTCGCGGCCTTGATCGCGAGCAGCGAACAAGACGCCATCACCGGCCTGCTGCGCCACGACGCGAGCGCGGTCATGTTGAAGGTCGCGCTCATAGTTTGCGCCGGCGGGCTAGTGCTCGCCACGTTCCGCGAGAACCTGTCGCGCGTGCTGGAAGCCCTCACCTTCTGGGGCGTCATCGGACTATTACTCGTGGTCGGCTACAGCTATCGGCTCGAGCTGCGCGAATCCGCCGACCGCGTCATCGCCGAGCTGATGCCGGGCCACGTCGCCAGCCATGGCCGCGATGTGGAGGTCGTGCGGGCCAATAGCGGCGATTTCGCCGTCGCCGCGCATATTAACGGCGCGCGGGTGGCCATGGTGCTCGACACCGGCGCGACCTCGGTCGTGCTCACCCAGGACGCTGCCAAGGCCGCGGGCCTGCCGATCGAAGTGCTGAATTATTCGATCAATGTCGACACCGCCAACGGCCGCACGCGCGCGGCGCCGGTGACGCTCGACCGCCTCGCGGTCGGCAGCCTGACCGAACACGCCGTGCCGGCCCTGGTCGCGCAGCCGGGGCAGCTCAAGAACAACCTGCTCGGCATGAGCTTCATGAATCGGCTGGAGAGCTGGGAAGTGCGCGGCGA
>DASXOK010000015.1:0-4115 GCA_036494425.1 Pseudolabrys sp.
TACGCCGATCCTCACTCAAATGATGACCCTGCCGCTCGCCATCGGCGGCATCTGCATCATCACCTCGATCATCGGCACCTTCTTCGTGAAACTGGGTGCGTCGCAATCGATCATGGGCGCGCTCTACAAGGGTCTGATCGTCACCGGCGTGCTGTCGCTGATCGGCATCGGCGTGGTGATCCAACTGCTGCTGCCGCACGGCTTCGGTGCACTCGACGGCCAGACTTACACCGGCATGACGCTGTTCGTCTGCGGCATCGTCGGCCTTGCCGTCACCGGCCTGATCATCTGGATCACCGAGTACTACACCGGCACCGATTATCGCCCGGTGAAGTCGATCGCCGCCGCCTCGGTGACCGGCCACGGCACCAACGTGATCCAGGGGCTCGCCATCTCGATGGAGGCGACGGCGCTGCCCGCGATCGTCATCATCGCCGGCATCCTGATCTCGTATAACTTGGCGGGACTGTTCGGCATCGCCATCGCGGTGACGACGATGCTGGCGCTCGCCGGCATGATCGTTGCGCTCGACGCCTTCGGCCCGGTCACCGACAATGCCGGCGGCATTGCCGAAATGGCCGGCCTGCCGAAGGAAGTGCGCAAGTCCACCGATGCGCTCGACGCCGTCGGCAACACCACCAAGGCGATCACCAAGGGCTACGCCATCGGTTCGGCGGGCCTCGGCGCGCTGGTGCTGTTCGCGGCCTATAACCAGGACCTGACCTACTTCACAAGTCAGTCGGCGACACATCCGTACTTCCAGGGCATCCATCTCGACTTCGCCCTGACCAACCCCTACGTGGTCGTCGGCCTCCTGTTCGGCGGCCTCTTGCCCTATCTGTTCGGTTCGATGGGCATGACCGCGGTCGGCCGCGCGGCGAGCGCGATCGTTGAAGAAGTGCGGCGTCAGTTCCGCGAGAACCCGGGCATCATGAAGGGCACCTCGAAGCCCGACTATGGCCGCGCGGTGGACATGCTCACCAAGGCAGCGATCAAGGAGATGATCGTCCCGTCGCTGCTGCCGGTGCTGTCGCCGATCGTCGTCTACTTCGTGATCTATCTGATCGCGGGCGGCGGGGCGGCGGGCAAATCGGCCGGCTTCTCGGCGCTCGGCGCCATGCTGCTCGGCGTCATCGTCACCGGCCTGTTCGTCGCCATCTCCATGACCTCCGGCGGCGGCGCCTGGGACAACGCCAAGAAGTACATCGAGGACGGCCACTACGGCGGCAAGGGCTCCGACGCCCATAAGGCCGCGGTGACCGGCGACACCGTCGGCGACCCCTACAAGGACACGGCGGGCCCGGCGGTGAACCCGATGATCAAGATCACCAACATCGTGGCGCTTTTGCTGCTGGCGATCCTCGCGCACTGAATGGCGATAGCGATCACGCAAAAACAAAGGGCCCGCGTCATGCGCGGGCCCTTCCGCTTCTGCGGCGCAAGGCAATTATTGGTGGATCATGCCGACGCCGATGTTCTTGAAGATGTTGCGCAGGTAGCTGAGCTCGGCACCGCCGGTCGGCGTGGTCTGCGACAGGAAGTCGAACACCCTGCCGTCCTTCAGGCCGTAGTTGGCGAGCCGCGTGACCTTGCGGTCCTTGTCGAAGTAGACGGCGATCACGCGCTGATCGACGGTCTCATAGGGCATGAAGGCGGCTTTGCGCTGCGCCTTCTGCGAGATGTAATAGAACGCTTCGCCGTTCACCGTGGCGACGGTCGACGGCGTGCCGAGCACGATCAGCACCTGTTCTTGCGTGGCGCCGATCGGAATCTGCTCGAGCGCGCCCTCCGGCAGCACGTAGCCACGCTGGAGCGTTTCGGTCATGCTGCCGCAGCTCGCGAGTGCGAGAGCGCCGGCCAGCGCCAGCGCGAAACGCGCGCCGCGTTTATGGCGGTGAATGATAGTGATCCCCAAATGCGGCACCCTCATTTTACGTCTTGCATCGGTGCGGGCGTTGACGTACCGGGCGGCAAGCCGCAATCAACCCCCGAACCCGCACGATGATCTTTCCCCTGTTCCGCCGGAACCGGCGGCCCGACACCATTTCGACCCTGTATGGCATGATCGTGGCGCAGGCGCGAATGCCGTGCTTTTACCGCGACTATGCTGTCCCCGACACGGTTAATGGCCGATTCGATCTGATCGTGCTGCATCTTGCTTTGGTTCTCGACCGTCTGATGCGGGATCCGGGCCAGCGCGAGGCGGGGCAGGGGTTGTTCGACCATTTCTGTGCCGACATGGACGACAATTTGCGGGAAATCGGCATCAGCGATCTCAAAGTGCCGAAGGAGATGCGGCGCATGGGTGAAGCCTTCTACGGCCGGGCCCAGGCCTACCAGGCGGCGCTCGCGGCCAAGGGGGATGAGGAGCTGATCGAAACGGTGGCCCGCAATGTCTACGGTGCCCCGCCGCCCGGACCCGCTGCCGCGGTCCGGCTTGCAGCCTATATGCGGGAAGCGGTACGTGAGGTGGCGGCCCAGGACGCGGCCGCCGTGGCTCAAGGCGCATTGCGCCTTCCGGATCCCGCCGCTATTCCTGCTGTAGCCGATTAAAAGCGTCTGCTAAAAGACTGACTGTTATGGACAATAGCCCCTGGAGCGTGCCGGTCGCGGTGGCCGATATCCCCGATGCCGGTCTGCATATGCAAATCGAGGCGCCGCCCGAGGCGCGGACGCAGCTTGCCGCCCTCGCCAATGTGCGCGAGGTGCTACGGCTCTCGGCCGTGTTCGATCTTACCCGGCGCGGAGCGGGGGTGCGCGTGTCCGGGCAGATCTCGGCTCTTGTCGGGCAGACCTGCGTCGTCACGCTCGAGCCGATGGAAACCAGCCTGGACGAAGAGGTCGACGTATTGTTCGCTCCGCCGCCGGCAGGCGCAAAGGCTGCGGATGGGGAGATCGAGATCGCGGCCCTTGCCGGTGCGGACGAGCCGCCTGAGCCCTTGATCGACGGCAAAGTCGATCTCGGCGCGATCGTGACCGAATTTCTGGTTCTCGGCGTCGATCCATATCCACGCAAACCAGGTGCGGAATTCGCCGCGCCGAAGGCTGACGAGGCTGGCGCTCATCCCTTTGCCGCCTTGGCGGCGCTCAAGAAGCGGCCGGACGGCGGCCAGACGTGAACGGTGGGGAAGGTATGGTGTGGGGGCAAAACCGGCTTGTTTGCGCCGGCCGAGCGGCTATGGTCGCGGCCGTGAAGAGAAACCCGCTGACCGAGCCGCCGGCGTCCCTTTCAACGCCGCCAAGGTCGATCCATGGCCGATAAGGTTCGCATCGCGCTTGACGCCATGGGCGGCGATCACGGGGCGTCGGTCATCCTCCCCGGGGCTGACATCTCGCTCACGCGCCACCCCGACATCGAATATCTCTTGTTCGGCGACAGCGCGCTGATCGCGCCGCTGCTCGACGGCCTGCCGCGTCTGAAGGAGCACGCCAAGGTCATTCATACTGACGTCGCCATCCGCATGGACGACAAGCCGAGCCAGGCGCTGCGCTATGGCCGCTGGAAGTCATCGATGTGGCTCGCCATCGACGCGGTGAAGAAAGGCGAGGCCGATGTCGCCGTCTCCGCCGGCAACACCGGCGCGCTGATGGCCATGGCGCGCTTCAATCTGAAGATGATGGAGGGCGTCGACCGCCCCGCCATCGCCGCCCTTTGGCCGACACTCAAGGGCGAATCGGTCGTGCTCGATGTCGGCGCCTCCATCGGCGCCGACGAGCACCATCTCATCAACCTCGCCGCGATGGGCAGCGCCATGGCGCGGGTTCTGTTCGACATTCCGCGGCCGACGGTGGGCCTCCTGAATATCGGCGTCGAGGAAGTGAAGGGCCTGGAGCAGGTGCGCGAGGCGGGACGCATTTTGCGTGAGACCAGCGTGCCGCATTTCGATTATCACGGCTTCGTCGAAGGCGACGATATCGGCAAGGGCGCGGTCGACGTCGTCGTCACCGAAGGCTTTGCCGGCAATATCGCGCTCAAGACCGCCGAAGGCACGGCGCGGCAGCTCACGACCTATTTGCGTGCGGCGATGAATCGCACCTGGGCGGCGCGGCTCGGTTATCTGCTGGCGCGCCAAGCCTTCCGCACCTTGCGCGAGAAGATGGATCCGCGCAAATCC
>DASXOK010000016.1:0-5099 GCA_036494425.1 Pseudolabrys sp.
TGAGCGAGCGCCTCCGCAACGACCGGCGCCGGCGCCTTGCGCCCTGCCCTGCCGGCTTCACCTTGACGTGCCATGTTATCCGTCTCCCGGGAGCCGCCCCCGTGGGCGGCTTGACTGGCAGCGTGTGGGAGACGATCGGTCACTCAAACAGCGGGCGGACAACAGGGCGAGCCGGCGGAAAAACCCCCGAAACTACGGATTCCTGCTGTTAAAAGACGCCTTTCGCTGGTTTTGAGCGCCAATTCCCCCCGAATACAGCACTACCGAGAGGCGTAATTCAGCAGCAGGCTATTGGTTCCGGGGAACCTGCCTTTTTTTCGCCATATCCGCCCCAGGGTCCGCCTGCAGGTCGCAGCCATGGCTCCAGCCCGGCTAACCGCAGACCACTTCGTGCAGTTCGAGAGTATTCCTGGCCCGTCGCAGGCGCTCCAGAACCTCCGGCATGCGCAGTCTACGCGCGACCAAGGCGAGGGCGCCGAGTTGCTCGCCCTCTCCGGTCGCCGGCAATAGAAGGACAAAGACGAGGTCGACCGGCCGGCCATCGATGGCATCGAAGTCGATGGGCTGGTCGAGCCTGGCAAGAAGCCCGAATGGCTTCTTCACTGGCGCGAGGCGAGCGTGCGGGATGGCGACACCGTTGCCCATGCCGGTTGAGCCAAGCGCCTCGCGCTTGAGCAGCGCGGCGACGATGGCGGCCTCGTCCAGACCAAGACAGGCTGCGGCCCGCTGCGACAGATCGTGAAGGAGCTGGCGACTGTCCGCCGCGCGCTTTTGCAGCAGCACGTTGGACGGTGAAAGGAAATCGGACAGTGTCATGGCTTCGCCCGGGCCTGATTGCTTGATGATGTTAACGCTCGGCCGCGTCAATCGGGCGCACGCAAGCGATATCCGATGCCCGTCTCGGTCAGCACGTAGTGCGGACGCTCCGGATCGGCCTCGATTTTCTGCCGGAGCTGGCGGACATAGACGCGCAGATACTGCGCATCGGTGAGGTCGTCCCACAACTCCCCGAGCAGGAACTTGTGCGTGAGCACCTTGCCGGCGTGCTGCACCAGCACGCGCAGGAGGTCGTACTCTTTCGGCGAGAGCTTCACGTCCTGGTCGCATACCTTGACGATGCGCCTGACGAGATCGACGGAGAGATCGCCGACGCGGAAGATCGGTCGCTCGCCGTGCACTTGGAGCTGGTGCCGCAGCGCGGCGCGCATGCGCGCGAGAAGCTCGTCCATACCGAAGGGCTTGGTGACGTAATCGTCGGCGCCGAGATCGAGGGCTTGGACCTTCCCGGCCTCGTCGCCGCGGCTGGACAGCACGACGACGGGCACGCCTTCTTTGCGGCCGCGGATGGTGCGCAGCAGCTCGAGGCCCTCGATGTCGGGAAGGCCGAGATCGAGGATGATCAAGTCCGGCTCCTGCGTGAGCATTTCGATGCCGGTCTTGCCGTTGGACGCCTCCAGGACGTCGTACCCTTGCGTGTTCAGGCCCATGCGCAAGAGCTTGCGGATCGGCGGCTCGTCGTCGATCACCAGAATTTTAAGACGTCCTGCGCTCATGCGGCGGTGTCCAAGGGCTTCGTCTCGGCCGGGATCGGCAGCCGGATGGTGAACACCGCGCCGGAGCGGTCGCCACGGTTGGACGCGGTGATCGTGCCATCCATGGCCTCGATGAAGCCGCGCGAAATGGCGAGGCCCAGTCCCGTACCGGCACGCACCTGATCGCCTTTCTGCACGCGATAGAACTTGTCGAAGATGTGCTCGAGCTCGCCGGCGGGGATGCCGTCGCCTTCGTCGGCGATCTCCAGGGAAACGGACTCGCGGTCGCGCCAGCCGCGCACGCGGATCTTCGAGCCGGCGGGCGAATATTTCGCGGCGTTGTCGAGCAGATTGAACAGCACCTGCTCGAACAGGACGGCATCGAGCTTCAGCATCGGCAGATTCCTGCCGAGGTCCAGCTCGACGGTGTGCCCGGCAAGGATCTTGTCGGCGCGGCGCAGCGCGCTGCCGACGATCTCGCTTGGATCGATCAAGGCCGCATTGGGAACGATGGCACCGGACTCCAGCTTGGTCATGTCGAGCAGATTGGCGATGAAACGATTGAGACGTTCGGACTCGTCGATGATGGTCCCTAAGAGATCGGCCTTCTGCGCATCGCTGAGCATGCTCGACAGATCGCGCAGCGTTCCGGCGGCGCCGAGCACCGCCGCGAGCGGCGTCTTGAGGTCATGCGATATCGATGTCAAGAGCGCGGAGCGCAAGTGCTCGGTTTCGATGGTGCGCTTGACGCGGTCCATGTCCTCGACAAGATGCACACGCTCGATGGCGAGCGCGCTCTGGTCGATCAACGCGTCGAGCAGGCGCCGCTCGTCCGGCGTGAGCAGCGGGCCGCTCTTGTCGCTGTCGATGCCGACCACGCCGATGGCGCCGCGCCCCGTGCGCATCGGCAGGAACAGCCGCTTCGCTCCGGGCAGCGTGTCCGAGCCCCGCCCCGCCGGCCGGTTGGCCTGCCACGCCCATTTCGCCGCGGCGATGTCGGCCTCGTCGAGAATATCCTCCGGCGGATAGCCGGCGGCCACCGCGATGGAGCTGTCCTCCTGCGGCAACAGCAGCACGACCCGCACTTTCAGCATCATGGCCGTCTGATAGGCCGTCGCCCAGAGCACATCGTCGAGCGTGCCGACGCCGGCGAGCTTGCGGCTGAACGAGTAGAGCGACTCGGTCGTGCGCGCCCGCGCCATGGCGCTGACCGCCTGTGTGCGCACGCGGGCGGCGACGTTCGACACGATCGCCGCCATGATGATGAAGAAGCCGAAGGCGAGGACGTTGTTCGGATCGGCTATCGTGAACGTATAAAGCGGCGGCAGGAAGAAGAAATTATAGCTGAGCGAAGCGACGACGCTGGCGAACAGCGACGGCCAGAGGCCGAAGCGCGCAGCGACGGCGACGATCCCGGTCAAGAAGACCAGATCGACATTCTCGATGCCGAACCAGGGCTGGATGATCTCGCCGATCCCAAGCGAAACGCCGACGGCGGCCAGCGAAAAGACATAAGGCCGCGGATCGAAACCGGCTCCCTCAGCAGCGCGCACCGTCTTCTTCGGAATGGTGCCGCCTTCGATCTCCTCGCCGGCGATCACATGCACGCTGATGGTGCCGGCGCGGCGTACGAGATCGTGTACCACCGAGCCATGCAGGATCTCGAACCAGCGCGACCGTGTCGATTTTCCGATCACGATCTGGGTGATGTTGTTGGTCCGCGCATAAGCCAGAAGGTCGTCGGCGATGCGCCGGCTGCCGCCGGGGATCGTGACCGCCTCCCCGCCGAGGCTCATTGCCAGCCGCAGCGTATCGGCGATCCGGTCGCGCTCCTCGTTGTCGAGGCGCGTGCTGCGGCCGGTCTCGATATACATCGCAGTCCACGGTGCGTGCAGCCGGTCGGCCACGCGCCGGGTCGCGCGGACGAGGCCCGCGGAACGCGGATCCTCGCTGATGCAGACGAGCATACGCTCCCCCGCGGCCCAAGGGCCGGGGATCGCCTTCGCCTGCATCTCGGTGAGAAGCTGCTCGTCCACCCGCTCCGCGGTGCGGCGGAGCGCCAGCTCACGCAGCGCCGTCAGATTGGCCGGCGAGAAGAAATGCTCGAGCGCCCGCTCGGCCTGCTGCGTGATATAGACCTTGCCTTCCTTGAGGCGCTGGATCAGGTCCCCCGGCGGAAGGTCTACCAGCTCGACCGACTCGGCGCGGTCGAAGATCTCGTCGGGCACCGTCTCGCGCACACGCACGCGTGTGATCTGGGCGACGACGTCGTTGAGGCTTTCGATGTGCTGGATATTGACGGTCGTGTAGACGTCGATGCCGTTGTTGAGGATCTCCTCGACGTCGAGATAGCGCTTGGGATGGCGGCTGCCCGGCGCATTGGTGTGCGCCAGCTCATCGATGAGCACGATCCGCGGGCGGCGCGCGACGATGGCATCGATGTCCATCTCCTCCAGCGTCCGGCCTCTGTATTCGACATGCCGGCGCGGGATGACCTCGAGCCCTTCCAGCAGCGCCTCGGTCTCCTTGCGGCCGTGGGTCTCGACAACGCCGACGACGATGTCGTCGCCGTCCTTCTTCCGCGCCCGCGCGGTCTCCAGCATCGTGTAGGTCTTACCGACACCGGGGGCCGCGCCGACGAAGATGCGGAGCTTTCCGGCATAACCTTCTTCGAGCCGGGCAGCCTCCAGCAAGGCTTCCGGCGAAGGCCGCTGCTCTGGGTCGCGTCGTTGCTCCGCCATCAGGAATGAGATGCCTCAGGCCGTCTCGATTCAGCCGCTCTTGTTGGCCGCCAGTTGGTCCAATGCCAGATTGAGCAGCAGAACATTCACACGCGGCTGGCCGATCAAGCCAAGCAATCGGCCGCGGATATGTTCTTCCACGAGCTGGCGGACGCGATCTTCCGGCAAATTGCGGGCCTTCGCAACACGCGGCACCTGGAAGAGCGCCGCCGCCGGCGAGATGTTCGGATCAAGACCGCTGCCGGAGGTGGTGACCAGATCGACCGGGACCGGTGCCGACGGGTTCTCCGCCTTCAGCTTGTCGTAATCGGCCTTGATCCGGTCGGCCAGCGCCTTGCTTGTCGGGCCGAGGTTCGAGCCGCCCGAATTCGCGGCATTATACGGCTGCGACACCGTCTTGGTCGGGTCCTTCGGATCGGGGCCGGTGGTCGCGGACGGACGGCCGTGGAAATACTTTGCATCGTCGAATTCCTGGCCGATCAGCCGTGAGCCGACGACCTTGCCGTCCCGGTCGATCAAGCTGCCCTGTGCCTGATCGGGGAAGATCACGCCCGCGATGCCGGTCATCACGAGCGGGTAAGCCAAGCCCGTGATGGCTACAAGCGCGAGCAGGAGGATGATTGCCGGACGGATTTCTCTCAACATGGTCTTGTCTCCTCAGGCAAGGTGCAAAGCCGTGACCACCAGGTCGATGGCCTTGATGCCGATAAACGGAATGATGACGCCGCCGACGCCGTAGATCATCAAGTTGCGAAGCAGCAGCGGCCCGGCGCCGATCGCGCGGAAGGCAACGCCCTTCAGCGACAGCGGAATCAGGGCGATGATG
>DASXOK010000017.1:0-12345 GCA_036494425.1 Pseudolabrys sp.
CTCGACCTTGGGCTGGCTCATCACCGAGATGGCGAGGTTGGAGGGCGTGCCGCCGAACATGTCGGTGAGGATGGCGACGCCCTCGCCGCTGTCGACGCGCTTGACCGCGTCGAGGATATTCTTCCGACACTGCTCCACGTCATCGTCGGGGCCGATGGTGATGGCCTCGATCTGACGCTGCGGACCCACCACGTGCTCCAAGGCTGAGCGAAACTCCGTGGCGAGTCGCCCGTGGGTCACTAATACGAGGCCGATCATTCCGAACTCCTCGCGGGCGCCTTGTTTTTGGTGCGCCGCACGAAAGGGCGAACATTCACGCCCATCCGGAGCCCCATTGCAAGGGCTTCCCTCGCTATATAGGCGCTCTGCTGCACTGCGGGAAGGAGTGGCCACGAGAGGCTCAAAGGGTCCATTACCGGCGGGCACGATCCTAGGCCCGTTATGGTTAATTCTTCGACAGGATCGAGGGCGCCGGAGGTACTCCAAATTCCTGTGTCCGGTCAATCGCTCACTGGTCGCGTCCTCAGCGCCGCGAGGACAACTGGCATTGCCGGCATCCCGGAGGCGACCGCGAGCCGAGGCAAAACGACGCCGGAAATCTCGGTCGTTTCAGCCGCTTGCGGCGGCAGGCGGGCGGCGGCGGCGGCGGCCAGGTCCACCACCAGGCCGACGACGGCCGTGGGCTCGTAAGCGAGGCGCCGGATGCCCAGACCGCGGATTTCGAGCATGCCGGCCAACTCAGGTGCGGCTCTTACCAACAGGCGGCCGGCGTGCGCTTCGACGAAGGTGCGGTCGTCAGCGACGAGCCGCGCGAAGGGCAGGGCGCCCCGGTTGGCCGCCTCGATCAGGTCGAAAGCGAGCCGCGACTTTCCCGCACCCGCCGGGCCGCGGATCAGTACGGCCCTGGGGCCGACGAGGACCGACGAGGCGTGGATGGTGCTATTCATTCGTCATTCCGGGACGCGCCGTAGGCGCGGGCCCGGAATCCATAGCCCCTGTCGTCGTGATTGGCACCTGCGCAAGTAGCGCGGCACAGCGGAATATGAATTCCGGGCTCGCCGGCTGCGCCGGCGCCCCGGAATGACGGAGACTACATCGCCGGCAGACGCACGATGAACCGCGCGCCGACGACGCGCGGCTCGGCTCCGGGGGCGCCGGCCGCGACGCGGTTCTCGGCCCAGATGCGGCCGCCATGCGCTTCGACGATCTGCTTGGAGATCGAGAGGCCGAGACCAGAGTTCTGGCCGAAGCCCTGCTCGGGCCGGTCGGTGTAGAAGCGCTCGAAGATCTTCTCCAGCGCATCCAGGCCGATGCCGGGGCCGTCGTCGTCCACGACGATGTCGACGTCGCTCTTGAGCTTGCGGCAAGTGATGCGCACGGCGCCGCCCTCGGGCGAGAACGAGCGCGCATTGTCGAGCAGGTTGCTCACCACTTGGCCGAGGCGCGAGTCGTGGCCGGGCACTTTGAAGTTCGCCGGCGCACCGCCTTCGAAACTCAGCGTGACACCGACATCGTTGATGCGCACTTCGTTGGCCGCCTTCACCAGCGCCTCGAGCAGCTTCGGCAACTCGATCGGCGCGGCTTCCTGCCGCTGCAATTCGGCGTCGAGTCGGCTTGCGTCGGAGATGTCGGTGATGAGCCGGTCGAGCCGTTTCACGTCGTGCTCGATCACGTCGAGCAGGCGCTTGCGGCTCTGATCATTCTTGGCCAGCGGCAATGTCTCCACCGCCGAGCGCAATGAGGTGAGCGGATTGCGCAGTTCGTGCGCGACATCGGCGGCGAAGCTCTCAATCGCTTCGATGCGCGTGTAGAGCGCGTTGGTCATATCGCGCAGCGCGCCCGACAGATGGCCGATCTCGTCGCGGCGGCGCGTGAAATCAGGAATCTCGACACGCGTGCGGATGCGGCGGCGGACGCGCTCCGCGCCGTCGGCGAGACGCCGAACTGGACCGGCGATGGTGCCGGCGAGCAGCATCGACAGCACGACCATCACGCCGGCGGCGACCAGGAACACTTTGACGATGGCGAGGCGTTCGGCCTCCACCATGTCGTCGATGTCGGCGCCTTGCGTCGACAGCATCAGCGCGCCGCGCACCGCGCGGAAACGCTGCACCGGCACAGCGACGGAGACGATCACCTCGCCGCGGTCGTTGACGCTCACCATGCTCGCGTGCTGGCCGTTGAGCGCCTGCGTGACCTCCGGATAGCCCTTGCCGTTCTCCGGCCCGAGTTCCTTGTACAGCGGCAGATCGCCGCGTCCGAACCAGCGCCGCAGCGCGATGAAGCCGCGCTCGACGATGCCCGGCTTTTCCGCCGTCGGCGGCGGCAGATCGAAGCGCAGCACATCGCCGCGGCCGTAGAGATTGCGGCTGTCGAGGATCAGCACGCCGTCGCGGTCATAGATGCGCGCGCGCGTCTTGGTCGGTGAGACCAGGCGCCGTAGCACCGGCGCGACGCGCTCGGGATTGATCGGGAATTCGATGCCCGACATGGAATCGTCGGACGGGCCGTAGCTTTCGCCGGCCTGCAATTCGAGCAGGCGATCGGGATCGATGGTGATCGAGTCGGTATCGACCGTGGCGGAGGCGGCGATGGCGCCGGCGATGATCTCGCTCTGCACCAGCAGGCTCTGCACGCGCGCGTCGATCAGGCCGGCGCGGAACTGCGACAGATACAGCACGCCGGTGACCAGCGTAACGAGGCCGGCGAGGTTGAGGATGACGATGCGGCGGGTGAGGCTGGAGAAACTCTGCCGGACGAAGAACTGCCACGCTGGGCTGACTAGCTTGCGGATCGTGACGAAACTCAAACGCGCGCGCCGCGGCACGTCCTCGCCGCGCCGTTCGGCATCCTGCACCGTGATGTCCGCAGTTCGATCGAGCACGTCGTTCAATCCAGCCCGGGTTGCTCGTTGACGTTCGTCCGTGCGCTGATCTTAGCCTAAATCGGTCCATATCCCGATACGCTCGGGATCGGACCTTTCGGACTCATGCGCACGCCGTCGCCCCGCGACTTTACCTCAAACCAGCCGGCCCGTCAGGCCACCGGCCCCGCAATTATGCTGCTTCTTTGAAGCGATAGCCGACGCCGTAGAGCGTCTCGATCATCTCAAAATCGTCATCGACGACTTTGAACTTCTTGCGCAGCCGCTTGATGTGGCTGTCGATGGTCCGATCGTCGACGTAGACCTGATCGTCGTAGGCGGCGTCCATCAGCGCATTGCGGCTTTTCACCACGCCGGGGCGGGTGGCGAGGGCCTGCAAGATGAGGAACTCGGTGACGGTGAGAGTAACCGGCTCGTTCTTCCACGTGCAGGTGTGGCGCTCCGGATCCATGCGCAGCAGACCGCGCTCGAGCACCTTGGCGGAATCAACTTCCTTGACCGGCGTGCCGTCCTTCGGCGTCACGCGGCGCAGCACTGCCTTTACGCGCTCGACAAGGAGCCGCTGCGAGAACGGTTTGCGTATGAAATCGTCGGCGCCCATCTTGAGGCCGAACAGTTCGTCGATCTCCTCGTCCTTGGAGGTGAGGAAGATGACTGGGATATCGGTCTTCTGCCGCAGCCGGCGCAGCGTCTCCATGCCGTCCATGCGCGGCATCTTGATATCCAAGATGGCAAGGTCCGGCGGCGAGCCCTTGAATCCGTCGAGCGCGGAGGCGCCGTCGGTGTACGTCATAATGCGGTAGCCTTCCGCTTCGAGGGCCATCGAAACGGACGTCAGGATATTGCGGTCGTCGTCGACGAGAGCGATTGTCGGCATTAAGGCCCCTCCTGGCTTGACGTCCCGCAGGTTTTGAAGCCCACAAACGGGGGCTGAAATGTGACCTCTTTGCAACAACTATGTGATTCCCTAGGGAATTCAACCCCGATACGCAAAAGATGCGGGTCTTTGTCCCATATCATTACCGAAGATTAACGAGAACGACGCCGCTCCATGATACCTGACCCTGCCTTCGACGCCCGCCTCTCAGCCAAGAAGCTTCTGCGCGAGGGGCGTTCCGGCGCGCTGGCGACGCTGATGGCAGGGACGGGCGACCCTTATTGCTCGCTGGTGAATGTTGCGACCGCGATCAACGGTTCCCCTCTCTTGCTGCTGTCGAAGCTCGCGTTGCACACCAGGAACATCCTGACCGACGGCCGCGTGTCCTTGATGCTCGACGAGCGCAAGCCGGGCGATCCGCTGGAGGGCGCCCGCGTCATGCTGATGGGAACGGTCGCAGCGACGGATGACGCGGCTGCGCGCGTGGCCTATCTGCGGCGGCAGCCGGAGGCGGAAATGTTCGCGGGTTTCGCTGACTTTGCGCTTTACCGCATTGCACTCACACGCGCGCATCTGGTGGCCGGCTTCGGCCGCATCGTCGATCTCAAGCCTGCGGATGTTCTTACCAATGTGTCGGACGCGCAGGCATTGATCGAGGCCGAGGCCGACGCCATCGCGCACATGAATGCCGATCATGCCGAAGCGTGCCGGCTCTATGCTACGAAGCTCTTGGGCGGTCCGGACGGCGACTGGCGCTGTGTGGGAATTGATCCCGAAGGCATGGAGTTGCAGCACGGGCGCATGGCGCTGCGCCTTGACTTTCCGCAGCGCGTCATCGCGCCCGGTCCGTTGCGCGCAGTGCTCAAACAACTCGCCGAGCAGGCGCGTGGCTGATGTCCGCGCAGCAGCGCCCATGATGTCTAATACGTTAGAGCAGGTTCCGAAGGGCGCCCTACCCCATTAACGTATTGTTGCAATGCAATGCCCTGCGCTTTCTATGCATGGCAATTGATCTTGGCATTCAGGCCGCTGATGACTATGGTCGCCGCGCCTTGGAACGACCGGCTGTAATAAATGCTTTTATAGCCGCAGGGGGCCGTGTTCGGCCCGTTTGGGTGACGCTCGAAGCGGCCCACTGTGTTGGGGAGGACTACGCGTGCAAGAGACCGGCGTACGGAACAGCACCTACGGCGCTGACAAATTCGGCCTGAACGATCTCGCCGAGGTTCACTGGAATCTGACTGAGCCTTCGCTGTACGAACATTCCATTGCCGCGAAGGAAGCGACGATCGTCGAGGGCGGTGCCCTGTCAGCCTTCACAGGCCATCACACCGGCCGCTCGCCGAAGGACAAGCACACGGTCGAGGACGATATCACGCGCGACGTGCTGTGGTGGGAAGGCAATCGCAAGATGTCGAAGGCAAACTTCGACACCATGCTCGCCGACTTCCGCGCGCACTGCAAAGGCAAGAAGCTGTTCGCGCAGGATCTCTACGGTGGCGCCGATCCGACCTACCGCATCAAAGTCCGCGTCTTCACCGAATACGCCTGGCACTCGCTGTTCATTCGCCAGCTTCTGATCCGCCCTGAAGTGGCTGAACTCGCGAACTTCGTCCCCGAACTCACCATCATCGACCTGCCGTCGTTCAAGCCGGACCCGAAGCGCCATGGCGGCCGCGACGGCTCCGACACGCAGGTCGCGATCGACTTCACCAACAAGATCGTGCTGATCTGCGGTTCGTCCTATGCGGGCGAGATGAAGAAGTCGGTGTTCACCACGCTCAACTTCTATCTGCCGGCGCAGAACGTGGTGCCGATGCACTGCTCGGCCAACGTCAGCCACGATGGCGAGAGCGCGCTGTTCTTCGGCCTCTCCGGCACTGGCAAGACCACGCTCTCCGCCGACCCGAACCGCATCCTCATCGGCGATGACGAGACCGGCTGGGGTCCGGACGGCATCTTCAATTTCGAAGGCGGCTGCTACGCCAAGACCATCAAGCTCTCCAAAGAAGCGGAGCCGATGATCTGGGACGCCACCAACCGCTTTGGCGCGGTGCTGGAGAACGTCACGTTCGATCCCTACACCCGCGAGCCGAACTACGATGACGACAGCAAGACCGAGAATACGCGCTCGGCCTATCCGCTCGACTTCATCCCGAACGCGTCGCGTTCGGGCCGCGCCGGCCATCCGAAGAACATCATCCTGCTGACCGCCGACGCCTATGGCGTGATGCCGCCGATCGCCAAGCTCACCCCGACGCAGGCGATGTACCACTTCCTTTCCGGCTACACGGCGAAGGTCGCCGGCACCGAGAAGGATCTGGTCGGCGTGCAGCCGGAATTCTCCACCTGCTTCGGCTCGCCGTTCCTGCCGCGCCATCCGTCGGTCTATGCTGATCTGCTGCGCGACTACATCAACAAGCACAATGTCGATGTCTGGCTGGTCAACTCCGGCTGGACCGGCGGCAAGTACGGCGTCGGCCGCCGCATGCCGATCAAGGCGACGCGCACGCTGTTGACCGCTGCGCTCGACGGCTCGCTGAAGAACGCGGATTTCCGCACCGACCCGTATTTCGGCTTCGCGGTGCCGACCTCGGTGCCGGGCGTCGAGCCGCACCTGTTGAATCCGATGAAGACCTGGAAAGACAAGGCCGAGTTCGACAAGACCGCGCGCGATCTGGTCGGGATGTTCCAGAAGAACTTCACCAAGTTCGAAGAGCACGTCACGCCCGATATCAAGGCGGCGGCGCCCGAGGTTCGCATCGCGGCGGAGTAAGGTTTGGTCATTCCGGGACGCGCCGGAGGCGCGGACTCGGAATCCAGTTACGCGCACAGAGCCTCGCTCTGGATTCCGGGTTCGCTCGCTAACGCTCGCGCCCCGGAATGACGGAAACAAAAAAGGCGGCCTCATCGGCCGCCTTTTCTTTTTGAACTTTCGCTGACGCTCTTAGCAACCCGTCAGCTTGCTCTTCTCGACCGTCAGGCCGAACAGCGGCCGCAGGCGGGTGCCGAGGATGCTGCCGATGAAGGCGGCGACCAGCCAGACCCAGCCGTGCAGGCTCGCCGACGAGATCCCGCTGAAATAGGCCCCGATGTTGCAGCCGTAGGCGAGGCGCGCGCCGTAGCCGAGCAGCAGCCCGCCGATGACGGCGGCGATCAGCGAACGCAGCGGTACCGACCAAGTCGGCGAGAACTTGCCGGCGAGCCCGGCGGCCATCAGCGCGCCAAGGATGATGCCGAAGTTCATCACCGACGTGACGTCGGCGAACACGCTTTGGTGCAGGGAGGCGCCACGCGCGCCCTGCCAATAGCCCCAGTGTGTCACGTCGAAGCCCATCGCCAGCGCGATCTTCGAACCCCACAGCGCGAAGCCCGAGGTGATGCCCCAGGGGCGGCCGGCCAGATACAGCGTGGCGAAGTTCCCAAGCGCCAGTGCGACTGCACCGGCAACGAGCGGCCACGGGCCATGCAGGAACCGGTCGAAGCCGCGGCGCGGTGTCGCGACGCCCTTGGCGAGCTCACCATGCGTGCGCTTTTCGATCCAAACGGTAATCGCGGCGATCACCGTGAACAGCGCAAGGCTCACGGCGAGAGCGGGCGTCCAGCCGAATTCCTTGATCAGGTTGACGCTGCCGATGTTCGGCTGCGCCGACCACCACGGCAAGTGCAGCGCGCCGACCGTCGAGCCGGCGATGAAGGCCGCGAGCGTGACCAGCATGCGGGTGTTGCCGCCACCGGCAGTGTAAAGCGTGCCAGAGGCGCAGCCGCCGCCGAGCTGCATGCCGAGCCCGAACAGGAACGCGCCAAACACCATCGACACGCCGACCGCGCCGTATTCGCCGTGCACAGGCTGGCCGAACAGCGTCCCGTGCGCCAGCGCCGGGAAGAACAGGATGGCGGCGACGGCAAGCATCACCATTTGCGCGCGCAGGCCGGCGCCGCGTCCATCGGCGATGAAGACGCGCCAGGCGGAGGTGAAGCCGAAGAGCGCGTGGTAGAGCACGAGACCGAGGGCGCCGCCGAGCACGAACAGCACGCCCTGGCGCCACGAATAGGCCTCCGCCAGCGCGAGCGCGCCGGCAACGAGGATGGCTCCGGCGATCGCGACGACGCCACGGCTGGCTGGGTTGCCGCGTTCGGTCTGGGGAGCAAGAAGTCTGGCATCGACGGAGAGGTCGGTCATGGCAGTCTTTCCAAAGGGGAGAATTACCACCGGCATGTAGAATGTTATTCTACGGACGGCAATACTGCGGTGAGCCAAAGCAATGTATCAACTAAAATACTATGCAATTTCGGAAAGAACGTACTGTATCGGGCTGAAATGGCCGAAATAATCTCTTCCGCCGCCGTCGCCGCACGGCACAAAAAAGAAAGGCGGCCGTGAAGCCGCCTTTCTCCGTCTCGTGCGCTTGGCCTCGGGTCAGTCGTTGGCCTGCGCCAGCTCCCGGCCGATGCGGTTGAAGCGCGCCTTCTGCTCGTTAGTGAGCGAGGCGTAGAAGCCGTCGAGCGCGGGCTTCACGGTGTTCGCCGCGTCGATCATCGCCTGCAGCCGCTTCTCCATCGCCTCGAGGCGTCCCGGAGGCGTGAGCGGCGTCTCATCCGGGCAGGCCGCCTGCATGATCGACACCGCCTTGTCGGTCGCCGCCTGCAGCGCGTTGAGCTCGGTCTCCTGCGCGTCGGTCGGCTTCACCACGTCTTCGATCTTCTCGATCGGCAGGTTGCTCAGGCCCGGCTTCTGCTCCTTGCAGCTCTGCGCCTCCTGCGCCGAGTCCTGGCTTGCCTGCGCGGTCGTGACCGGCTGTTGCTTCGGCCCGATCTCGTTGAAGCGCTCCTTCTGCTCGTCGCTGAGCGACGCGTAGAACTTGTCGAGCGCCGGGCGCACCGTCTGCACCGTCTCGAGCGTCGCTTGCAGGCGCGCTGTCATCGCCATCAAACGGCCCGGGGGCGTCAGCGGGAAGGCGTTCTCCGCCGGGCACGACGTCTTGAACACGGCGGCGGCCTTCTGGCCGGCGGCGCGCACGTCGGCGAGCAATTGCTTCTGCTCGTCGTTCAGCCCGACTTTCTTTTCGATGTCGGCGAAAGGCCAGGCGGTGACGCCGCTGCCGGGCTGCCTGCACAACTCCTGCACCGCCGCGTAAGTCGGCTGCGAGGAGGGGGCTGACGAGGAGCCGGCTGCGGCTGCGGTGCCGCCCGTGGCCGCCGGGCCGGCATCGGCATAGCCATCGACATAGTCCTCCGGCGGGCCCTGTTCGCCCCAGAACACGCCGTCGAAGAAGTCGTCATAGGCATAAGCCCAGTAGCCGTCGTCATAGCCCGCCGGCCAGAACGTGTAGTCGAACACGTCGGAATAGGCGTAGGGCCAGAACACCGGGCCGTACCAGCCGACGAAGCCGGCGCGGCGGCCTGCGCGCCAGGCACGGCGAGCGGCCATGCGGGCGCCCCGCGCGGCAGGGTCACGGCTTTGCGCCCGCGCATTGAAGGCGGCGGCGAAGCGGCCCTGGCGTGCCTGTTGCGTGGTAATGCGCGGCTGGCCATTGCGGCGCGGACCAGCGGCCGTGCGGGCATTCTGCCGTATGGCGGCGGTGCCTGCGTTCGGCTGGTTTTGCTGTTGGCGCGTCAAGGCGCGCTGTTCACGCGCGCGATTGATCTCCTGGCGGCGCTCGGCCCGCTGCGATGGCGGCAGACGGCGCAATTGGCGATCTTCGCGCGTCCGCAGCGTGCGCTCCTGGCGGGCCGCCGCGCGCTGCTGTTGTCGCACCACGCGCGGATTTGCATTGGGCTGAGCCTGCTGCTGCACGCGCTGTTGCTGAAGTTGCTGACGTTGCGCGGGTTGCTGCTGACGCTGCTCTTGCCGCGCGGCGCGATTGATCGCCGCCGGCCCGCGCTGCGGTGTCGCCGCGCGCTGCGGTCCGGGCTGCGGCCTTGCAGCGCGTTGCGGACCCATCTGCGGCGGCCGGGCCATGTGTTGCGGCATCGGACGGCTCACCGCGCGCTGTTGCGGCATCGCGCGCGGTGGCGGCGCGGCGCGCACCGTCGGTTGCGGGCGCGCGGCCGGCGCATGGAATGCTGGGCGTTGCGGCGCAGGCGCTGGTCGCGCCATCGGTGCCGGACGAGCGGCCGGCGCCGCATGGGGCGCGGGGCGCGCCGGCGCGGCCCTCTGCGGCCCCGGCTTCTGCGGAGCCTGCGCACTGGCGGCGAGCGGCACAGCCACCCCAAGCGACACAATAACCGCGAGCAAGCCTCTTTGAATTGTCATCGACGTCCCTCCAAAATAACACCGACATAAACTCCCGCTACTCAACCTAGTAAACGCGCGGGAGTTCACCGCCCTTCGGTCGCTCCTGCGGATGTGATCGAAGATGAATGTCTGGTCATTTGGCCCGCTTTGTATTGAGATGCCGCAATGCACCATTTGCAGATTGGTGAAAATGGCGAACGAATCGCTGCCGCAGGCCTCGGATGCATGGGCATGTCGGGCGGCTACGGACCGGCCGACGATGCCGAAAGCATCGCCACAATCCATGCCGCGCTCGATGCCGGCCTCTCCTTCATCGACACGGGCGACTTCTACGGCATGGGCCACAATGAGATGCTGGTCGGCCAGGCGCTCAAGGGCGCGCGGCGGCAGAAGGCCTTCGTGTCGGTGAAATTCGGCAGCCTGCGCGGGCCCGACGGCACCCAATACGGCTACGACCTGCGCCCGGCGGCAGTGAAGAATTTCCTCGCCTACAGCCTGCGCAGGCTCAAGACCGACTACATCGATCTCTATCAGCCGGCGCGCTACGACCGCGCGGTCGCGCTCGAGGATACGCTCGGCGCGATCTTCGATCTCAAGACCGCCGGCTATGTGCGCCACATCGGCCTGTCGGAAGTCTCCGGCCGCACGCTGCGCCGCGCGGCGACGGTGTATCCGGTGGCGGCCTTGCAGATCGAATATTCGCTGCTCAGCCGCGGCATCGAGCGCGAGATATTGCCGGCGGTGCGCGACGTGAAGATTCCATTGATCGCTTATGGTGTTTTGTCACGCGGGCTGATCAGCGACGCGACGCTCAATGGCGGCAGCGGGCTGGGCGAAGAGCGCGCGCGCATGCCGCGCTTCTCGGCGAAGAACTTTCCGCGCAATCAACGGCTCATTGAAGCGCTGTCGCAGATCGCCAATGCGCGCGGCGTGACAATCGCGCAGCTTGCGTTTGCCTGGATGCGTTCACGCGGGCCCGACATCGTGCCGCTGATCGGCGCGCGGCGGCGCGATCAACTCGCCGAAGCTTTGGCCGGGCTTGCCTTGACGCTGACCAGCGACGAACTCAATGCCATTGAGCAGGCGGCACCGGCGCACGCCGTCGCCGGCGAGCGCTACGGCCCACTGGCGATGAAGCATCTGGACAGCGAACTGCCGGTGTGAGCGCTTCTAATTCGCGCTCGCGCGCCCGCCGCGCAGGCGCTCGAGCAATTCGGTCGTCGGATACGAATCCGCCGGCAGGCCGACCTTCATCTGCGCCTTCTTGATCGCCATGCGCGTCTTGGCGCCGATCTTGCCGTCGGGCTCGCCGATGTCGTTGCCCATCTTGATCAGGATGCGCTGCAACTCCGACACCTGTTCCGGCTGCATCACTTCGATGTTCGGATCGCCGCGGTTGACCGGCCGCGCGCCGGCGAGACGCGTGGCGAAATAGGCGACTGTGGTGACGTAGACCATCGATGAATTCCAGCCGAGCAGCGCCTGGAAATTGTCATAAGCGAGGAAGGCCGGTCCCTTGCGGCCCATCGGCAACACGAGCGACGCCTTCATGCCGTCCGACGGCAGCGCCCCGTGCGCCGCGCGCACGCCCCAATTCACCCACTGCGAGCGCGGAAGCTGGATCGTGAGATCGGCCTGGTCCCAGGGCAGGTCCTTGGTGAGGCGGACTTCCTGCAGCCAGGGCTCGCCGCGTTTCCAGCCGAGGTTCTTCAGAAAGTTGGCGGCCGAGGCCATGGTATCGGGCACGCTCTTGACCAGATCGCGCTTGCCGTCGCCGTCGTAGTCGACGGCGTTCTTGTAATAGTCGGAGGCGGTGAACTGCATGGCGCCGAGCTCGCCCGCCCAGTCGCCGCCGAGCATCTCGTCGATCTGCAGGTCTCCGTTCTGCACGATGCGCAGCGCATCCATCAACTGAGGTCGGAAATAGTCGGGGCGGCGGCAGTCATAGGCGAGCGTGGCGAGCGCGGCCAAGATGTTGCTGTTGCCGGTGTTGCGGCCGAAGTCGCTTTCCAGGCCCCAGAAGGCGGTGAGGATCGGGCCGGGCACGCCGAACTGCTTCTCCACCTTGGCGAACAAGGCGGCGTTCGCTTTCAACGCCGCCTCGCCGTTCTGCATGCGCTGGCCGGCCAGGATGCGGTCCGAGAACTTCAGGAAGGAGAGGTTGAAAACTCCTTGTGCGCGATCGCGATTGACGATGCGCTGCTCGAATTTCATGTAGGGCGACGCGGCAGCGATGATCTTGGGCGAGATGCCCTGCGCGGCGGCGTCCTTCTTGAACTGATCGAGCCAGGTCTCGAAGTTGCCGGTATTCTGGCACGTCGCGGCCAAAGTCGGGCCGGCCAGGAG
>DASXOK010000018.1:0-2235 GCA_036494425.1 Pseudolabrys sp.
CCGAAGTGCGGCGCATTCTCGCCGCGGTGCGCAATCCGATACACCGCGGCTGTTTCAGCCTGATTTACGGCTGCGGCCTGCGGATCAGCGAGGCCGCTGCTCTTCCCGTCACCGCCATCGACAAGACCAGTGGCGTCCTGCGCGTCGTCGGCAAGGGCAACAAGGAACGGGTCGTGCCTGTGCCCAAAGAGGTGCACGAAGGCCTGCGGCGGATGTGGCAGGCCAAGGACCACCGCGATCCGCGCTGGCTCTTCCCCAATGGCTGGCGAACCGGTCCCGTCGCCACCCATGTCCTGACCCGCACCTTTGCCGAGGCCGTCAAGGCGGCCAATCTCCCCGGCGGTCGCCGCGGCACGCCACACACGCTGCGGCACTCCTATGCGGCCAGGCTCTTCGAGAACAAGGTCGACACCCGCGTCGTCCAGGCGTTTCTCGGCCACGAGAACATCGCCACGACGACGATTTACACGCATCTGACGGAACCGACGCGGGTGCCTCTGCGCAAGCTGCTCGACAAGGTGATGAGCGGCTTCTGACGCATGCCCGAAGTGGCGGACGTTTTCCGCCGTTTCGGGGCAGCTATCTGGCGGCTCACGGCGCGGCGATGCTGCCATCGCATCGTCGCGCCATCGCCGACATCATCGCCTGCCGGACCGAAGCGCTCGGCGGGCAGCAGTGGTGCTGCAATGACTGCGGCGCCCTGCTGCACGTCTTCCATTCCTGCCGCAACCGCGCCTGCCCGAAGTGTCACGCCGAGCAGACGCAGGCTTGGCTCGAACAGCGTCGAGAGGAGATGTTACCGGTTCCCTATTTCCACGTCACCGTCACCGTACCCGAGGAACTGCGGGGCGCGCTGCGCCGGCATCAGATCGACGGCTACGGCGCGCTGATGAAGGCCGCCGCCGAGGCGATCATCGTGCTGGCCCGCGATCCGCGCTGGGTCGGCGGCACCGTCGGTGTGCTCGCTGTGCTGCACACCTGGACGCAACGGCTCGTCTTCCACCCGCACGTTCACTGCCTCGTCACCGGCGGCGGATTGTCCGAGCCTGCCCTCGCGAAAGCGGCGGACGGCGCCACCTGGCATCCCGCCGGCAAGACCTTCCTCTTCCCCAAATCGGCGCTCGCCACCCGCGCCCGCGCCCGCTTCCGCGATGCCTTCGCCAGGCTCTGCCCGGACGCCGACCTGCCGCCCCATGTCTGGCAGATCCCCTGGGTCGTTCACATCACGCCATGGGGCGAGGGACAGCGGGCCGCGCTCGACTATCTCGCCCGCTACGCCTTCCGCATCGCCATCACCAACAACCGCATCCTGGCGGTCGACGACGCGACCGTGACCTATCGTTACAAGGACCGCGCCGCCGACCGCCAGCGCAAGGAAACCGTGTCCGGCCACGAGTTCATCCGGCGCTTCCTCCAGCACGTCCTGCCGGCCGGCTTTCACAAGGTCCGCTATTACGGCCTGTGGCATGCCTCGCGCCGCGAACCGCTGTGCAACCTGAAGAATGTTCTCCTGCTGGCGCAACCCGCAAGCCCACCGGCCGAACCCGCCGCACCCGAGCCTGACGCCGACCCCCAGGCCCCGCCATCACCGCGCCATTGCCCGCATTGCAAGACCGGCCATCTGACGCTGCTGCGCCGCCTGTCGCCCGCCCGGCCGCAAGGCCCGTGATGATCACCATGCTGCCGACGCCCACACCTCCGAGCCCATTGCGCCCCTCCGCCGTTCTGTTGCGGGATCCTCGGCGCTCGCCCGGCGCCACCCCAGAATCATCGGAAATCCACCCACACCAGCGACCGCAGCAGCCAATCGGCTCGCATCAGCGAGCCATCATCATCCCCACGCTACCCTTCAACCTACCGACTGCCTCATCCTCCTGCCTCAACGGCTACCCGCAGCGGTAGAAACCTCCATAGCCCGTCCCACTACCCCGCCGAGTGCACTCAGTCACACGCGTTCATTCAACCGAGCCTGCGCGCCCGTACGGGGCGCGCAAACTCTAATTCGTAAATTCGCTTCCCGCTAAACCCGCTGACGTCAGAAACGCGCGGGTTTTCAGCAGCTTAATATCCAGAAGCTGCGAGGGGCAAAAACCAAGATTCGGGCGAATTCGAGCCCGAAATAGCTCTCTTCCGCTTCCGATATCATCCACAATCGCCCCGGAATGTGCCGTTAATTTCCCAGGCACCTTCCTCTACTTCAGAGACGAGTTCGCTCTGGACTGCCTCCTCCAGCGG
>DASXOK010000019.1:0-18316 GCA_036494425.1 Pseudolabrys sp.
GCCGACAAGAACGTCACCGAGTCCTACAAATGGTTCTCGCTTGCCGCCAATCAGGGCGACCCCGAAGCCGCCAAGAAGCGTGACGAAGTCGTGGGCCTGCTTGACCCTGCGGCGCTGGCAGCGGCCGAGAACGCGATCAAGACCTTCCTGCCGGAACCGCAGCCGCACACGGCCACCGCCGTGCCGGCTGCGCCACGCGGCAAGGCGCGGAATGGGGCGCCGCTGACGCTCGGCGCCTTCAATGTCGGAAAACGGTGAATAGGTCCGATCCAGCGCCGAGGCACGTGATCGTGACCGCGTTCACCGCTAAGATCGTGCAAGCCTTCGAACTGGTTTTGCCGAAACTCCGCGCGCACCGGCGCTGACCGCAGGATAGTCTTGCGGCGTGGACTTCGGGCCTGGACCCGAGGGCTTCGAACTCCGGACGCCAGCGCGTGCAAATCTACCTGCCGATCGCCGACCTGCCCGTGAACATCTTCCTGGTGCTGGGAATGGGGCTGGCCGTCGGCTTCATCTCCGGCATGTTCGGCATCGGCGGCGGCTTTCTAATGACGCCGCTCCTGATCTTCATCGGCATTTCGCCGGCCGTGGCCGTGGCCAGCGTAGCGAGCCACATCGCCGCCTCCTCCTGTACCGGCGCGATCACCTATTGGCGGCGGCGGGCGATCGACGTGGCGCTGGCGATGATGCTGCTCAGCGCCGGCATCATCGGCACGGCGTTCGGCGTGTGGCTATTTACGGAACTGCGCGCGCTCGACCAACTCGATCTGGTGATCGGGCTTTCCTACGTGACGCTGCTGAGTATCGTCGGCGCCTTGATGATCTACGAGAGCGTGCGGGCGGAGCTGCGCGCGCGCAAGGGCATGCCGGCGACGCTACGCCGGCCAGGCAGCCATAACTGGGTGCACGGCCTGCCGCTGAAAATGCGGTTCAAGCGTTCGAAGATCTATGTCTCGGCCATCCCTGTCTGGGGCATCGGCTTCATCATCGGCTTCATCGGCGCCATCCTCGGCATCGGCGGCGGCTTCCTCCTGGTGCCGATGCTCATTTATTTCCTGCGCGTGCCGACCGCGACGGTGATCGGCACCTCGATGGTGCTGACGCTGATCACGATGGCCTCGGCAACGGTGATGCACGCCGTCACCAATCACCTTGTCGACGCAATCCTGGCCCTGATCCTGATGGTTGGCGGCGTGATCGGCGCCCAGTTCGGCGTACGCACCGGCCAGAAGATGCGCGGAGAACGGCTGCGGCTGCTACTCGGGCTTCTGGTGTTCGCGGTGGGGATGCGCTTCGCCTACCAGTTGGTGGTCGTTCCTGACGATCTTTACTCGATCCGGCAGGTCACTGAGTAATGACGCTCGCACGCGCGCTCATCGTCCTTATCCTGTGTGGCGCTTTCGGCCCGACGCCGACCATGGCCGAGCGGCTGGTGGTATCGCTGTCGAACAACCGCGTCGCGGTCACATCGAGCTTCGTCGGCGAGAACCTGGTGCTGTTCGGGGTGATCGAGCCGGGGCCGGATCGCGCGTCGCTGCGCTCGAATTACGACCTCGTGGTGACCATGACCGGTCCGTCGCAGACCATGCGCACGCGGCGCAAGGAGCGGGTGCTCGGCATCTGGGTCAACATCGACTCGCGCGAATTCATCCGCGTGCCGTCTTATCTGACCATCCTCAGCAACCGTCCGGTTGACGACATCGCCAATGCGGACGTGCGGCGCCGGCTTCAGATCGGCCTCGACAATTTCCTGCTGACTCAACGCATCGGGCCGGACATCGCCGACACAGTGCGCGACGATCCCTACCGCGTCGCTTTCGTGCGCCTGCAGACACTATACGGCCTCTACCGGCAATCCTCGTCGGCGGTGACCTTCCTGACGCCGAGCGTGTTCCGCGTGGCCATCCCCCTGCCCTCCAATGTGCCGACCGGCAGCTATCCGATCGACGTCAAGCTGTTCTCCGGCGGGCAGATGGTGGCGCGCACGACCTCGACCCTCGAAGTGATCAAGACCGGCGTCGAACAGTACGTCGTGGATGCCTCGCGCAATTACGGCCTGATCTACGGCGCAGCGACGTCGCTGATGGCGCTGCTCATCGGCTGGTTCGCTAGCGTGGTGTTCAGGAAGGATTAGGGCACGGACCCATTGGCACCGCGCCAAATGCGGTGCCGAACACCAACCAAACGTGCGCCGCTGCCGGGTACACATTGCCGGCAGCGGCACATGCGACATCAAGCCTCAGCCGCGTTCTTGATGATGGAAGCAACGCTGTCCGGCTTCGACACGTAAATGGCGTGGCTGCCGGCATTTTCCACGACAGTCGCGCCCGCACGCTTGGACATGAAATGCTGCGCTGCCGGTGGGATCATATGGTCATCGGTTGCAATGAGATACCAGCTCGGCTTCTTCTTCCACGCAGGCTCGGTCACGGCACCCTCAAGCGCTGCGACACCCCACGGAACCTGCGAGTCGGCCATGAAGGCTGCCTTTTCGCCGTCGACGTCCGCAGCAAACGAGGCGGCGAACTTCGCTCTGTCGAGGAATAGATAGCCGTTTTGCGGCGGCAGGATCGGCGGCACAGACGCTCCCGGCGGGGGGTCCTTGATAAGGGACGCGACCGACTCCCCTTTGTCGGGCGCAAATGCCGCGATGTACACGAGCTTGGATACTTTCGGGTCGTTACCAGCTTCGGTAATGACCACGCCTCCGTACGAATGCCCAACCAGGACCACGGGCCCTTTCGCCTGTGCGATGGCCTGCCGGGTCGCAGCCACATCGTCCGGGAGGCTCGTCGTCGGGTTTTGCACGATGCTCACATCGTAGCCATCCTTCTTGAGGACCTTGTAGACGCCTTCCCAGCCGGCACCGTCGACAAAGCCACCGTGAACAAGAACAACAGTCGATTTGACGTTCGCCATAGCGCTCTCCTCTCCGATGACGCTCATACAGGAATGAGCTGTTCTTACCTCTGCCTGCGGGGCTTCCCTGCTCATCCTGCCGCTCCCCCGCCGCGGCTGACAATCGTTCTGGCAGGGTTCGGGATCGGCCAATATGCGCTTTGCGCACCACTATCCGCTTTGCGCAAAAATGATTTAGAGTTCCCGAAAATGGCGAGTCGAGCCGCGTTTCTCCGGGCATTGGAGCGCTCATGCGGACGAAAGACATCGACGAACTTACCGACGCAGTCAGCAAGATCTATTGCGAGCACACGGTTCGGGTGACCGGTGCCGCCCGCAACGTCGACGGGCGGCTAGACGTGACGAGCGTAGCATCTCAGCCAATGGTGCACTTGGCATATGGCGCACCTGTGAATGTGGATGCCGGCAACTTCACGAAGCTGTTCCTGATCAAACACTGTGTGCGTGGAGCAGCGTCCGCCTCGCAAGATGGCCAGACCGCGGAATGGCGGCAGGGCCAGACCATGATCCTCTCGGCGGGGCGCGAGACTGAGCTGAAATTCGATCACGCGTTCCTGCAGAGGTCGGTTCGCCTGGAGATCGACAAGCTTGAGGCCACATGCACCCGCTGGCTGGGCCATCCACTCGAGCGACCGTTGCAATTCGCCCTGCGCCCCTTTTCCGATGCGCTGGAGCAGGTCTGGCGGCAGACATTGCTCTATACGGCGTCGGATGAAATGGGCGGTCCGACGCTGAGCGGCCCCGCGAAGGAATCTTTTGACGAGTACCTCCGCACACTGCTTCTGCACCAACACGCGCACAACTACAGCGAGGAACTGACTGATCCGTCGCCGGCCCCTCTGCCCCGGTTGGTCAGGCGCGCGGAACGTTATATCGCCGAGAACGCGGCATTAGCCATCACCCTGCCGGATGTGGCCGCCGCACTCGGCGTGAGCGTCAGGACTCTGCAGAATGGCTTTCGCCAGTGGCGCGACACGACGCCGCACGAATTTCTACGGCAGACAAGGTTGCGCCTGGTTCACGATGAGCTTTGCCGCTCAGTCGAGAACACCGACGTGACAACGGTTGCCCTGCGCCACGGATTCACACACATGGGGCGATTCAGCGCTTACTACCAATCGGCTTTTGGCGAGCTTCCGAGCACGACGTTGAGACGGCGTCGCCCGACGCATCGGCGGGCCAAGTTGTAAGGTTGACCAATTGGCACCGAGCCAACGCGCACCGACGTTCCGACACTGCTTGTATGTTGCCTTTTTTAGCTCTGATTGGGAACCGTTGTAGACGCTGCCGAATTATTGGCAGGCGTACGTTTGCATTGTGCCCTGTTTTGTTCTGAGCAAGCGGACGATAGCGTCGTCGTCATTACTGCCTATCCTTTCGAAGCAGGTAAACGGACAATTTGGCAGCAGGGCTTGCGGGGCGCCGCAACGCCAACTCACGTCCGGCGTTTTTGGAATCTGCTAAAAATTGCATCGTTCGCGCAAGCCTTACAAGGCAACTTGTGAAATCCGAGCGAAGCACGACAGCACGACGCTGGGAGCAAGCTCCGATGAACGTGACACGCGCGTCGCTCTGAAAGCCGGGCTCGGTCCTGCACTATCGGCTCTAAGTCTGTCGACATTGCGCGCCGATGACCTGCGGCATCTCCGGAAGGAAGGAAGTGTCCCCATGTCACACCACCTCGATAGCCCTCTCGCAGCGCAGAACGGCCAACTTTATATCGACGACCTGTACGTCTTCCCAGGCGACAGCAGCACAGTGTTTATCATGGACGTGAACTCGAACATTACCAGTGTCCACGTTAAGCGGGGTTTCCACCACGAGGCGCGCTACGAATTCAAGATGCACTTCGACGGAGCCGAGTTCGAAGCGCTGACGTACCGCGTGTCCTTTGGGGAAGCAGACTCAGGCGGACGGCAAGCCCTGAGACTGCACGCTCTCACTGGCAGTGACGCGACGAAAGACTCTGCGGTCGGGCAACTCGTACTGGAAGGCCGGACCGGCGAGCAAGCCAGTGCGGATGGCATCCGGATGTGGGCGGGACGCATTGCCGACTCTTTCTATATCGACCTGTCTCTCCTCGCGAAGGTCAACGGCGCTATAAAAGACGGGACGGCGGTTGACCTGTCGGCATGGCGCCCGGCCGACGCGAAGAACAGCTTCGCGGGAACGACCGTCGAATCGATCGTGCTGGAAGTCTCTCACCAGCATCCCCAGCTGAAACCCGGCGCCCGCATCGGTGTCTGGTGCGCAACGAAACTCGCCACGGATGCCGGCGGCTGGCGGCAGATCAACCGCGGCGGCCACCCCATGATGTGGCCGATCTTCTGGCCCGACGATACCGACTTCACCAACCCCGCGGACACCCGGCACCCATCGCGAGACTTCAGTGAGGATGGCAAGCACATCGGCGGCCACATTTCCGCCGTCGTGGCGGCCGGCGGCACCTCCGACGATCCAGAGGGCTACGGTCAGACTGTGGCCCGGGCACTCTTCCCCGATGTTCTGCCCTACGTGGTTGGGACGCACGCTATATACGGATTCGCCGCGCGCAACGGCCGGACGATGGCCGATAACGCGCCCGAAGCAATGCTGTCCCTCGTCTCCGGCACGGCTGTGCCTTCAGGGCTGAAGCCGTCCATCGCAAAGCACCTGCGGGATGACAAATTCCCATACGTCGTGCCGGCATGACCATTTGCCGGCCATCCTTGAGAAAGTGCTCGCTCAAAAGGCCAAAGAGGTCACATCGCCTTAGCCTGCTCGACGACAGTGGGGACGCCAGGCGCGAGCATGTGCAGACGCTGATCGATCCCGAGCGCCTCGAACGACTTGTGTACGTCCTCGCAGGTTTGCGTGAAATGCGCCCAGCCCTCGCAATGCACCGGCACGATGGCCGCGTCGGGAAAGGCATGCGCGGTCTCGATCGCGTCGTTGACGTTCATCGTGAGATTGAACGGCCCACGCGTCTGCGCCGCGCCGGTGAACAACAGAACGACTCCAGCCTTGAAGCGGCGCGCGACCTCGGCGACGCCATCGTACCAGACCGTATCGCCGGTGACGTAGATCGGCGCTGAGCCGTCCGTCGCCAGCACGAAGCCGATCACATCGCCGGAGAACGGCTCGATGCCGGCCGGGCCATGCCGCGCCGGCGTCGCGGTCACGCGCACGATGCGGCCGTCTTCCGCCTGCAACTCAGTCGTCTGCCATGGCGTCAGCCCCTCGGCATTGCCGCCGAGGCGGCCGGCGCCGGCGACCGTGGTCAGAGTCTGTGGGGCCTTGCCGACAAACACGCGGCCGGAGGTGTCGAGATTGTCGGAATGCTGATCGTGGCTGAGCAGCACGGCATCGACATCGCCGATTTGATCGACACTGATCGCCGGCTTGCCAGTCTTGTGCAGCGTCGTGTGCGGCAAGGTGTAGTCGCCGGGCCCGTCAAAAGTCGGATCGGTCAGCAGCCGCAGTCCGGCGAACTCGATGAGGACGGTGGGACCGCCGATCAATGTGAGGCGGGGTGCCTGCATAATGCATTCTCCTTCCTTCAACCGCGCGCCGCGGCTGGGCGTGTGACCAGATAGATGCCGAGCACCACCGGCACGATGCCCAGGAGGTCCGAGACCGCCATGTGTTCGCCGAGCAGCAGCCAGCCGAACAGCATGCCGAGCGGCGGCATCAGGAAATGATAGGAGCTGGCCGCCGTCGCACCCGATACGGTCAGGATCTGGAACCAGAGCAGATAGGCGAAAACCGACACGATTAAGACGAGATAGGCGAAGGCCGCGAGCAGGCGCCAGGTCGGCACGACATCCCCGACACTCTCGAAGCCCAACGCGAAGGGCAGCGAGGCGATGCCGGCGGCAAGGCTCTGGATGCCGTTGCCGACCCACAAGCCGTCCTTGGGCGCGAAGCGCTTGAACAGGATGGTGCCGCCGACCAGCGAGAGCAGCGCGGCAATGGTCAGTTGGATTCCCTGCAGGTGATCGGAACCCGCCGACAGCCGACTTCCCACGATGTAGGCGACGCCGCCGATGCCAAGCAGCAGGCCGAGGCTCTTGCCCCAGGTCATGCGCTCGCCGAGCAGCAGGACGGCCAGCACCGCAGTGACTACCGGGTTGGCGCTGACGATCAGCGCCGACAGGCCCGAGGATATATCGCGCAGGCCCACATAGCCGAGGCCGAGATAGACGGCCTGATTGGCCATGCCGAGCACCGCGAACAGCGCGACATCGCGCCGACTGAGCGTCCAGCGCACGCCCTGAAGGCGCGCGACGGCCAACATCAGCACGCCGGCGAGCAGGAATCGCGTCGCGAGCAGGATCAGCGGCGGGCAATCGGCGATTGCCAGCTTGGCCACCGAGAAGGCCGAACTCCACAGAATGCAGAACATTCCTACCATCAGAGGTAGCGAGATAGGGGCGGAGGAGAGCCGGCGAGCGGAGGTGAAGGTGGCTTGGGTCATGGGCGTTCCTTTCGCCGCTCCATGTGCGCCCGCCGCTGGCCATTTGGAAATTAAATGGTAGAATTACCTACAGTGGTTTTCTAAATGGAGATAGGCATGCTCGATATCGGTCTACTCCGCAGCTTTGTCTCGGTCGTCGATGCTGGCGGCTTCACCCGCGCCGGCGAGCGCGTCCACCGCACGCAGTCCACGGTCAGCCAGCAGATTAAGCGGCTCGAGGACAGTCTCGGCCGTCCACTCCTCCAGCGGAACGGCAAGCAGGCGACGCTGACCGAGGAAGGCGAACGGCTGCTGACTTATGCGCGCCGCATTTTGGCGCTCGAGCAGGAGGCGCGCGATGTCGTTTCGCGGCCGGTAAGCGACGGCATCGTGCGGCTCGGCATCCCTGAAGACTTCGCCGCCTACCGGCTGACGGAGGTGCTTTCCGACTTTGCCCGCTCGCGGCCGACGCTGCGGCTCGACGTGCGCTGCGGGGTGAGCGTGCAGCTGCAAGCGGCCTTCGCGCGCGGCGAGCTCGACATCGCGCTGTACAAGCGCAACGCCGGACAGTCCGATGGCATCGCGGCGTGGCCGGAACGGCTGCAATGGGTTACCAGCCGCAAGCATCCGGTCGATATGGGTCGCGATCCGGTGCCGATCGCGGTGGCCGAACAAGGCTGCCTCTATCGCGACCGGTTGATCCACGCCATCGAAGCCGCGGGCCGCAAATGGCACATCGCCTACACGAGTCCGAACCTGCCCGGCATCCAGGCGGCCGCGTCGGTCGGGCTCGGCGTGGCGATTTTGCCCGACGTGGCGATCCTGCCCGAACACAAGATCATCGACGCGGAAGGTTTCCCGCCGATCACCAGCACGGAGATCGCCATCATCGTCGCCGACAATGCCAGTCCCGCGGCGCGCGGCCTGGCCGAAGTGCTGGCGGATTTCTGCAGGGAGGCTGACCCGCGCAAGGCGGCTTAGTCGTCAATCCGGCAAGCAGCGCTTCGCCGTGAACGCATAGAGCCGATCCTCACCAAGCATGTGCGCGGTGAAGGCGAGCGTGCCGAACAGGTCGGCGAAGGCGGCATCTCGGATGTTCAGCCCGCCGGTGTAAGAGCCGAAAGCCGGCATCACCACGCGTGTTTGATCGACGGCGAAGCAGCGGCGGCTCACCGCGCGGCCGCGATGCGACACGCGCGCGACCGGATGCAAATGACCGCAGATGTCGCCATCCGCTCCGGTCGGCAGATGGCGGAAGGTCAGCGCGCCGAGCGCGAGCGTCTCGACGAATGCGCCGCCGATACCGGTCGCCGGTTCCGGATCGTGATTGCCGGTGATCCAGATCCAGTCGCGGCCGCGCTGCATCGCATGCAGCGATTCGCGATCGACGTCGCGGAGCCGCGCCGGGCCGCCGCCGTCGTGGAAGCTGTCGCCGAGCGCGACGACGCAGCGCGGGGCATAGTGTGCAACGAGGCGCTTAAGCCGCGCCAGTGTCGCCGCCGTGTCATAAGGGGGCAGTAGTACGCCGCGCGCGGCGTAGCTGGAGCCTTTCTCCAGATGCAGATCGGCGACCGCGAGCAGGCCGTGTTCCGGCCAATACAGCGCGCCGGATGGGTCGGCGACGAGAGAAATTTCGGCGACCGAGACAACGTGCTCCGCTCGTCCCGGCGCAAGCGGGGACCCAGTTCTTTCTGGATTCCCGCTTGCGCGGGAATGAGCGGGAGAAAAATTCACCTCATCGCCTCCTTGATCAACTCATCGGCGGCCTCGGCCAGAAGCGTATCCGCCGCCTCGCCATAGACCGTCTCGCGGCCGATCTCCAACATCACCGGAACCGCCAGCGGCGAGACATGGTCAAGCTCTTTATGGACGATTCTCCCCTTGATGCGCGAGAGCGCATCGCCCAGGCGCTTGACGTCGAGCAGGCCGCTCGCGGCATCGGCGCGCGCCGCGCGGAGGAGAATGTGATCGGGCTGATGCTTGCGCAGCACGTCGTAGACAAGGTCCGTGGAGATGGTGAGCTGGCGGCGCGACTTCTCCTCACCGGGGAAGCGCCGCTCGATCAGCCCCGCGATGATGGCGCAATTGCGGAAGGTGCGCTTCATCAGCGCCGACTCCGCGAGCCATTCCTCCAAATCATCGCCGAGCATGTCCTCGTTGAACAGCTCGGCGAGCGACAGTTCGCCCCGCGCGATGCGCTGGCCGAGATCGCCGAGCCCCCACACCGCGAGCGCATATTCGTTGGCGACAAAGCCGAGCGGCCTCTGCCGCGCGCGCTCGAGGCGGCGCGTCAGCAGCATGCCGAGCGTCTGGTGCGCAAGGCGACCTTCGAACGGATAGCAGACGAGATAATATTTCTCGCCACGCGGGAAAGTTTCGACCAGCAGATCGCCGGCCTTCGGGAGCAGCGAGCGCCATTGCTGGATCTCCAGCCATTCGCGCACCTGCTCCGGCAATGCGCGCCAGGCATCGGGCTTCGCGAGCAGCGCACGCACGCGCGCGGCGAGATAGGTCGAAAGAGGAAACTTGCCGCCCTCGTAGGCCGGCACCTTCGGATCGCTCGACGTGGCGCGCGAGACGTAGACCTCGTCTTCGACCAGGGTCTCGTATTTCAATATCTCGCCGGCAAAGACGAAGGTGTCGCCCGGCGTCAGCGTCTCGATGAAATATTCCTCGACCTCGCCGAGCAGCCGCCCGCCGCGCGGGATCACCGTGCCGGAGGCGCGTGAGCGTACCAGCCGCACTTTGATCATGTCGGCTTCGACGATGGTGCCGACATTGAGCCTATAGCGCTGCGCGACGCGCGGATGTGTGATGCGCCAGCGGCCGTCCTTGCCCTGCCTGATCTTGGCGAAGCGCTCGTAGGCTTTGAGCGCGTAGCCGCCGGTGGCGACGAAATCGACAGCGGCATCGAAGTCGGCGCGCATGAGCGCCGCATAAGGCGCGGCGGCACGCACTTCGGCGAAGAGTTCATCGGAAAAGAAAGGCTCGCCGCAGGCGCGGCCGAGGATGTGCTGCGTCAGCACATCGAGCGCGCCGGTGCGCGCCGGCGGCGTGTCCTGCGCATTCTCGGCCACCGCGTCGAGCGCGGCGCGGCATTCCAGCACCTCGAAGCGGTTGGCCGGCACAAGCACGGCTTCCGACGGTTCGTCGAGCCGGTGATTGGAGCGGCCTATTCTTTGTAAAAGCCGCGACGAACCTTTCGGTGCGCCAACATTGACGACGAGGTCGACATCGCCCCAATCGACGCCGAGATCGAGCGACGACGTCGCCACCACCGCGCGCAATTTGCCGGCGGCCATGGCGTCCTCGACGCGCCGACGTTGCGCGACATCGAGCGAGCCGTGATGCAGCGCGATGGCGAGATTGTCGTCGTTGATGCGCCATAGCTCCTGGAAGATGAATTCGGCCTGGCTGCGCGTGTTGACGAAGACGAGCGTGGTCTTGTGCGTCTTGAAGAGGTCGTAGATTTCGCCGAGCGCATGCCGCGCCGAATGCCCGGCCCAGGGTAGATGCGATTCCGTATCGAGCATCGACACATGCGGCTGCGCGCCCGCTTCCGCGACAACGAGATCGGCCATCGCTTCGCCGTCGAGCGGCTGCGGAACCAAAAAGCGGCGCAAGTCATCCGGCTCGGCGACAGTGGCCGACAGGCCGACGGTCGTGAGCTGCGGCGCCAGCGTGAACAGGCGCGCCAAGCCCAGCGACAAGAGATCGCCGCGCTTCGACGTGACCAGTGAATGCAGTTCGTCGAGCACCACGCGGCGCAAGGAGCCGAACAGATAGGGCGCGTCGGCGGTGGCGAGCAGCAGCGCCAGCTGCTCCGGCGTGGTGAGCAGGATGTCGGGCGGATCGCGGCGCTGGCGTTGCCGTTTGGAGGCGGGCGTATCGCCGGTGCGCGTCTCCAGCCGCACCGGCAGGCCCATCTCCTTCACCGGGATTTCCAGGTTGCGCGCGATGTCTACCGCGAGCGCCTTCAGCGGTGAGATGTAGAGCGTGTGCAGGCCCTTTCCTTCTCCCCGCTGACGGGGAGAAGGTGGCGAAATCGAGCGCAGCGAGATTGAGCCGGATGAGGGGGCGTCGCCGCCGCCCTCTGACCTCGACGCCCCCTCACCCGACCTCGCTTCGCTCGGTCGACCTCTCCCCGCAAGCGGGGAGAGGTGAGGGGAAGCGCGCTCCCACAACTCCACAAGCGTCGGCAGGAAACCGGCGAGCGTCTTGCCGCCGCCGGTGGGCGCGATCAGCAATGTCGAGCGCCCCGCCCGCGCCTTCGCCAGCAAGTCGAGTTGATGCGCGCGCGGCTGCCAGCCGCGCGCGGCGAACCACCGCGCGAAGACGTCCGGCAAACGATCGGCGGCCAACTCGGCGGCGGTGACGACGGACATGAGACTGACCTAGCGCGCCCCGAGCGCCTTTCCAATGCTGCCGCGGAGCCGCTACGGTTCCGCGCGGAAATCCAAGGTGACCATATATGGGCCTCTACGCGGGATTGCTCCGTCCTCTCCTCTTTCAGCTCGACGCGGAAACGGCCCATCACAGCGCGATGGCGCTGGGCGCAGCGGCCGGTTTCGCCGGCCCGGCGCTGCGCGCGCTGCTGGCAGTGTCCGATCCGCGGCTGCGAATGCACGTGGCCGGCCTCGACTTTTCGACTCCGATCGGGCTGGCGGCCGGCTTCGACAAGAACGGACAGGCCGTTTCGGCCCTCGCGGGCCTGGGTTTCGGCTTCATCGAGATCGGATCGGTGTCCGCCTCGTTCTCGCCGGGCAACAAGCGCCCGCGCCTGTTCCGTCTCCCGCAGGATCGCGCCATTGCGGTCGCCTATGGCGTGCCGAACGACGGCGCGCAGGCGGTCGCCGCGCGGCTGAAGAGCGTGCGCCTGCCAGTGCCGCTCGGCATCAACATCGTGAAGACCAATCATGGGCCCGGCGCGCCGCCGGAAAGCGACGATGCGATCATCGCGGACTATGTCGCGCCCGCGCGCGTGCTGGCGCCTTGCGCCGACTACCTGATGTTCAACCTGAGCTGCCCGAACACTGCGGAGGGCAAGGACTTCTTTGCCGACCGCGCGCGGCTCGATGCCTGGCTGGCGGCGCTGGCGTCCGAGCAACTGACGAAGCCCGTCTTCCTGAAGGTGTCACCGCTGGGCGGCGTCGCCGCGATCGAGCAGTTGCTGGCGGCGGCGGAGCCGCATGCCTTCATCCGCGGCTTCATGTTCAACCTGCCGCCGGTGAAGCCGGAGCAATATCTGACGACGCCGCGCCCGCACTGGGCAACCATGCCCGGAGCCGTGTCCGGCCCGCCGTGCGCGCCGCTGCTCGATACGTGTCTCCGCGAATGCTACCGGCGCATGGACCGCACGCGCTACGCGCTGTTCGCATCGGGCGGCATCGCCACCGGCGCCGACGCCTACCGCAAGATCCGCGCCGGTGCGTCGCTGGTGTCGATGTACACGGCGCTGATCTATGACGGCCCCCTGGCCGTGCGGCGCGTCACGCGCGAGTTGCTTCGGCTACTGGAGCGCGACGGAATCAAAGGCGTCGCCGACGCGGTCGGCATCGAGAATCGCTAGCGTTCCGCGACGACAACGAGCCCGGGCACCGGTGCGCCTTTCTCATTGCGCGACACGGCGGCCTCGAGGCTGACGAGACGCAGCCCCGCGGCGGCGAGTGCCGCACGCACCTGCGCCGCGCCATGCGCGAAGCGCAACGTGTCACGCAGGATGCTGCCCTCGCCGTCATGCGTTTCCACGTCGAAAGCGATGAGGCCCGACGGGGCCAGCACGCGCGCGGCGCTTGCGACCAGCGGCGCGAGTGCATCGACATAGATCAGCACGTCGGCGGCGACGATGAGCTCATTGCGCGCACCTTGCGCCGCCTCATTGGCGAGGAACGCCGAGATGTCCGACTCGACGAGCCGGTCATAGAGTCCCTTCGTACGCGCTTTCGCCAGCATGGCGGAGGAAAGCTCGACACCAACGAGCCACTCGCAATGCGGACGGAAGGTCGCGCCCGCCAGACCGGTGCCGCAGCCGAGATCGAGCATCGTGGCGAATCGTCTCTCGCCGGCATGCGCCCGCATGGCGTGCAGCAACAGGTCCGGCGCGCGATAGCCGAGCGCGCCCACCAGCGACTGCTCGAAACGCGGCGCATAGCCGTCGTAAAGCGCCTGCAGATAGCCCAGCGGCATCGCGCTGGCGGCTTGAGCGCCGAGCCGGGTGAGACGCAAGGTCGCGCCCTGGCGGTCGGCCGGATCGTATTCGCGCGCCTTGCGAAAGGCGGCGATGGCGCCTTCGCGCTGCTCAAGCTTCTCCCGCGCCTCGCCCAGCAGAAACCACGCCGGGGCATAGCCGGGCGCCAGTTCGAGCACCTGCTCCGACAGATCGGCGGCCCCCGCCTCGTCGCCCGCGGCCAGGCTCTCGCGCGCCCATGCGAAGCGGCGGTCGAGGACGACATCGCCGGAGGACACGACAATCGAAGATTGGAATTCAGCCAAGGAAGGACCTGCCACAGCCGCCGGCGCTCTCGAACCGCGGCGCGGCATGCTTATTTATACCAAATGCGTCCCGAAGACATCCTGGTTCCGACGCCGTCCGGGGTCCGCTGCAAACCCGGCGGCTTCCACATCGATCCGACGCGGCCGGTTGCCAAGGCGCTGATCACGCATGGCCACTCCGATCATGCACGCGCCGGGCACGGCGCCGTGCTGGCGACGCAGGAGACGATCGACATCATGCGGCTGCGCTACGGCGACGGCTTCGCCGGTACGGCGCAGGCCGTGCGCTACGGCGAGACACTCGACCTCGACGGCGTGCGTGTCAGCTTTTATCCCGCTGGTCACGTGCTCGGCTCGGCGCAGATCCTGGTCGAGAAGGATGGCATGCGCTTGGTCGCCTCCGGCGATTACAAGGACGTGCCCGATCCGACCTGCGCGCTATTCGAGACGGTGCAGTGCGACGTGTTCATCACCGAGGCGACTTTCGGCCTGCCGGTCTTCCGTCATCACGACGCGGCGGGCGAGATCGGCAAGCTGTTGCACTCGGTCGAACTGTTTCCCGAGCGCGCACATCTGGTCGGGGCCTATTCGCTCGGCAAGGCGCAGCGCGTGATGGCGATGCTGCGCGCGGCCGGCTACGACAGACCGATCTATCTGCATGGCGCGATGGAGAAGATAACGCGCTACTACCAGAGCCGCGGAATCGATCTCGGCGAAGTCGAACTGGTGCGCGGCGCGAAGAAATCCGAGCTCGCCGGCACCATCACGATCTGCCCGCCGAGCGCGATGGGCGATCTCTGGTCGCGACGGTTTCCCGATCCAGTTGCGGCCTTCGCATCAGGCTGGATGCGTGTGCGCGCCCGCGCCCGGCAGCGCGGCATCACACTGCCGCTGGTGATCTCCGATCATGCAGATTGGGATGGACTGACGGCGACCATCGCGTCGACCGGCGCAACGGAAGTGTGGGTGACGCACGGGCAGGAAGACGCGCTGGTGCATTGGAGCCGGTCGAAGGGGCTGAAAGCGCGGCCGCTGGATATCGTCGGCTACGGCGACGAGGAGGAAACCGAGACGGTCGCCAGCGAGGCCGAAGCATGAACCGCTTTGCCGAACTGCTCGACCTCCTCTCCTACGAGCCCGGCCGCAACAACAAGCTACGGCTGATCGCCGACTATCTGCGCCACACGCCCGATCCGGAGCGCGGATGGGCGCTCGCCGCGCTCACGGGTGCTTTGTCGTTCCAGCACGCGAAAGCGGGCATGATCCGCGCGCTGATCGCCGAGCGCACCGATCCGGTGCTGTTCGATCTCTCGTATGACTATGTCGGCGATCTGTCGGAGACGGTGGCGCTGATGTGGCCTGTCGATGCAAGCAAAAATCCGAACGCAACACCGTCTTTGTCGGAGGTCGTCGAAACCCTTTCCACTCTGGGCAAAGCACAACTGCCGGCACAGATCGCGCGCTGGCTCGATGCGCTCGACGAGACCGGGCGCTGGGCGCTGTTGAAGCTCGTCACCGGCGGCTTGCGCATCGGCGTCTCGGCGCGGCTCGCCAAGACCGCCGCCGCCTCGCTCGGCAACAAAGAGCCGGACGACGTCGAAATCCTCTGGCCTGGACTCGCGCCTCCTTATCTCGAGCTGTTCGCCTGGCTCGAAGGCCGCGCCGACAAGCCGTCGAGCCGCGATCCGGCGCCGTTCCGCCCGCCGATGCTGGCGCACGCCGTCGACGACACCGACTTCACCGCGCTCGTTGCAAGCGACTACATGGCCGAGTGGAAATGGGATGGCGTCCGCGTGCAGGCGGTGAGCGGGCGCGACGAACACGGCGACGTCGTCGCGCGGCTTTATTCGCGCACCGGGGAGGACATCTCCAAGAGCTTTCCCGATCTGCTCGAAGCCTTGCGGCTGCCGGCTGCAATCGACGGCGAATTGCTGGTCATGCGCGACAAACGCGTGCAGTCGTTCAACGTGTTGCAGCAACGCTTGAACCGCAAAGCCGTGACGCCGAAACTCTGCGCCGAATTCCCGGCGCATCTTCGCGCCTATGATCTGCTCGCCGAAGGCGACGACGATCTGCGCGATCTCCCCTTCGCCGAGCGCCGCGCAAGGCTCGAAGCCTTCATCGCCAAGCTCAACGACCACCGAGTCGATCTCTCGCCGTTGGTACCCTTCGCCACCTGGCCCGAACTCACGGCGGCGCGCGCCGATCCGGCCTCCGCCGGCGCGGCCGCCGATGCCGAAGCGGTGGAAGGCGTGATGCTCAAGCGGCGCGATGCGGCCTATGTGCCTGGCCGCCCGAAAGGCCCGTGGTGGAAGTGGAAGCGCGATCCGATGATCATCGACGCCGTCCTGATGTACGCGCAGCGCGGGCACGGCAAGCGCTCGTCGTATTATTCCGATTACACCTTCGGCGTCTGGAGCAAGGCTGAAAGCGGCGACGAGTTGGTGCCGGTCGGGAAAGCCTATTTCGGTTTCACCGACGAGGAACTGATTCAGATTGACCGCTTCGTCCGCCGCAACACCATCGACCGTTTCGGCCCGGTGCGCGAAGTGACGCACGAACCGGCGCAAGGCCTCGTCCTGGAAGTCGCCTTCGAAGGTCTGCAACGCTCCACGCGACACAAATCCGGCATCGCCATGCGCTTTCCGCGCATCAGCCGCCTGCGCTGGGATAAGCCGCCGGGCGAAGCGGATCGGCTGGAGACACTGGAAAAGATGCTATCGAAGATCGAGGCCGGACGGGCGGCTTGACCGGGCGAGGCAACTTAGTCAGGAGAGACATGCCCAACGACCTGCAGAGAACGGAGCGGCCTATGTCCAACGGCACGGCGACCAAGGTATTCGGCGGCTCGCCGCTCGGCGTGTTGGTGCGGCTGATCCTCGCCTCGATATTGGTCGGCGTGATCCTCAATGCGCTCGGCCTCGACCCGTTCGACATCGTGCGCAGCATCGAGCGGCTGGTCCGCTCGATCTGGGACATGGGCTTCGATGCCTTCCGCTGGGTCTGGCGCTACTTCCTGCTCGGCGCGGTGATCGTGATCCCGATCTGGCTGATTATGCGCCTGGTCAACGCGCCACGCGGCAAGTAATTACCCCGGCCAGCTCTCCGCCGTCATCTCGGCGGCGTCGACGCCGATCAGCGACGACAATGAGCCGCGGTGGCCGCGCTTGAGCGCGGCGGCGAGGTCGCTCTTGATCTCGGTGAGGAGACCGATGCCGCGATAGACCAGCCCGCTATAGACCTGCAGCAGCGTCGCGCCGGCGCGGATCTTGGCGATCGCGGTCGCGCCTGAATCGATGCCGCCGACGCCGATCAGCGGGAAGGCGCCCTCGGTGCGCACGAAGGTCTCCGCAAGCATGCGCGTCGCCAGCTTGAACAGCGGGCGCCCCGACAGGCCGCCCTGCTCTTTCGCCTTGTCGCGCTCGCGCAGCGAGCCGGGACGCGAGATGGTCGTGTTGCTGACGATCATGCCGTCGACGCCGTGCTTGCGGGCGATGCCCACCGCGTCGTCGAGATCGGACAGCGTGAGGTCGGGCGCCACTTTGACCAGGATAGGCGTAAGGCCGGCACGCAGGCGGACCTGGTCCCGCGCCTCGACCACGCGGGCGAGCAGGTCATCGAGCGCCTTGGCCTGCTGAAGGTCGCGCAGGCCGGGTGTGTTGGGCGACGAGACGTTGACGGTGAAATAGCTCGCCACGGGGGCGAAGGTCTCGATCAGCCGGACGTAGTCCTCCGACCGGTCGCCCGAATCACGGTTGGCGCCGATATTGACCCCGACGATGCCGCCGGCCCGCGAGCGGGCGGCCAGCCGGGCAAGGACCGTGGGGGCCCCGTCATTGTTGAAGCCGAGCCGATTGATGACCGCCCCGTCCGCCTCCAGCCGGAACACCCGGGGCCGCGCATTGCCGGCCTGCGGGCGCGGGGTGACCGTCCCCACCTCGACGAAACCGAAGCCGAGGCGCAGGAGAGCGTCCGGAGCCACCGCATTCTTGTCGAATCCGGGGGCAATCCCCACTGGATTCGGGAAATTTAGGCCAAAAGCGCGGACGGCGAGCTCCGGCGGGTCGGCGGCGGCCTTGCCCAGGGGCATGACCCGCAGCGCCTTGAGCGTCAAAGCATGCGCATCTTCCGGGTCAAGGGCCCGCAAAAAGGGGCGGGAAAGGCGGTCAATGAGACCGATCACGTAGTTCGGCTCCCGGATTTGAGGTTGCGGACCGACCCTATCGGCGACGCCTGGGCATATTCAAGGCATCTTGCATGAAAACTATTGCCAGAGGGGGGCGACTCAAGGGCATAATTCCTATAAGATAAGAGTCTCAAAAAGGAAGGCTCGTGCCTCGGGGTCACCATGCTCACACATAGCCAAATCTGGAACGCCCTCGACCGGCTTGCCGCCCGGTCCAAGCTTACGCCCTCCGGGCTTGCCAAGAAGGCGGGGCTCGATCCCACGACCTTCAACAAGTCCAAACG
>DASXOK010000020.1:0-2310 GCA_036494425.1 Pseudolabrys sp.
CGCCGGAGAGCTGCCAGGGATATTTGTTGCTGAAGCCCGCGAGACCGACCTGCGCCAGCAGCGTCTCCACGCGGTCGCGGAATTCGCCTTTGCGCTTCTTACGGTATTCCTGCCGGAACGGCGGCACGATCTTGAGCGGCAACATCACGTTGTCGCGCAGCGTGAGCCAGGGAAGCATGGTCGGGTTCTGAAATGCCATGCCCACACGCACCGGCTCGGCGCCCACCTCGCGCCCGGCGATGAAGACGTAGCCGCTCGAGGCTTGGATCAAGCCTGCGACCAGCTTGAGGATCGTCGACTTGCCGCACCCGGAGGGACCGACCAGCGCGACGAAGTCGCCCTCGAAGATTTTCAGGTTCGTTTCCGTGAGTGCCGTCACCTGGCGGTCGAGGCGTCCGTAGCTGTGGGTGACGTCCTGCAACTGGACGAAGGCGTCGGCGGGACGTGTTTTGGCTGCAGGTGCTTCGTCGAGACGGGCGTGCATCATGCGGACTGTTTCCGTGCGTTGGGCCCGGCGGCGGTGACGGCTTGCAAGGTCTTGTCGGCGTTGCGAATGACGGGCTGCGGCATCTTCTGGATCGTATGCACCGAGCGGCCCCAGCCACGCGTGCCGTCCACCAGCGCGCGGTCGCGCATCACGAACTTGCCGCGCACCAGCGTATGCACGGGAAGGCCCTTCACGCCGCGGCCATGCCAGGGCGATATCTTCGACCGCGATTGCAGCTTGGCGTCGTCGATGGTCCAGGCGGCTTTGAGATCGACCAAAGCGAGATCGGCGTCGGCGCCGGCCTGGAGCACGCCCTTGCGCGGATAGAGGCCCCAGATCTTGGCCGGGTTGGCGGCGCTCATGCGCACGTAATCGGAGATGCTCATGCGGCTTTCGCTCACCGCGGTCAGCATCAGCGGCATCTGCAATTCGACACCGGGGAAACCACAATCGACGGTCCAGATGTCGTTACGCGTTTTCTCTTCGGGCGTATGCGGCGCGTGATCGGTCGCGATGATGTCGATGCTGCCGTCGAGGAGCGCCGCCCAGATCGGCTCTTGATTGTATTTCTCACGCACCGGCGGATTGACGCGGATGACACCCGCGAACTGCGCGTAGTCGTCGCTGGAGAGCATCAGGTAATGCGGGCAGGTCTCGCCGGTGATGTCGACGCCGCGCGCCTTGGCCTCGCGCAACGGCCGCAACTCTTCCGACGACGAGATGTGCAGCACGTGAATGCGGGCGCCGGTCCATTCGGCGAGGATCGCGGCGCGGCTCACGGCTTCCACCGCGACGACCGCCGGACGCGCGGCGAGATGCGCCAGCGGATCGGTGCGGCCCGCCTCGCGCAGCCGCGTCTCGCGGCGCTCCATGATCGAGTTCGTCTCGGCATGCAGCGAGATGCGCTTGCCGGTCTTGGCGACAACCTCGAAGCCTTCGAGCATGGCGCCGGTCGAGGGCGAGGGGATCTTGCCGAAGGTGTTGCCCATGTAGCACTTGAAGCCGATCACGCCGCCGGCGACGAGCGCCGGGACGCTCTCGATGGTGTCCTCGCCGAGCAGTCCATAAAGGCCGAAATCGACATGCGCCTTGCTGGCGGCGATGGCGTGCTTGGCGGCGAGAATGTCGGCTGTGCCGGTCGGCGGGATCGTGTTCGGCATGTCGAACACAGTGGTCACGCCGCCGAAGGCGGCCGCTGCCGTGCCGCTGTCCCAATCTTCCTTGTGCGGATAGCCGGGATCGCGGAAGTGCACATGCACATCGATGGCGCCCGGGAGAATGTGCAGCCCTTGCGCGTCGATCGTCTCGGCCGCCGGCGGCATCGCCGAGTCATTGCCGACCGCCAGGATTTTCCCGTCGCTTATGGCGACACTGGCTTCGAAGGCGGAATCCGGCGTCACCACTGTGCCGCCGCGGATGACGAGATCGGCTGTGTTGCTCATGGTCACCTCGCTCACAACATGGCCCAGCCGCCGTCGACCGGCAGGTCGACGCCGGTGATCTGGCGCGAGACGTCACTGGCGAGGAACAGGCAGGCATTGGCGACATCATCGTCGATGGTGACGCGCCGCATCGCGTATTCGGCCGAGTGGCGCTCCATTGCCTGCTCGAGCGAGATGTCCAGTTTCTTGGCCATGTCGGCGCAGACTTTGTCGCGGAAGCGCGCGCCGTCGACCATGCCAGGTGCGACGCAGTTGACGTTGATGTTGTGCTGGCCGACCTCCAGCGCGAAGCTCTTGGTGATGCCGCGCAGGCCCCATTTCGACGCCGAGTAGGCCATGCGGCCGGCGCGGCCGCGCATGCCGAACGTGCCGCCGACATTG
>DASXOK010000021.1:0-5540 GCA_036494425.1 Pseudolabrys sp.
GTGCTGGAGCGGGAAGGCCACGTCGATCTCGTCGTGTCGGACGTGGTGATGCCTGAGATGGACGGGCCGACGCTACTCAAGGAGCTGCGCCGGCGCGATCCCAAGGTTAAGATCATCTTCGTCTCCGGTTATGCCGAGGAAGCCTTCGCGAAGAACCTGCCGAGCCAGGAGCAGTACGCATTCCTGGCCAAGCCGTTCACGCTGAAGCAGCTCGTTGCCGAAGTGAAGAAGACGCTGTCTGAATAAAAAATAAGCGCGCCGTCCCCGTTTTTCGCGAGAACGGCGCGCGCCAAGCTACATCCGTCCGCTGAGTGCCAGCACCAGCACGACAATCAGCAGCACGCCGACGATACCCGACGGTCCGTAACCCCAGCCGCTGCTGTAGCCCCAGCGCGGGACCGCACCGACAAGCATCAGAATCAGAAGTATGATGAGAATCGTCCCAAGCATTTCGCGCCCCATCCGTTGCGCGGCCGCATCTTGGCCGCTCTCCTCGCTTCACGCGCTTCGGCCAAACAACGATTTTGTCGCAGGTTATGTTCCGGCGAGTTCCTGCGATCAGTCGCAGGATTGCGCGAGCTGCGTCTTGTCGAAGACCCGCAACTGAAGCCGGCAGATATTGGAATCCGAAGATCGCTGCTGCTGCGGTGGCGCGCGGAAATAATCCGACTCGAGCATGGCGCCTGCCGGGCCGACGAACATCGCGGAATCATCGGGCGGGGCAGTCGGTCGCAGCGTCTCGACGGGCGCGTATTTCGCCTGCGCGCTAACGCCAAGTGTCAAAAACAAGGCAATGCCCAATACGACCTTCTTCATCGCCCACTCCGTCATCTCCCCGGGGGCATATATGCGGGGCAATCGCCGACGCCAAACAGCGTTCCAGGTTCGGCCATGACATTCGCGTGAGGGTGCTGCGCTGCATTCACAGCCTGCGGGCGCGGCTTTAGGGCGCATCCGGTACCGCTTCATGGCCCTTACAATACCGCGGCCGCGTACATATTCTTCTCTGCGCCGAAGTTTCGGGCAGCCGAAACTTTGGCATTTTTGGGCCGGGAGATATCGACATGTTTCGTCACCGCTGGCTGGTCGCACTCGCCGCGATCTTTACCGTGTTTGTGCTCGTGACTGCCGATGCGCAGGCCCGCGTTGGGGGCGGCTTCTCGGGCGGCAGCCGCGGCATGCGGACGTATACGGCGCCGCCGGCGACGCGCACCGCGCCGAATACCGCATCTCCGCTCGAACGCTCGATGACGCAACCGAGCCGCACCGCCCCGTTCGGACAGAACGCGCCGCGTCCCGGACTGTTCGGCGGTGGTCTGCTTGGTGGCTTGGCCGCCGGCTTCCTCGGCGCCGGCCTGTTCGGGCTGTTGTTTGGCCACGGACTGTTCGGCGGCATGGGCGGCTTCGCGTCGATACTTGGACTCGTGCTTCAGATCGTGCTGGTCGTCTTTGTCGCCGGGTTGCTCTTTGCCTGGTGGCAGCGCCGCAACGCGCCTGCCTTCGCCGCGCCGGGCGGTGGCGCGCCCGGCATGGGCGCGAGCACGCAAGCCTTTGGCGGCGGACTTGGCGGCATGTTCGGCGCCAATCAGCAGGCCGGCCAGCCGATCACGATCGACAAGGCGGACTATGACGCCTTCGAGCGCCTGCTCATCGATGTCCAGGCCGCGTACTCGGCCGAGGATCTCAATGCACTGCGCGCGAAGGTGACGCCGGAGATGTTGTCTTACTTCTCCGAGGACCTGTCGCGGAACGCGAGCCGCGGTCTCGTCAATCAGGTGAGCGACGTGCGCCTGCTGCAAGGCGATCTGGCGGAAGCCTGGCGCGAGGGCGATACAGACTACGCCAGTGTCGCCATGCGCTTCGCGCTCACCGACCGAATGGTCGAACGCGCGAGCGGCCGCACTGTGGAGGGCGGCCCGGACGAGGCGACCGAACTGTGGACGTTCATGCGTTCGCGTGGCGGCAACTGGATGCTCTCGGCGATCCAGCAGGCATAGCGCGCCGGACCCTTCAGGCGTCCTCCTCGATCCTGTCGACGGCGGTGACGTCGCCCTCCTCGCGATCCGCCGCTGCGCGCGGCACGAGCGTCGCGCGGTCGGCATCAGCGAGGCGTTGCGCGAACCTCACCCCAATCTGCTTGGGTTTGCGCCAGACGGCGCGGCAGGTGCGGCGCGCCGAGCCGTTGGCCGCGAGCCACAGCATGAAGTGGTCGGGAAGTGAATTGGCGTCTTCGACGTCGATGCGCGCGCCGGTTTCGGAAATATCCGACAGCGCGCAAACCTGCAGATGGTCAGCGCCCAAGACCAGCCAGGCCGTATAGCGGATCGGCCGACGCTTGGCTTTTCGGTTGTCCTTGATCATCCTGTCTCGACGCCCAATGTTCACGCCGGGCGAGATGCTCTTTATAGTCCGTTAACGATCGGCCCTGCGGTGCACACTCTACAGGCCGCCGATTACCAATCCATAAAGCGTAATATGCCGCGCCGCAGGGCTCCGGCTTCGCCGTTGACCGATTAACGAATTCCGTTTATCTGGCCGACGGCAACCTGGTTTTCGGCCTCACCTTGCTGACACGCTCCCGGCTTTGGGCTGCGACTCAAGTGACCCCCCAAAACTCGGATTGTTGCCGCCGTGGCGCGCGACCGCTTCGGCGTCCAACGAGAGAAGTGTGAAAGGAACTATTGATGGCTACCGGAACTGTGAAGTTCTTCAATACCCAAAAGGGCTATGGCTTCATCCAGCCGGACGACGGCTCGAAGGATGTGTTCGTGCACATCACTGCCGTGGAGCGCGCCGGTATGCGCTCGCTGGTGGAAGGTCAGAAGATCAGCTACGAGATCGTCACCGAGCGCGGCAAGCAGGCTGCTGGCAACCTCCAGCCGGCCTGACGTTCGCGAACCTTGACTCTGATGCCTAAGCCCGGCGGTGACGCCGGGCTTTTTGTTGGTGCGCCCAGCATGGGCGCGCTCTTGATCGCGTGTTCGGCATGCGGGGAACAGGTCCCAAAGGACCTGTCGATCCGCAAGCATGAGTGTCCCCGATGCAATCTCAAGATCAACCGCGACCTCAATGCGACGCGGAATATCTTGGGGCGGGCCGTAGCGGGTCCGTGGAGCGGCTTTGGGGTCTATAACGGCGAGATCGCTCGCTGTCGCTCCGGGATCGTCAGGGCGGCTTGAGACCGGGATCTCTCGGTCTTGATCAAACTGACCCACTACCAGGGTGATGTTTGCTCGGCCCGCCGATTCAGTATTCGGCACGGATCGATTGCGACGGTATCCGCCACTTCCCGTTCTCGTCGGGCGTTCGAGAGGGAAGAGCAGAACTGCGGCATAGGGTCCGCCGACGTCATCTGGCATTCGGAATAGTGGACGGCGCGTGGGGGTTCTCTCAAGCTGGCAAGGGCGATGAAGCCCGCCAGATCCGGGAGGAAGTGCAATGAAAAGTCTATGGACAGGCACGCCGCTGGTGGCGTGCCTGGCGCTGTTGGGCGCCGCACCCGCATACGCGCAGCAATCGACCATGACGTTCTTCGTGACCAGTGTCGGCCCCGGCAAGGGCGCCGATCTCGGCGGGCTCGCTGGTGCGGACCAGCATTGCCAGACGCTCGCGGCCGCCGTGGGAGCCGGAAGCGGCAAGACGTGGCACGCTTATCTGTCGACGCAAGGCGCCGGAGCCGTGAACGCGCGCGACCGCATCGGTAAGGGCCCCTGGACGAACGCCAAGGGCGTCGTCATCGCCAAGGACATCGCCGAACTGCACGGCACCAACAACCTCACCAAGCAGACCGCGCTCACGGAGAAGGGCGAGATCAACAACGGCCGTGGCGATACGCCAAACCGGCACGATATCCTGACCGGTTCGCAGCCGGACGGCACCGCCTACACAGGCGACGAGGATCGGACCTGCCGCAACTGGACGAGCAGCACGCAGGGCTCGGCCATGCTTGGGCACGCCGACCGCATCGGATTGCGAGACGATGATGCCTCCAGGTCGTGGAATTCATCGCACCCGTCGCGCGGCAATGAGGGCGGGTGCAGCCAGGCCGACCTGCGCAGCACGGGCGGTGACGGGCTTTTATACTGCTTCGCCGCCAATTAGCGCGGCGACGCCTATAATTTTGTAATTTTGACACCTGGAACCGGTGAAGACGTGCTATCGAAGCGCCCTTCGCCGGCTTCCATCGGCTTTACGGCGAATCGGCCGCCAAATCGATAGATTGGCTGACGGGATATTTAACGGTTCACTCCCTATGCCTGTCGATGGAATGGGCGGGAGGCAATATCCGCGCGGGGCTGCGCGGGGGCGTACGGGGCGATGCCGGACGTGAATAATACTCTGCTCCTTGTGGGCGATGCGCTGATCTATTTCGCCGCGCTAGCTGCCCTGCTGCGCGCGCGCACCCGCATTGGCCTCGGCGCCTTCTTCTGTGCGCTCGGGGTGATGCACTTCCTCGAGACCTATCTCGCCAGCATCTTCTACGTCACGCTGCCCTTCGGCATCGTGGCATCGCCAGGCTCGACCGTGCTGTTCACCGGCAAGTTGATGATGCTGCTGCTGCTCTACATCCGCGAGGATGCTGTGGTGGTACGGCAGCCGATCTATGGCCTACTGTTCGGCAACGTGCTGTTGTTCGCGCTCGCCTTTGTGATGCGCCATCACACGATGGAGTTCATCCCAGGCCGCGCCGCCGATTTCGTCTTCCTCGACGAGATGGGCGCGCTGATGGTCTGGGGAACGGCGATCCTGTTCTTCGACTGCATCCTCATCATCCTGCTCTACGAGCGCACGCGCACCTGGTTCGGCGACCGCGTATGCCCCCGGCTGCTGCTGTCCAGCGCGTTGGTGCTCACATTCGATCAGGCTGCCTTTTTCGCCGGACTGCACATGCTCACGGGGGCAGGGGTGAGCGTCCTGATCGGCGGCTGGATCGCCAAGATTGGCGCGGTGGCGTTCTACAGCGTGCTCGCCACTGTCTATCTCGTCTATCTCGAGCGGCCGCTTGGGCGCCGCGATGCGCCGCGCATCTGGGACGTCTTCGATACGCTGACCTATCGCGAGCGCTACGAGGACCTCTTGGCGCGTACGGGGTGCGACGCGCTCACTGGCGCGCTCGATCGCCATTCATTGGAAGCGCATGGCCGTCGCTCGGTCGAGCACGCGGCCGCCGCCGGCCGCCCGGTGGGGCTGCTGTTGATCGATATCGACCACTTCAAGGCGTTCAATGATCGCTTCGGCCATGCCTCCGGCGACAAGATGCTCAAGCGCATCGCGCTCGACATCATGGCGGCAGCGCGTGTCTCGGATTTCACCTATCGCTTCGGCGGCGAGGAATTCGTCGTCATCGCCGAAGGTCTCAATGTGGACGAGGCCCTCTCGCTCGGCGAGCGCATTCGCCGCCGCGTCCTCAATGCCTCGCCGGCCGATCCGGAGGCGAAGGTGACCGTGAGCATCGGCGTCGCGACCTGTTCGCGCGACGCCACCGAATATGATGCGCTGTTCGAGATCGCCGACAAGCGCCTCTATCAGGCCAAGGCCGC
>DASXOK010000022.1:0-11631 GCA_036494425.1 Pseudolabrys sp.
TTGCCGGCATCCGTGAGAAGCCCGTCGAAATACGCGATCGTCTTCTGCAGTCCTTCCGGCAGCATCACTGTCGGACGCCAGTCGAGGAGTTCCTGCGCCTGGCTGATATCCGGACGGCGCTGCCTTGGATCGTCCTGCGGAAGCGGCCGGTGGACGATGCGCGAGCGCGAGCCGGTCATCACGATCACCTTCTCGGCCAGTTCACGCATCGTGAACTCATTGGGATTGCCGCAATTCATCGGCCCGGTGACCTCATCACCGGTGTTCATGAGACCGATCATACCTGCCACCAAGTCGTCGACGAAGCAGAACGAGCGCGTCTGCTGTCCGTCGCCGTAGATTGTGATCGGCTGATTGCTGAGCGCCTGAACGATGAAGTTGGACACCACGCGTCCGTCATTCGCCTGCATGCGCGGGCCGTAGGTATTGAAGATGCGCAATACCTTGATGCGCAGATTATGCTGCCGGCGATAGTCGAAGAACAGCGTCTCCGCGCAACGCTTGCCCTCGTCGTAGCAGGAGCGCGGTCCGATCGGGTTCACGTGGCCCCAATACGACTCGATCTGCGGGTGAACCTGCGGATCGCCATAGACCTCCGATGTCGAGGCCTGGAGGATCTTCGCCTTCACCCGCTTGGCCAAGCCCAGCATGTTGATGGCGCCGAGCACGCTGGTCTTGGTCGTCTGCACCGGGTCCCACTGATAATGAACGGGCGAGGCCGGGCAGGCGAGATTGTAGATCTCGTCCACCTCGACATAGAGCGGGAACGTGACGTCGTGACGCAACAGCTCGAACCGATTGTTGTCGAGCAGGTGCCGGATGTTGCGCTTGTTACCGGTGAAGAAATTGTCGACACAGAGCACGTCGTGGCCGGCGTCGAGGAGGCGCTCGCACAGATGCGAGCCGATGAAGCCTGCGCCGCCCGTCACGAGGACGCGCCGCGCTCGAACAGCTGCGTTCGGATTGGGTTTCATGATGCGTGCACCTTCTGTTGAGAGCCCAGACGGACGCGGCCTTGCGCCGCGATCTTCGAGAGCAGCCACGCGGGATTGCGGCCGTTGAACCAGCCCTTCAGTACGGCGCGCCAAAGCCGTCGCTCGAATTGCGATGCCGGTCCGAACTTCTCGCAGATACGGGCGTTTTCAGCGTGTGTACGAGGGAGGTTGGTTCTGCTGTTGTTGAATCCGGTTTGCCGGAAGCAGGCGACCGGTCGCGCCATGCGGCGAAACGGTGCGAGGCTTAATGCTCGCGCGAACATGTCGTAGTCGCCGGAGTCGCGAAATTCGATGTCGAAGCCGCCCAGCTCGATGAAGAAGTCGCGCGAGAGATACGTGCTCATGTGCATGATCGGGTTCCACCCGAGGCACACATGCATCCGCCGCGTCATCCAGCTTGGCGGCGCCGCGAGGCCGCCCATGCCGATGCCGTTCTCGTCGATCCAGCGGATGCCGCCGACCACCCAGCGCCGGCCGCTGTCGCGATAGGCGCGCACGACGGCGTCAAGCGCGCCATCGAGCAAGACATCGTCCGCACCGAGGAAGCCGAGCAACTCGCCGGACGACGCCAACGAACCCTTGTTGATGGCGTCAAAAATGCCTTTGTCCTTTCCGGCGAGCACGCGCAGGCCGTTCTGCCTGGCGAACTCCACTGTGCCGTCGGTGCTTCCGCCATCGACGATGATGTGCTCGACCTCGACGATGCGCGAATTGTTCTTCTTCGCTGACTTGATGCACTCGCCGAGATACTGAAGCGCGTTCAGCGTCGGCGTCACGACGGTGACGATCATGCGAGCCCTCCGCTTTCCTTGTCGGTGATTGTCCGCGTCTGGCGGCGCAGCGCGTGCAGCCGGCCCGTGAGGGTCAGCGGCTTGGCCGCCTTCGCATGTCTTTGCGCGTCGGCGTCCGCGGTTCGTCCGCTTTGCAGCACGGCCTCATAGGCCGACAGCGCGTGCTTGGCCGAGTCATCCCATGTATCGAGTTCTGCCACCTTCGCCTGGGCGCGCGCCGCCATCAGTGCACGAAGCGGGGCATTCGTGGCTAGCTGTTCAACGGCCGCGGCCAGCGCACGCGCGTCGCCGGGCGGGACGAGCAGGCCGCACTCGCCGGCGATCTGATGCGGGATGCCGCCGACACTTGATGCGACGACCGGCAGGCCATGGGCCATCGCTTCGAAAACAACGAGCGGTAACGTGTCCGCCAGCGTCGGAAACACGAACAGCGCCGAGTGGCGCAGCAGTGCGGGGATCTCGTGATCCTCGAGACGCCCGGTGACGATGGCGCGCTGGCCCTTCTTGAGAGAGCGCACGAACCCGTCATAATCGATGCCCGGACGCTGCTCTCCGCCGATGATCAGCAGGAACGGCAGCTCCAGCGATTGAAACGCGCGCATCAACACTGTGAGCCCTTTGTTGGGCGTGTGATTGGCGAGAAACATGCACGTCAGCGGGGCTGTGAGTTGGCCAGCCTGACCGCTCTCCAAGCCGAACTTCTTCAGCGTCGCCGCGTCGAGGACCGGATCGGCCTCCTTCGCCAACTCGATGCCATTCGGGATGGTGTAGATGTAGGCGTCGCGTGCGCCCATCGCCTGGACGATCTCCTCATCGGCCGGAGACAGCAGGAGAATGGCCGCGGCTCCGCGCACGACGCGTGCGACCGGGCGGTAGACGAGCGTGTGCCAAATCCATCGCCGCAATGGATCGAAGCCGTAGACTTTGTGGCCATTGGCGATCTCGTTGAAGCCATGCGTGGACACGACATACGGCGTGCCGGATTTATGGCATGCCGCCGCGAGGCGTGCCATCTCGAGTGCCGGCATCGGGTTGTGCAGGTGAACCAGGTCGTAATCGCCGCGCCGGATGAGGTCGCCGATATCCGACCCATAGAAGAGGGTGCGATATCGCTTCGGCAGCCAGGACCAGGGCAGGCCCCATGGCAGGCGGCTTCTCACCGGGTGGTGGTGCAGCGGGGATTGCGGATGCTGCTTCGCCAGCATGCTCGCGACCGTGACGTCAGCATAGGCGGACAGCGCTATGCTGAGCTTTTCCGCGGCGCGTGCGGCGCCGCTTGCCGACATGTGCGGCGGTGCCACAATCGCGGTGAGGACCTTGATCATCGGTATTTTGCCATGAGGCTCTCGGCGAGATCGGGATCACCCCACAGATCGGAGAGCGCGTCGTCGATCGTGTGCTGAGCGCGCCAGCCAAACAGGCTTTGGATGCGCGTATTGTCGGCGGCGAGGATCGGGCGGTCGCTGGCGCGCATGCGCGAACGGTCCTGCCGCAATCTGAATGCGCAGCCGCTAATGCGCCTGAGCTTGCGTACGATCTCGGCGACCGAGTAGGAATTCGCTGTCCCGAGATTGACAGTCACGGTCTCGCCCAGTCTGACGCTGCCTTCGAGTGCGGCGACTGCGAAGCCCTGCGCGGCGTCTTTCACATGAATGTAGTCGCGCTTCGGCCATAGATTCCCCAGGCTGATGCTGGTGTGCCCGGCTTTGAGCTGCGCGACGATTTCCGGCAGGAGATGCGGATTGGTCTCGCCGGGTCCGACCACGTTGAACAGGCGCACCGTGACCGCGGCTAGTCCGCGCAGTTGTGCGAGGTAGCGCACGTACTGCTCGCCGTGGAGTTTGCTGAAGCCGTAGACGTCGGTCGGTCCGACCAAGCCCTCGGTCTCGGAATGCGGTTGGGAATCCGGCTTGTAGACAGCGCCGCTGCTGGCATAGACGAAACGGCACCCCTCCGGGCAGGCCGTCAGCACGTTGACAGTGCCGACGACGTTAGTCAGCACAGCGAGCGACGGATCGCCCTCGCATTCCGGGATGTAATGGATGGCAGCGAGATGGATGACGAGGTCGGGAGCGACATCATTCATGACTTTCGTCATCGCCGCGGCATCGTTTACGTCGGCCACGACGAGCTTGATCTGCGCCAGGTCATCCGAGGAGAAGCGGTTGGTGCCGTAGCGCAGTGTGTCGACGACGCAAACCTCGTGTTCACCGTAAAGCTGGCGGCACAGCTCGCGCCCGACGTAGCCGTTGCCGCCAGTGACTAAGATCTTCATGCCCAGCCCACCCCGTTACCTGACAGGAGTTACGGTAGGGGTTTCGTGACATCTTGCTGCAGCGCAGAAGGGTTACTTCATTGAGCGATCTCGGAAGGCGAAGAAAGCGCGTATTTTTACGGGATAATTACTGGTCGGCGCGTGGGTGCGCTGCCGGAAAGTGGCTGCCGCGGCGGTGGGAGCTCGGCAGCTCAGGCTGGGTGGGCGTGCGCGGGCGCGCAACCAAAATGACCCCGGGATGCCGCAGCCCTGCTTTCATTAGTGGGTTCGCACCGCGGCAAGGGGGTACAGAAAACGAACGGCGCGAGCGGCCTTCGGCGAAAATCCGGGGTCTGGCGGGGTTACTCCGTCGGAGAATAGGTTGAATTTTACCCGCTATAAGGGATAGTTATACATAAGCAACTTTAAGTTGTGAGTATAAATACTAATTTCTACTAAACCTTTGCGCGAGTTAGGCCTTGAGTGCCGCACCAAAGGTCCGACGATAATTCAAATATCTGATGAAATGCTGAAAACCAAGCAATACCTACAAGTATTGCGCGAGCCCCCCTAAAGTCTCGCAAATATGAAACTACATTGTGCTGGTGCGTTTTATGTATTGGTCGTAGAATAAGGATGTTCGGGGGTATCTCTCATGCACGCCTTAATTAGGAAGTTGCAGAATCTCGGCACGGTCCGTGACGAGGAGCTACAGGCCCTCGTAACGATGCTTAGCGTGAAAAAGGGCATAAGGCGCGGCGAAGACATCATAACGGTTGGCACCAGTCCCAACTATTCAACCGTGCTGCTCCAGGGCCTTGCCTGCCGGTACAAAATCTTCGAGAACGGCCGCCGTCAGATATTCACCTTCCAATATCCGGGCGACTTCTGCGACGGTCACAGCTACGTCCTCGCAGCACAGGACCACGCGGTCAGCGCGCTGACCGAATGCTCGGTGGGTATCATCCTGCATAAGGACATCGAGCGCATCACCGCGAAGTTTCCCAATCTCGGTCTCGCGCTGTGGCGCGATACGATGATTGAATCCAGCATCTTCCGCGAATGGCTGCTGAACGTCGGCCAGCGGCCCGCGCTCGAGCGCATCGCGCATCTCCTCTGTGAGCAGATCGTCCGGCTCGAAGCTATCGGCATCAATGGCGGCTGCATTCCGATGACTCAGGTGGACCTCGCTGACGCCGCCGGTCTCTCGACCGTGCACATGAACCGAACGATTCAGGATCTGCGGCAACTCGGCGTCCTGATGAAGAACAGCCGCACGATCGCCGTGGCCCACCGCGACCGCCTCGCCGAAATTGCCAAGTTTGATGGGCGCTATCTGCACATGCCGCAGGTCTCGTTGAACTGAGAAACCTGCCGGGATCGCCGCGCGAAGATGTCCCCGTGCCGGCGCTGAGACCACGCATTTCGGTCTCGAAGCACAAATCAATTCTTCGAACCGATATCGGACTCCTGGCGCTTGATGCGCTATTTCGCGCCTTGCGCGCCAATCACCGCCGGCAGTGTCGCAATCAGAATATAGAGATCGAGCCAAAGAGAACGGTTCTGGATGTAGAAATAGTCCTGTGCGCGTTGCATGGCGAGATCGCCTTCGCTGCGCGACGAGATCTGCCAGAGGCCGGTGAGGCCCGGCGGTACCGTCGTCCGCAGCGTCTGAAAGTCGGGGTCGAAAGCGTCGAGGTGGTAGGCAGGGAAGGGCCGCGGTCCAACAAGGCTCATGTCGCCGCGAATCACGTTCCAGAGCTGCGGCAATTCATCGAGACTGGTCCGGCGCAACAGGTTGCCGATGCCCGGCAAGATGCGCGGATCGTCCGGGAGCTTGAAAAAGCGCTCCCAATGCTCGCGCAGCGCAAGATCGCTCTCCAGCACGTGTTCGAGCCGTTGTTCGGCATCCTGATACATCGTGCGCAGTTTCAGGACGCGGATCGGCATGCCGTAGCGGCCGATACGCCGCTGTCCGTAGAAGGCCGGGCCGGGGTCGGCGCGTTTGATCGCCAGGGCGAGCAGGGCGATTACCGGCGCGGCGAGCAGTGCGACCGGCAAGGCAATGGCTAGATCGATGACGCGCTTGAGGCCCTCACTGGGATCGCGCACCTGGCCGCTCAGTTCGAGGGCGACGAAGCAGCCCGTGTTGCGGACGTGCAGTCCAAAGGACGGGTATTCGCCAAGCTGGTTGACCACGAGGACCTGCCGGATGCCCAGCCGGTATAGCGCGGCGGGATTTTGCGGAAGCGCGGCGCGGTCCGGCACGATCACGATGTCGGCGCCGCCATTGGCATGATAGCCTTCCAGCGTGCCCAGCACCGGCAAGGCGGCGTCGGCGTCATCATGGCCCGTCGCGACAGCGTTTGCATCGCTGTCAGTGTTTTCGCCGACATCGATGAATCCGATCGGATGAAGCCCGGAGGCCGGATTGTTCAGTAGAAGGCGGGCCAGGGCGCGGCTTTCGCCGCCAGTTCCGAGAATCGCGGTGGGCGCGCGCCAGAGGCCCGCGCGGGCGAGGCGCGTGCCGATCAACTGCTCGATCCATAGGCCGAGAACAAGGGCGATCGCACCGACGAGTGGTGCGATCGCAAGTTCGACCGAGGCTCCTTCACGAACCCACATCAGCATGCCGGCGAAAGCGAACAGCAGCGTCACGGTTACACGGACGCGGAATAGCTCCATCGGGCTCTTGATGTTCGAGCGATAGAGTCCGAGTGAACAGCCGATGCCGATCAATAGCAGCAACAGCACCGGCATGTGCATCTGAACGCGGTCGGCGATGCCGATCGTCCCGCCCAGCCCGACCAGGGTGACCAGTATCACCGCTGCGATAATGGACAACGTGCCGGAGACGAGATCGCCGGCGACGAGGCCTGCGGTCACCAGCCGGCGCCGCCTTATCCCCGCCGCAGCGCCCCCAGCGCTGCGGCCCCTCCCGGGAAGTCCGAACGTCTCGCCCGCCGAGGACGGCAAGGAGGGGACGAGACGTACTTCGACGTTCGACATGCGTCATCAACCGTTCGATGCTGTGAGCCTAACGAAACCGTCTTTTGCGAAAGGCGGCCTACTCCGCCGCGACGCTTGCTGCGGCTACCGTCTTTTCTGGCTCCGCTTCGCCGGCGACTTGCGCGGAGATCCAGCGGTAGGTCGGAACGATGCCCTGGCGCAGCATCATTTGCGGCTCCCACTTCAGCACCGAGCGCAGGCGGGTGTTGTCGCTGTTGCGCCCGCGCACGCCCTGCGGCTTGGTGCGGTCGTGCTGGAGGGTGATCGTCTTCCCCGAGGCTTCCATGACGATCTGGGCGAGCTCGTCGACGGTGACCAGTTCGTCGGTGCCGAGGTTAAGTGGGTTGTCGTAATCCGACCGCATGATGCGATGGATGCCTTCGACGCAATCGTCGACATACATGAACGAGCGGGTCTGCTTGCCGTCGCCCCACACTTCGATCGTGCCGGGGTTCGAAGCGCGGGCGATCTTGCGACACATCGCCGCTGGCGCCTTTTCGCGGCCGCCGTCGTAGGTGCCGAGCGGGCCGTAGACGTTGTGGAAGCGCACGACGCGCGTGGAGAGGCCGTAATCCTCCATGTAGTACTGGCAAAGTTTTTCAGTGTAGAGTTTCTCGAGGCCGTAACCTTCCTCCGGTTCGGCCGGCCACGCGTCTTCCTCGCGCAGCGGCACGACGTCGGGCGAAGTTTGCAGGCCATGCGGATAGACGCAGGCGGAGGAGGAGAACAGGAGCCTGTTGACGCCGCTGCAACGCGCGGCTTCGAGCATGTACAGGTTCATCAGCGAATTGTTGTAGGCGATCAGCGCGTGTGAACCGGTGATGTAGCCGATGCCCCCCATGTCGGCCGCGAGATGATAGACTAGGTCCATGTCCGCCGCGGCGGTCTGGCAGTTCTTCAGCTCGCGCAAGTCAAGCTGCAAGAACTCATCGGCGTCTGTTTCGCCGTATTCCGGCTGCTTGATGTCGGCGCCGCGCACGCGATAGCCCGCGGCCTTCAGATACGATACGAGATGATGACCGATGAAGCCACCCGCCCCCGTCACCAGCGCCCAAGGTTTCCCTGCTTTCGACATTATGCCCTCTCCGTCACCCGCGTTTTGTTGCAGGGCACGCTACGGCGCGGCGTGCGACCCCTGAAGCGCCAAGAGGGAGTAGCCCTATGGTCAGGATTCGAGCGGTGAAAGCAGGTTGGCAGCACCGGTTTAGCGTAAAGCACCAGGGCGCCGTTTATTCCTCGCGGCTGACGGAAATTTCGATCAGTGTATGGAAGTGTGAGGATCGCCAAACGCGAATTGAATGATCGATTGCAATTCGCAGTTACGCGCTCGAACGCTGCGAGCGAAGTAAATATCGCGCGATTGGCGATATCGCGCGGCTAGGCCAAGCCACGCGAACAATAACGCAGCGCGGACCGTTCGGGGTACCTCGACCAGTACACCATCGACGTGCCGAGTCCGACGCCGATCAACGTCCAGAACCAGATGCCGATCATTGGTCCCTCGAGCGCGACGTCGAAGCTCGAGTCGATGATCGCCGCCAGCACGTAACAGGAGAGGAAGACGAAGAAGCGTCCCCATGCCGGCTCGCCGTTGCGCCAAGCCATATAGGCGTTCCTGAACAAGGTCGTGAACCAGACCAGGAGCATCGAAATCCACAAGGCGAAGCCGGGCACGCCCAAGCGTGCCAGGATCGTCATGTGTGCGCTGTGCGGACTACGCAGAGGCGCATCGCCGCGCGCCCAATTGCCATAACCGTCGGTCTCCGCCAAATTGGGCCCGAAGCCCCGCCCTGACCAAAAGTGGTCGCCGTGGATTGTGTAACGGACGATCGTTTCCCACCATCGTTTGCGCCATTCTTTGGTGCCGTCGAGATTGCTGGTTGGCGAATCGACAAAGACGCTGACGACGTTGTTGGTGAATTGGCTGAACTGCAGGCGTCTGGTGCCGCTGAGCTCGATATCGACATTGGTGATGATCGCGACGAAGGCGACGAGCGCCGCCGCGCAGGCGAGCTGAATGAATTTCCGGCGATCTCTGGCGAAGACGACCGCGATCGCAGTCGGAACGGCAAAGGCGAGCATGCCGCCGCGATTCTGCGAGGCAACGATCCCCACCCCGAGAATCAGGAACAGGCTCCAGGCCCAAGTTTGCCGGCGAAAACCGAGCAGCGTGAATGCCGTCACGCCGGCGAGGTGGACGCCAACTTCTCCGGCGCGCACGAATATCAAAGGCGCGCCGGCCGTCGGCCACGTGGGTAGAAGCTGAAGTGTAATCGGTCCAATGACCATAAACAGCACTGGCACCGCGGCATAGAGCGTCGCAAACTTGCGATAGACGCGTATAATCCCCTCGACCCGTGACGGCTTCTCGATCAACAGCGCCATTACAATGAAGGCGAAGGCGCCGTAGAGCACGACGACACTGTCGCGCAGGGCATCGGCTCCGTAGCGGCCGACGGTCTGGCTTAGCGAAGCCGCCGCCAGTCCCATGAAAACGAAGAGAAAGGCTGTTGGAATCGAAGCCACCGAAGCAATAAGACAGTCGCTGCGAAACAAAGCGACGATTCCGAGAAGCAGTACGATCTCACCGATATAGAGCGGCGGCACCCCGAGATAAGCGAACGCTTTGCCAAAGAACGCGTACCCCGCGAGAAGAATCAGAAGCAGGTAACAATAATTGTCGTTGAATGTGGTGCGCGCCTGCACCGCGATCGAATCGCTGAAGGCTGGCGTTTCCGGCGCTGCGGACAGGCTCACGACGCGCTCCCGTTGCTGGGCTTCATCGAGTAGGCGATGCCGAGCGCCCGCATGCGTTCGAGGATCGGAAGCAGAATGGGATGCCTGCTGGCATGGATGCGAAAAACAGTGTCGGCGCGAACCGAAGCGAAGAGGCAGGAAAAAACCGCCCGATTGATACGCGTGTGCTGTCCGGGGTTGGGTGCGGTGAAGACCGGCAATATATCGACCGGAATGTCGAATGGGAGCGGCCCAGTCTGGCGCGAGCGGCCGGTGAGGAGCACGATCCGCGCCGAGTCTCCGCGCGAGCAATCTTCCACGACCTGCTCTCGCGCAGCGAGGTAGACCAGGCAATGATGCGGTCCGATTGGCTGCGGGCAAATGACCAGGTGGCGTATGTCGCGTGACTGCGCCGCCCTCATGGGCATTGCGATATCAGACTGGACGAACGTCAGCATCGGCCACCAGGCGTTTGAGAGAGGCGAGCGCCAAGATCAATCGCACGCAGCTTGACACGGCGATGGCGATGGGCGCCGCCATCCACCCGGCCGCCGGGAACGCGAGCAGGAAGACAACGACGGCGATGGCCGTGCCAAGAAGATTGATATTGAGGACGTTGCGCGCTGAATTGACGCCGTGAAGGAACGAGCAGATCATCTCCGCGGCGTAGTTGAAGATGAAAGCCCCACCCAGGATCTGCACTGCCAATCCGACACTGAGATAGAGCGAGTTGCTGCCGTAGAAGAGCCAAAGCATCGGGGCGGGGCTGACGATGATGAATGCGTAATAGATGGCGATGGGCGGAAAGCCGAACGCGGCGTAGTGGCGCGTTGCCCTCCAAGCACGGGCGACACCACCGCCCGACGCATGCGCGGCCGTCTGCGGAATGAGATTGCACATGCCGAACAGGATTGGGTTGGCGAGATTTGCGATGTTGATCGCCGCCTGAAAGTCGGCGACTTCGGCGCGGCCCGCCAGTGCCGCAATCAGCCATATCACCGCGTTGAAGCGCATCGCGTTGACCACGTTCCCACCCAGCGACCAACAGCCGATCGCCCAGTAGTCCCTCATGACGGCGATCAGATCGGCGGGGCGCCGCCAGTGCGGATTGACCTGGATGAGCTGGATCGCCGCGGCCAAGACCGATGTAGCGGCCATCGCCCAAAACACGTTGACGAGCGTCAGCGCATCGAACACCGGCAGGAGAACGACGACCAAAGCCTGGCCGAAGTAGCTGACCGCGTCGCCGATCACCGCCGTACTGTGCCGGAATTCAGCGAATAGAATTCGGCGGAATATCTCCTGCAATTGCCAGGCGCTGAACCAGACCAGCGCGGGCACGATGAGGTCGTGGTGGCGAAATACGATAAGCCCGACACCGATCGCGATCGACAGCGGGACCAGCAGCATGGCCATCAAAGCCATGCTCGACGAGATTACGTCCCTGCGATCCCGGCCCGGCGCGGCGAGCCTGATCGTGAGCGGATAGTAGATCAAGGTCGCATTGAAGATCTGTGCGCCCATCAGCAGGCCGTAGATGACGGCGAAGGTGCCGTAATCGGCTGGCGCCAAGTATCGCGCCAGCATGATGTTGACCGCGAACGAGCCGACGCTGACGACGCCCTGATCGATAAGGGTCGACGAGGCCCGGAGGAAGTGAACGCGGCCAAACATGATATTCGCTACGACAAGGGCGAGATCGACGAATAGAAGTCGCGATACTCGGCGAGATAGCTGTGCTGGTCCCGCAAGTGCTCCGGGCCATGCTCCTTCAGGTTGACATGCGAGAGAACGACGCCGGACGTTCGAATGCCGGCGTCACGCAGGCGACGGATCGCATCGGTGA
>DASXOK010000023.1:0-4788 GCA_036494425.1 Pseudolabrys sp.
TGTTCACGATCGGCGCGACCACGGTCTGGTCGGCCGCGGCAAAGTTTTTAGACATGATGGCGCAGGGCAGCGCCCGGATCGAGGACATCCTGCTCCTGTTCATCTATTTGGAAATCGGCGCGACGGTCGGCATCTACTTCAAAACCACGCACCTTCCGGTTCGCTATCTGATCTACATTGCCATGACGGCGCTCGCTCGGGTCCTGATCGAAATTGTCGGCGCAGAACATCGAACGGGGATGGATCTTGTGGTGGTGGCCGGCGCAATCCTGATCCTGTCGTTCGCGGAGCTGGTTCTGAGGTTCGGAGCCTACAAATTCCCGTCCGATGCACCGAGTAGCGAGTTGGAGCAGACCTAGCGCGCCGGTCATCGCTTCGATACCCGCACGCCAAGAGTCACCCCCGCTCGCACTTGACGACGATGTCCCGCGCGTAATCGCACACCGGACATTCGAACGTGCGCCTGTCATAGTCCGGTCTATCCGGCGTAATGCGGGCAAGCCACATCAGTGTGCCGCAACGCGGGCAACTTGGCCGTTCGATGTCCTGAAGCGAAAAATCAATCACATGATGGCTTCTCATGATTGCCCCCACAATCACACCCCGCGTCCGATCGCGGCCGAACGGGATCACATGAACTTAAGCGTCTTCGGGAACAGGTCGAGCGTCGAAAGACGTACGCGCTCGAAATAGTTGGTACGGTTTCGCACACTCACGCTCTCGCCGGGCCGATCAGGCGCCGGTACTCCTGCTCGGGCCCTCCGTAGAAATCGCCGGCCTTGCGCTCCAGCCCCGCGCGGTCGAGCACGAGAACGAAGCCTCGCTTGGTTTGAATGAGGCGCCGCCTCTGAAGGTCATGTAATGCCTCGGTGACGCCGGCCCGTCGCACCCCAAGCATCAAGGCGAGGAAGTCGTGGGTGAGAGGTAGGACATCGCCATCGACGCGGTCTTGCGCCATCAAAATCCATCGCGCCAGGCGCTCCGGCAACTTGGCGCGGGCATTGGCGATAGCGGTGTGCGCCGTCTGCACCATGAACGATTGGACGTATTTGAGCAGCAGGCGATGCAGCGTTTCGCTGTCTCGCGCCGCCGCGCGCAACTCTGTCGCCGCGATACGGTCTCCGGCTCCCACGGCCTGGATGTAAGTAGAGTGTGGGGACTGGCTGTCGCCAAGTACCACCGGCGAGCCGGTCATGCCTTCACGGCCGACGAGCCCAATCTCGACGCGCGTCTCGTCCGATTGCACCGCGACGACAGACGCGATGCCGGCATGCATGAAGTAGATGTAGTCGATGGGCTTGTTGGGCTTTTCCAGCTTTTGCAGAAGCTTCAGGTTTACGCGTGTGAGATGCGGATTCAGCCGCGCCATATCGGCAGCTGACAATGCGGCGAGGAGCTGATTTGATTGTCGATTGGTGGAGATGTCCGGCATCGCTCTGTCCCCTGTGAGGGCAAGAGCACGGGAGCGTCTCCTAAACGCTCGCGCCCAGAAGATGGCGAGCGGTGTGTGATCCTACGCTTCGTAGCGTCGATTACCTAGCATTATCGTGCGCGCCACTACTGAAAGCGCGGAAGCAGCGCTGACCTGTTTCGGCCCGGCGCAATAATTTCGATCGATTAAGGACGCGATCCGCTGTAATTGTACGGAACCGTACCGTGCGGGCTGGAGTTGGCCATACAGCCGCGCAGGTGTGAAGAGCCTGCGTCATTCCAAACGACAATTCGTAACCCTCTGCGCCGGCCTCTGGCTACGACTGGCGCCTGGGAGGTCACGCCTATGCCCGAGGTGGCCGAAAGCGCGCCGCGCCCGATTGTCCTCGTCGTTGAGGACGATCTACTCCAGCGGATTTACGCGTCGTCCATTCTCGAGGACGCGGGGTTCGAGGTCGTTGAAGCGGCGAACGCGAACGAAGCCATCCTGATCCTGGAAGCCCGCAAGGATATTCGCGTGGTCTTCACCGATATCGAAATGCCCGGTTCGATCGATGGTCTCAAGCTGGCCCGCGCCATTCGCGATCGCTGGCCGCCGATCGAACTCATTCTGACCTCCGGCAGGCATCGCCTCGGCGCGGATGCCATTCCTGCGCGGGGGCGGTTTTTGGCGAAGCCCTACGAGCCCGATGTCCTGATCGCGGTGATCAGCGCCTTCGCGGCAGGCGATCGGCGGCAGCTCTGAATTCGTTTAGTCATTGCGTCGGCCAGCTGAGCTACTCTGCGTGAACAGCCAGAGTGGCACTTTGCAATTCACAATTCAGTGTTCCCTTCAAGCGTGCGGCGCCCAGCGCCGCGCGCTTGAGGCATCTAATTTTCAACTTATTTTCGGAACATCGCTGCGCGCCACCGGGGCCGTTACCGCGCCAAGCTGTCAACCGCGCAAGTCAAGGGACATCCTGCTGATGCATAAGTTCTCTCCCGCCGCCGGCGCTCTTGCCGCGCTTTTGAGCCTCGCTGCCGCCGCGCCTGCGGCGCGTGCCCAGGCCGTCGCGCGGAGCCCGCAAGCCGTGAAGGCGGGCACCTACAAGATCGAGCCTCATCACACCCAGGTCGTCTTTTCGGTGTCGCACTTCGGCTTCACCGACTTCTCAGGCTTCTTCTCGGGCGCGTCGGGAACGCTCGTGCTCGATCCGAAGAATCCGGCCGCGTCGAAGCTGACAGTGTCCATCCCGATCAATTCGGTGATGACCACGTCGTCCGTGCTCGATCAGGAACTGAAGGGCGAGCAGTGGCTCGACGCGGCCAAATTCCCGACAGCGACCTTCACGTCGACCAAGGTCACGCCGACCGGCGAGCGCACCGCCACCATCGACGGCAATCTCACGCTGCATGGCGTCACCAAGCCGTTCACGCTGCAGGCGCATCTCGGCGGCGCCGGCGTTAACCCGCTGGACAGGGCTTATACGGTGGGCTTCGCGGTAACCGGCGTGATCCCGCGCGGCGACTTCGGCGTCAAGGAAGACCTGCCGGTGGTCGGCAACGACGTTCACCTCACCATCGCCGGCGCTTTCGAACTGCAGCAGTAGCGTTGCGTCGTGAAATAAGACCCCGGCTGATGGCCGGGGTCGGTCTTCAATCCCAATTCTTTTAATGCCGCTTTACTTCGCGCTCTGACCCATCGTCGACGCGGGCGCCTTGTTCAGGTCCTGCGCCATCTTCAGGTGCATCTGCACGACCGGCAGATACTTGGCGGCAAAGGCTTTCAGGTCCGGATTGTCGCCGCCCTTGGCATAGCGCTGGAACACCGAGACCGCGGTCTTGTGCACGGACACGGCATCGCGGGCGTACTGCTTGTTGAAGTCGGCGCCATGCAGCTTGCCGAGCTTGTCGAGCTGCGACTTTTGTGAATGGGTCATGTCGGCTGGCGGTTGCGCCTTCACCTTGCCGTCCGCGATCAGCGCTTTCATCGCGTTGGTCGTCTCGGTGTGATCAGTGATCATCTTGTCGGCGAAGGGCTTGACGGCATCCGTGCCTTGCTGCTGGGCGAGTTTGCCTTCGGCAATCTCCAGCATGTCGGTGGTCGCGGCTTCGGCGACGAAGTCCGAGGTTTTCGGGCTGACGCCGATCGCCGAGTTGACGCCGGTCTTTTCGCCGAGCGACTGCGCGAAGGCGGGCGTCGCCAGCAGCACCGCCGCGGCGGCGAGGAGGGGGAGTGTCTTCATGACTGTTTCCTTTGATCGGGGGGCCGTAGGGGCTCGTACTCTGAGCGGAACAACGCGCGCTGCGGGGGCGCGTTCCGTCCCGGCGATGTTCCACGGCGTAAAACCATAGTGCGCGGCTGTTGGGGACCGCGACGATAGCTTTTCAGTCTGCGGGTGCCCTCAGCGCGACGCAGGACACGCATTGCCAATAAAAAAGAGGCCGGACGTTTCGTCCGGCCTCCAAGTCAGTTTGGGGAGAGCAGTTCGTCGCCCCCAAATTTATGCGTCGCTGTGCGATGGCGCGGCGACGCAATTGATCGCCTCAGTGCGCGGCCGCCTCTTTCCAGGCGTCGCCCAGTTCCTTCGTCCAGTGCCCTTCGATCTGCTTGATCACGTCGTTCGGCAGTGGAACGTAATCGAGCGCCTTGGCCTGGTCCTGGCCCTTCTTCAGGCTCCAGTCGAGGAACTTGAGCGCGAGGTGGTTCTGATCGGCCGGGCTATCCTTGCGCAGCAGCATGTAGGTCGCCGCGGTGATCGGCCAGCTCTTGGCGCCGGGCTGGTCGGTCAGGATCAGGTAGAAGTCCTTCACCTTGGTGAAGTCGGCGTTGGCCGCGGCGGACTGGAACGCGCCCATGGTCGGAGCGATGCGCTTGCCGTCCTTGTTGACCATGTCGGTGTAGACGAGCTTGTTCTCCATCACGTAGGCGTACTCGACGTAGCCGATGGCGCCGTCCACCTGCTGGACGTAAGAGGCCACACCGGCATTGCCCTTGCCGCCGACGCCGTTCGGCCAGTTGACCGCGGTGCCGTCACCGACCTTGCTCTTCCAGTCGCCGCTGACTTTGGAGAGATAGTTGGTGAAGTTGAACGTGGTGCCAGACCCGTCCGAGCGGTGCACGGTCGAGATCGCCTGATGCGGCAGCGTCACCTTCGGGTTCAGCTTCTTGATCGCGGCGTCGTCCCACTCCTTGATGTTGCCAAGGTAGATGTTGGCGAGGGTGGGGCCGTCGAGCACGAGTTCACCCGACTTGATGCCCTTGAGGTTGACGACCGGGGTGATCGAGATGATCACCTGCGGAAACTGAACCAGGTTGTTCTTGGCCACGTCATCCGGCTGCAACGGCATGTCGGTGTTGGCGAAGAGCACGGTCTT
>DASXOK010000024.1:0-4123 GCA_036494425.1 Pseudolabrys sp.
ATGCTTTCGGAGCACCGCCCGCGCCAGAGGGTCGGAGTCGCACATCAAAACAGTTTCGATGCCGGCTCCCCCCAGCCCGACCTCAAATCCCCCTATTCCGCTGAATAAACTGCAAACTCGCACAGAGTGCCCCCGTTAAAAAGAAGGATAGCACGCGCCCGTGCTCAACTCGAGTGATTTTTCGGCGCGTCGACCTCTCCCCGCAAGCGGGGAGAGGTAAAGGCAGCGCGCGTGTGGCCACGCAAACGCCTATTTCTTAAAGGCCACCACCTTCTGCTTCTGCTCGCCCAAGCCCTCGATGCCCAGCGTCACGACGTCGCCCGGCTGCAGGAACTGCGGCGGCTTCATGCCGAGCGCGACGCCCGGCGGCGTGCCGGTGATGATGATGTCGCCCGGCTCCATGACGAAGAACTGCGAGCAGTACCAGACGATGTGCTCGGCGCCGAAGATCATCGTCTTGGTGTTGCCGGTCTGCCGGCGCTCGCCGTTGACGTCGAGCCACATGTCGAGCGCTTGCGGGTCCTTGATCTCGTCCTTGGCGACGAACCAGGGGCCGATGGGCCCGAAGGTCTCGCAGCCTTTGCCCTTGTCCCACTGGCCGCCGGAGCGCTCGATCTGGAAGTTGCGCTCGGAGACGTCGTTGGAGAGGAAGTAGCCGGCGATTGCCGCCTTGGTGTTCTCCTTGGTGAGATAGCGCGCGCGCTTGCCGATGACGATGCCGAGCTCGACCTCGTAGTCGAGCTTGGTCGATTCCTTCGGCGTGACGGTGTCGTCGTTCGGGCCGCAGATGCAGGTGATCGCCTTGTTGAAGATGATCGGCTCCTTCGGGATCGGCATCCCGGCTTCGGCGGCGTGGTCGGAGTAGTTGAGCCCGATGGCGATGAAGTTGCGCACGCTGCCGAGGCAGGGGCCGAGCCGCGGCTTGCCGGCGACGGGCTTCATGCGGTTGAGGTTGAGCTTCTTGATCTTGGCGAGGCCGCCGTCGGCGAGCATGGCGCCGTCGATGTCTTTGACGACGCGCGAGAGGTCGCGGATCTTGCCGTCCTCTCCGATGATGCCGGGCTTCTCGCGGCCGGGCGCGCCATAGCGGACGAGCTTCATGTCAAAGTCTCCCTCGAAGCGTTCTTGCTTCCGTGCGGTGAAGGCGCATGATTCTCGCTGCGAACGCCAGTCCGCCCGGAGGGTTTTGACTCCGCGGGCTGAAAGCATCCGGAATCACGCGCCGCGTAAGCGGCAGGTTCGCCACGATCATGCGACGGCTAAGGGCAGCGAGCAAGGGAGCGCGGTGTGCGTAGCCCGTTACGGCAGAGGCGACGCGTCAGTCACCGCACCGGGCCTGGACTTGATGCGGACCGACGAGGGGCCCTGCATCTGGGAGAGCGTGCGCGCGATGGGGAACGTGTACCAGGGCGCGCGGTCGCGGCAGGCCCGGTCGTCTTCGGCGCAGGGGCGGAAACGCTCGGTTGCGAGCGCCGACAACAGCACCCCGAACAACGCCAAGACAATAATGAAGGAGCGCCAGTCGGTCATTCCCGGGCTGCTGGTATCTGTTATGGGTGAATGTGGACGGCGCGCCAATGCGGGCGGGCGGTTCCAATTGTGCGGAGTTTGTCGCGGATAGGAAGCCGGGAAACGCACAAGTCCCCAGGCCGCGTGCGCGATGGTAAAGGCCGTCTTGCGCGAATGCTCTACAGACGCTGTTTGCGGCTGTGCAGGAACAGGTGCCCGGCGCCGTAAACGATGAAGATTCCCGCGAAGGCCAGCATCCATATCTGGATGTCCAAGCCAAAAACGTGGCAATTGCCGAGCATCCAATTCAGCAATGCGTCCAATTCGCTCTCCGGGCGCGTTTCGTCGGGCGCAGTCTAGGCCCGGTCGCGCTGGCGGCTCGTAAAATGGCGATAAAATAGGGGACGGTTTGGGTGTCGGCGGCGGTGATAACTGCGCGCGCCGGTTTTGGTTAGCGAAGGCTATCGCGATAGGCACACCTTTTCGCGGTTCGCTTCACCGGGGGTTCAAACAGATGCGGCTAGGCTGCGTCCTGTTGGGACAATGCCATGAACGAGCGCCGCAAGATCCAGCGCCACCGCACCCTCAAGGGTGGCTCCATCCGCTTCAACCGCGCCGGCGGCATCGACTGCCGCCTGCGGAATCTCTCGCCCGCCGGAGCCTGCCTGGAAGTGGCGAGCCAAGCCGGCATTCCCGACGACTTCGTGCTGGTCGTCGCCTACGACCGTCTCGGGCAGCCCTGCCGGGTGATCTGGCGCACGGCGACCCGCATCGGCGTGGCGTTCCGCGCCTGACGGTTGCAGTGCACAAAGCGTCGCTACGTTGCGCACGACCGATTCGCCCGGATGCTTCGGCCAGCGGGCCGTTGCCCTGCGCGGTTGGTAAACATAGCCTACTGAAATCCTGAATAACTCCCGTCCGTATGTGGCGCGGCAGACACAAGCGCGGCAATTCGACGGGACTTATCCCAAAACCTCTCACATGCCGGCAAAATCGGTCTTGTTGGCCGCGCAACCATAGGTAACCATCTGTCCAAGCGTCGAGAAAAGGCGCCGGACATATTGGGGGAGACCGATGGTTGATCGGAGGCCGACGGGCCTGTTGCGCGCGGCGTGCGCGCTTGGCCTGGCAACGCTGGCAACAACGGCAACAACAATACCATCACACGCGGGCGGGTTCGGGCTGCGGGACCAAAGCAGTTACGGACAGGGCTCGTCGTATGCGGGCGTCGCGGCCGGCGGCTCGCTCTCGTCGATGTTCTGGAATCCGGCGACGATGACGCAGCAACGCGGCATCCAGTCCGAGGTGGATCTGATGGGGATCTTCCCCTATGCGTCCAATACACCAAAGAGCGGCACGCTCACGGGAATCCCCGGTTTCGGCGGAACCAACGATACGGGCGACGATGCATTCGTTCCGTCCGGCTATCTCTCCTGGCAAATCAACCCGCGCTTGTGGCTCGGCGTCTCGCTGAATTCGCCGTTCGGCCTTTCGGTGAGCTTTCCGTCGACGTGGGCCGGACGCGATTACGGGCAACAAAGCAATCTGAAAACTTATAATGCGACGCCAAGCTTGGCCTACCAGTTCAATGACTGGCTCAGCATAGGCGTCGGCGTGCAAATCGAATATGCCAATGCCAGCGTGTCCCAAGGCGTCACTCCGCTGTTTCTTGGAGCAATTCCTTTGGCGGACACCGCTAATATCTCCGGCAAAGGTTGGGGATACGGCTTCACGGTTGGCGCGACTTTGACGCCCACGCCGACCACGACGATCGGCATCGGCTATCGTTCGGCGATCAACCAAAAGCTCGATGGAACGCTGTCTGTTACGGGCCCGGCACCGCTGGGGCCGACGGCCGGCTCCGTCAACACCACGCTCAATCTTCCGGACATCGTCTCGCTGGGTCTCCGGCAGCGCATCGATTCGCAGTGGACATTGCTCGGCACGGTCGAATGGACGAACTGGAGCCGCATCGGCACGTCCACCGTGTTGCAAGGGAGCGGCGCAGCGGCCACGATCGGCGGCAAAGCGGTCACGCTGCCGTTCGACTACAAAGACGGCTGGTTCTTCTCGCTCGGCGCCGAATATCAATGGACCGAGCGGCTCGCGGTGCGCGCTGGCGTCGGCTACGAGATTTCGCCGATCTCAGACGATGTGCGGATTCCGCTTCTGCCGGACAACGATCGCACGTGGCTGTCGATCGGATCGAGCTATCACATCTCGAAGGATCTCGTGGTCGATCTCGCGTACTCGCATCTGTTCGTGCGCGGCACGTCCGTCGACATTTCCGCGACGTCGGGCAACCCATGGTACAACGGCGTCACCAGCTATTCGGGTGACGTCAGCGCGCACGTCGACATCATCTCGATGGGACTGAAATACCGTTGGGACAGCGACGCGCCGGCGCCGAAGCTGATCACCAAGTAAGCGGCGCGGTCATCTCCTGAGGTGAAGGCCGGCGGCGACGCCGGCCTTTCTCTTTGTGCGCCCGGCATGGGCATCGACTTGGAGGTGGAAGTCCTCTCGTAAGCTGGTCACAGCGAGCGAAGCGAACCGCAGAGCGTCGGACCGTGAGGCCGGCGTGAAGGAAGCGGGGAGCGAAGCTGCGGGCCGA
>DASXOK010000025.1:0-7761 GCA_036494425.1 Pseudolabrys sp.
CGGCGAAATCGCCCGCCGCGATGAACTTCGGCACGTGCGGCCCGGACAGGCGCGGCAGGATCATCTGCTCCATCTCGAAGCTGACGACCGCGGCCGGGTCGGCGCCTTCGCCGATGCGCGGTACCTTCATCAGCATCGGCATCGTCATGGCTGGATGCGTCACACGCCATAGCATCGCCATGCCGCCTTGATGCATGATCTCTTCGAGGCGGAAGCCATCGATCACCACGCCCGGCTGGTGCAGCGGCTTCGCCATTGTTTATTTCCCGAGGAACAGCCGGTCGGCGAGCCAGGGCGGCAGGCCGTGCTTTCTAATCTGCGCGGCGGTCGCTTCGATGTCGTAAGCGGCCCGGCAATAGGTCAGCTCGCGCTTTGCGGTATCGTACAAGGCATAGGAGGCCGCCGGATTGCCGTCACGCGGCTGCCCGACGGAGCCCAGGACCACGAGCCATCGCCGCCCCGGCAGCAGCGGGATCGCGGCGTCCGTCGTCGGCGTGAAGGCGGTCATCTTCGCGGTCGCCGACATGCTGTACAGCGCCGGCTGATGGATGTGGCCGCAGAACGTCATGTGCGCGGACGTGCCGCCCAGGCTGCGCGCGGCTTCCACAGTGCTCGCGACATAGATCCAGTTCTTCGGGCCGCTGGCATCGGCATGCACATAGAGGCGGTATTCGTCATTGAGAGTCAGCGGTAGGCCGGCCAAGAAGCCGCGTTGCGAGGCATCCAGCACGCCGCGGGTCCATTCGATCGCCATCTGCGCCTCGGCATTCATGCTCTCTCCCGACGTGCCGATGGCGCTGTCGTGATTTCCCATGACGGCCATGGCGCCCTTGTCGACGAGGTCCATCACGGTATTCACCACCCAGTCCGGATCGCCGCCGTAACCGACATAGTCGCCGAGCAGCACGTGCCGGTCCGCGCCGCGCTCGCGCGCCTGGGCGAGACAAGCCTCGAAGGCCTGCCGGTTGGCGTGAATGTCGGCGAAGAACGCAATCAGCATGGGCTGGCCCGGGAGACCCGACGATGCCGCGATTGCGGCACCGGACCATGATCTTTGTCAAACGATCCAGCCACAACAAAGTCCCCACCTGGGGTTGCACAATGCCGCCGGGGTGCGGAAGATGACCATGCCGCGTCCGCCAAAATGGCGCGTGAGTGGATGAACAAAACAAAACGAAAAGACGAAAGGGGAGGATCATCATGAGGATTGATGGAGCCATCATAGGAGCCAGGCGACGTATCGCGGCCGTGAGCCGTCGCGCGCTTGTGCTGGCCTTGGCGGGCATACTTGGCTGGCCGGTGGCTGCGTCTGCGGCGTATCCGGACCGCGTCATCACCATCATCGTGCCTTTCGCGCCAGGCGGCCCGACCGACATCATCACGCGGCTGGTGGCCGAGCCGATGAGCCGGGCGCTCGGCCAGCAGCTTGTCGTCGAGAACGTCGCGGGCGCCGGTGGCACGCTCGGCGCGACCCGCGTCGCGCGTGCGACACCGGACGGTTACACACTGCTGATGGGCAATCTCGGTTCTCAGGCAGCCAGCGTCGGGCTTTATCCGAAGCTGCCTTACGACCCAAAGACCGATTTCGAGTTCATCCTCAATACCGGCGGCACGCCGATGGTGGTGGCCGCCAAGAAGGACCTTCCGGTCAAGGATTTTCGCGAGTTCATCGCCTATCTGAAGGCGAACGCCGCCAAGTTGAACTACGGCACCGGCGGTGTCGGCGCGACATCGCACCTGACCTGCCTGTTTCTCGACTCCCTGCTGGGCGTCAACCCGACGCATGTCCCGTTCCGCGGTTCGGGTCCCGCACTCACAGCGCTGTTAGGCGGGCAGGTCGATTACGTATGCGATCAGACGGTCGGTGTCGTGCCGAGCATCCAGGGCAAGACGATCAACGGGCTGGTGGTCGCGGTGCCGGCGCGCCTGTCCGCGATCCCCGACGTGCCGACTTCGACGGAGCAGGGCCTGCCGGAATTCCAGGCGGTCGGGTGGAACGCATTGTTCGCGCCCAAGGGCACGCCGAAGGAGATCGTCGACAAGCTCAACAGCGCCGCGCGCGCCGCGCTGAAGGATCCGAACGTCCACAAGCGGCTGCAAGAACTCAGCGTCGAATTGCCGAGTGAGGAGGCGCAGACGCCCGAAGCGCTGCGCGTCTTCGTCGCCAAGGAAATCGACAAATGGGTGCCGATCATCAAGAAGGCCGGTGTATCGGTGCAATAGGCGTGTTCAAACTGTCGTCTCCGCGAAAGCGGGGACGACAGGAATTTAAAACCAATGGGACCGCCTCAGCTCCGCAAGCCGGGGGCCTCGTAGCCCGTGCGCTCCACATACTCCGTGTACCCGCCGCCATACTGATGAATGCCGTCGGGCGTCAGTTCCAGCACCCGGTTGGACAGCGCGGCTAGGAAGTGTCGGTCGTGCGAGACGAACAGCATGGTGCCTTCGTACTGCGACAGCGCCGTGATCAGCATCTCCTTGGTCGCCATGTCGAGATGGTTTGTCGGCTCATCCAGCACGAGGAAATTCGGCGGGTCGAAGAGCATCAGCGCCATGACCAGTCGCGCCTTCTCGCCGCCCGATAGGACGCGGCATTTCTTTTCGACGTCGTCGCCTGAGAAGCCGAAGCAGCCGCCCAGCGCGCGCAATGAGCCCTGACCGGCCTGCGGGAACGCATCCTCGATCGACTGGAACACGGTGCGCTCGCCGTCCAAGAGATCCATGGCGTGCTGCGCGAAGTAGCCCATCTTTACGCTGCCGCCCAAGGCGACCGTGCCGTCGTCCGGCGCTGTCGCGCCAGCCACCAGCTTCAGCAGCGTCGACTTGCCGGCGCCGTTGATGCCCATGACGCACCAGCGCTCTTTGCGGCGCACCGAAAAATCGAGGCCCTCGTAGATGCTGCGTTTGCCATAACCCTTCTGCACGTTCTTCAGCGTCACCACGTCCTCGCCCGAGCGCGGGGCGGGGAGAAACTCGAACGTCACGGTCTGACGGCGCTTGGGCGGCTCGACCCGTTCGATCTTGTCGAGCTTCTTCACGCGGCTCTGCACCTGCGCGGCATGCGAAGCGCGCGCCTTGAACCGTTCGATGAACTTGATTTCCTTGGCCAGCATCGCCTGCTGGCGCTCGAATTGCGCCTGCTGCTGCTTCTCGCTCAGCGCACGCTGCTGCTCGTAGAACTCATAATTGCCCGAGTACGCTGTCAGCGATCCACCATCGATCTCGACGATTTTGTCGACGATGCGGTTGATGAACTCGCGGTCGTGCGAGGTCATCAGCAGCATGCCGTCATAATTCTTGAGGAAGGCCTCGAGCCAGATGAGGCTCTCCAGGTCCAAGTGGTTGCTCGGCTCGTCGAGCAGCATGGCGTCGGGGCGCATGAGCAGGATGCGGGCAAGCGCCACGCGCATCTTCCATCCGCCCGACAGCGCGCCGACGTCGCCGTCCATCATCTCCTGCGAGAAGCTCAAGCCCGCGAGCACTTCGCGCGCCCGGCTTTCCAGCGCATAGCCGTCCAGTTCCTGGAAGCGATGCTGGACCTCTCCGTAGCGCTCGATGATCGCCTCCATCTCGTCGGCGCGGTCCGGATCGGCCATCGCGGCCTCTAGCTCTTTCAGCTCGGCCGCGACGGCGCTCACCGGTCCGACGCCGTCCATGACCTCGGATACGGCGCTGCGGCCCGCCATCTCGCCGACGTCCTGGCTGAAGTAACCGATGGTGACGCCACGATCGACCGCCACCTGGCCTTCGTCGGGGGCTTCCTCGCCCGTGATCATCCGGAACAAGGTCGTCTTGCCGGAGCCGTTCGGCCCGACGAGGCCGACCTTTTCGCCTTTGTGGAGCGCCGCCGAGGCCTCGATGAACAGGATCTGGTGGCCATTCTGCTTGCTGATGTTGTCGAGACGGATCATGTGCACTCAGGGTCCGGGAAAAGTTGCGGCGCCCTTATGCCACGTCGCGCGGCCGCGGAAGAGTTTTCTGCTGCGATGCACATCGAATTCGTGGACGGGCGCGCCTTGTGCAACACCGGCCTTGCCGCTGCGTCACGAAGGCTGCTGACCATTTCTTGTTTGCACCATCATCCGCACCCAACGGGTCGAGTAGACGCAAAACGCCGCCAATCGGGGCAATTTGGGTCAAGTGGCGGCGCTGACGGAAGGCTACATCGCGCGCACGCTGCTCGACGACAAGCAATTCAGTCAGACCGTCAAGGCTTGAGGAAGGACTTCCGATGGTCAGCAAAAATCCCCGTTCGACGGCCCGAATCGCCAGCCATCCGATCCATCCGATTCTCGTGCCTTTCCCAATCGTCTGCTTCGTCGGCACGCTTCTGTCCGATCTGACCTATTGGTGGACCGCAGACATGATGTGGGCCGACTTTTCCGCATGGCTGCTGACCGTCGGCGTCATCATGGGTTGGCTCGCCGCGCTCGCCGGGTTGATCGATTTCCTGGGCGACCGAATGGTCCGCGCACAGGCGCCCGCTTGGCCGCATGCGATCGGCAATGCCGTGGCGCTGGTCTTGGCGACGCTCAACATGCTGGTGCACACGCACGACGCCTGGACCTCGGTGGTTCCCTGGGGCCTGACGCTTTCGGCGCTCGTCGTGCTGATCCTGCTGTTCACCGGCTGGCTCGGCTGGTCCATGGTCTATCGCCACAGCGTGGGAGTTGTCGCTCATGACTAAAGCACTTGCCGGCAAACCCCTGCGCTTAGCCCTGGCCTGTGCGACGGCGCTTGTCCTAGTAGCCTGCGACGAGGAGCCGTTCGATACTGCAACTCAGGTCGGGCCAAATCCGAACCTGCCCCCGCTTCAGCAATATCTCTTCCCGCCGATGCGGCTTGCGCCGGTCATCGGCTGGAAGCAGGGCGAAAAGCCCACCGTCGCGGACGGTCTGAAGATCGAGGCGCTGGCGACCGGACTCCAGCATCCGCGCTCGGTCTATGTTCTGCCCAACGGCGATGTCCTCGTCGTCCAGTCGAAGCAGCCCTGGCCAGATCCGATCCACCGCCCGAAGGACATGGTGATGCAGTGGATCGAGTCCTGGGTCACGTCGGGAGGCGACACCGGGCCGAGCAACCGCATCACGCTCTTGCGAGACACCAACGGCGACGGCAAGCCCGAGGTACAAAGCGTCTTCCTCGATCACCTCAAATCGCCCTTCGGCGTGGCCCTGGTCGGCAACGACCTCTATGTCGCCAACACCGATGCGATAGTCCGCTATCCCTACACAACGGGCGATACGAAGATTACCGCACCTGGCACCGTGCTGACCCCGCTTCCCGGCGGCCCCATCGACCACCACTGGACCAAGAGCTTGGTCGCAAACCGGTACGGGTCGCTGCTTTACGTAGGCGTCGGTTCCAACAGCAACATCACCGAAAACGGCATCGGGGCGGAGATGAACCGCGCGGCCATATGGGAGGTCGAGCGGGCAACCGGCCGTTGGCGCATCTTCGCGAGCGGCCTGCGCAATCCCAACGGTTTGACCTTCGAGCCCGAGAGCGGCGCCCTGTGGACCGTCGTCAACGAACGCGACGAGATCGGCCCCAACCTCGTGCCCGACTATATGACCGCGGTGAAGGACGGAGGCTTCTACGGCTGGCCCTACAGCTATTTCGGACAGCACCTCGACCCGCGCGTCCAGCCGCAGCGTCCGGATCTGGTCGAGAAGGCGATCGTTCCAGATTACGCGCTGAGCTCCCACGTGGCGCCTCTGGGGCTCGCCTTCTACACGGCGAACAGCCTTCCCCAGAAATACAGAGGCGGCGCCTTTGTCGGCGAACATGGCAGTTGGGACAGGTACCAGTTCAACGGCTACAAGGTCGTGTTCGTACCGTTCAGCGGCGGGCGTCCGAACGGCAAGGCCGAGGATATCGTCACCGGATTCCTCAATGCCAACGGCGAAGCGCACGGCCGGCCGGTCGCGGTGGCCGTCGACAAAACCGGCGCCCTCCTGATCGCCGATGACGTCGGCAACACTGTCTGGCGCGTGACATCCGCGGGCCAGTGAGGCGGGGCCCGCTTGGCGCGGGAACATGCCCCTATCCCTGCAAGTCCGAACTGGAGATATCCTTTTCCGCCAATGCGCATGTCGTTCGCAACATCGACACGAAATCGCGGACGAGCGGAACTTGGCTGGTCGATCGTGTGGCAATCGCAAGCTCTGCAACAGGCGCCGGTCCATCGATCTGACGCAAGCTCACGCCACTTGCATGTATCTGCTCCAGCGATTGAGGGACGATTGAGACGCCAAAGCCAGCGGCGACCATCGGCACCATGGCCGCGATATGCGGTGCCTCCTGGCCGATACGCGGTGTGAACCCGGCGTTCTGGCAGGCGGAGAGAATCGCATCGTGAAAGCCTGGCCCGATATGGCGGGGAAAGATAATCAGTGGCTCATCTGTCACCATACTCAGGCTGAGCGTTTCAGGCTCTGCCAGTCTGTGTCCGCTAGGCAGCGCAAGTAACGTCCGTTCTTCGAAAAGCCGCTGGACTAAAAGTCCTCGGCCTTCAGGCACGGGGGGACGGACGATAGCCACATCCAGGGTACGATCGCGCAGCGCTTTGCACAGAACGGGCGTAGGCATCTCCTCCAGTGAAAGCGTCACTAGCGGACGGGCCTCTCGGAACCTGCGGATCGAGGCAGGAATAATCGGCACGAGCGCCACCGCACCAGCTATACCGACCCGCACGTGCCCACGCTCACCGCGCGCGAGTCCGGCGGCCGCGGCAACAAACTGATTTTGAAGAGCAAGAATATCTCTGGCCTGCTCAACGAGCACGGCACCGATCTCGGTCGGGTGAACGCCGCGCGGAAGGCGCTGAAACAACCGAACGCCAAGCTCCTCCTCCAGGAGCTTGATCTGCTGGCTGAGGGGCGGCTGTGCGATGCCCAGCTGTTCGGCGGCGCGCGAGAAGCTGCCGTGATCGGCGACGGCAACGAAATAGCGCAAATGCCGGAGTTCCATGTATATCCACCCCATATGGATGTCACCGCTGAAATATATTGGAGATAGAGAGCCGCCGCCACGACATCAGGGTCGTCACCAACGCTTAATGAGGACCCGATGATCACCAGAAAACCTTTCAGTGCGGCTGCCACGCCGGAGCGGCGGCCCCACCTCGGCCGCCGCTTGCCTGTCTTTTTGCGGAGAAACGCAATGTGGAAATTTGGTATTGTGGTGGCGACGGCTCTGTCAGTCGCGCCAGCAATTGCAACCCCAGCCTTCGCCGTAGGGCTCGGCGGCGTCCGCGGTGGCGATGCGATGGATTTCGCCAGCGGCGGGCCCCGCGTTACTCAGGCAAGAGCCGGCTCCGTGGTATCAGCCGCTGATGCTGCTTATTGCCGGCAGCGCTGGGCGGATTACGACTCGATATCCGGGAAGTATATGGACGACGAAGGTCAGTGGCGTCCTTGTCGATAAAAGCAAAAAGAGCTGCTCAGGCAGCTCTTTTTTATGCTCGACACTTTCCAAGCTCGACAATTCGGCCAGAGGAGATTGAAAGCTACCAAGCCTCACATTGTTCGGGCGGGCTTTCTTTTGGCCCGCCTCGGTTTGTAGGGCTTGAACGAGCTGAGATGAATCGATGAATGACTGTTGCGCACTTCTGGTGGCCGCACTTGTCGGATTCAGCGTGAAATCCGACTTTAAGTCCGCAACGCGCTGGCAACCGAACGTCGGCCGGCCGTTGCCGATCAGCCGCGATTGATGAGGACGCGCCCCTAAAACCCCACCACGGTCCCGTGCAAATCGTAG
>DASXOK010000026.1:0-2700 GCA_036494425.1 Pseudolabrys sp.
GCGCCGGCGCAGGACCAGGAATTCGTCCTGAGCCATTCCGACAATGTGCAGGCGACCGGATTCGTCGAGCACCTGAAGCTGCCGCATTACGTCGACTTCCAGGCCGAGCTCGGCCTCCTGCGCAAGCTGCGCGCCGAATACGCGGAACGCACGGCCGCGAATGACGACACTGGCGACGACACCGCCACGCCGATGCAGGACGCCGCCGAATGACCGCGCCAGCCTATAACTTCGCCTATCTCGACGAGCAGACGAAGCGGATGATCCGCCGCGCGATCCTGAAAGCGATCGCGATCCCCGGCTACCAGGTGCCCTTCGCCAGCCGCGAGATGCCAATGCCTTACGGCTGGGGCACCGGCGGCGTGCAGGTGACCGCGTCGATCCTCGGTCCGCAGGACGTGCTCAAAGTGATCGATCAGGGCTCCGACGACACGACCAATGCCGTGTCGATCCGCAAGTTCTTCACCAAGACGGCGGGCGTGCGCACCACCACATCGACGCCGGAAGCGACCGTGATCCAGACGCGCCACCGCGTGCCGGAGACGCCGCTGACCGAGAACCAGGTGCTCGTCTACCAAGTGCCGATCCCGGAGCCTTTACGTTTCCTCGAGCCGCGCGAGACCGAAACGCGGCGCATGCATGCGCTGTCCGAATACGGGCTGATGCATGTGAAGCTCTACGAGGACATCGCGCGGCATGGCCATATCGCCACCGCCTACGCCTATCCGGTGAAGGTGGACGCGCGCTACGTGATGGACCCCTCGCCCATTCCGAAATTCGACAATCCGAAGCTTTCGGATTGCGCCGCTTTGCAATTGTTCGGCGCCGGCCGCGAGAAGCGCATCTATGCGATCCCACCTTACACGCAGGTGGTCTCGCTCGATTTCGAGGACCATCCGTTCGAGCGCTATCGGCATGATGCGGCTTGCGAGCTGTGTGGCGCCAGCGACAGCTATCTCGACGAGGTGATCACCGACGACCAGGGCGGGCGCATGTTCGTCTGCTCCGACACCGATTATTGCGAGACGCGCCGCGCGCGCGGCCACGGCTCGCCCAATAAGGGAACGGCGGAACCTGCTCGTGAGTGACGTTCTGACCATCCGCGAAGCCACGCGTGCCGACTTGCCCGGCGTGCTGGCACTCTACGCGCAGCCCGATCTCGACAACGGCCATGTGCTGCCCCTGCAGGACGCCGAGAGCCTGTTCACGCGCTTCGCGCAATATCCCGACTACAAGCTCTATATCGCCGAGCAGGACCGCCAGATCGTCGGCGCCTTCGCGCTGTTGATCATGGACAATCTTGGCCATCTCGGCGCGCCCTCGGCCATCGTCGAGGATGTGGTGGTCGATCCCGCGCTACACGGTAACGGCATCGGCCAAGCCATGATGCGCTTCGCCATGACGAAGGCTTACGAGAAGCATTGCTACAAGCTCGTCCTCTCCTCCAACGCCAGGCGCGAGCGCGCGCACGCTTTCTACGAGCAGCTCGGCTTCGAGCGCCACGGCTACAGCTTCCGCGTCCGTCCTGAACAGGTGCCGGCATGAGCTTCGTCGAGAATGAACAGCCGCTGCTTGTCGCCGAAGGCCTGAGCAAATATTACGGCCACCGGCTCGCCTGCCGCGACGCCTCGTTCGAGCTCTACGAGGGCGAGGTGATGGCCGTGGTCGGCGAATCCGGTTCCGGTAAGACCACGCTGCTGCAACTCCTGTCCGGCCAGATCGAGCCGAGCGCCGGCCGCATCCTCTATCGCATGCGCGACGGCGCCAACGCCGACCTCTGGTCGCTGAGCGAGCCGATGCGCCGCTTTCTCTTCCGCACCGACTGGGGCTACGTGCACCAGGATCCGCAGCACGGCCTGCGCATGGGCGTCTCCGCCGGCGGCAATGTCGGCGAGCGGCTGATGGCAGTCGGCTGGCGCAATTATGCCGACATCCGCGGCGCGGCTTCCGACTGGCTGGCCCGCGTGGAGATCCCCGAAGCGCGTATCGACGATACGCCGCGCACATATTCCGGTGGCATGCGCCAGCGGCTGCAGATCGCGCGCAATCTGGTGACGGCGCCACGGCTGATCTTCATGGACGAGCCGACCGGCGGCCTCGACGTGTCGGTGCAGGCGCGGCTGCTCGATTTGCTGCGCCGGATCGTCTCGGAGATGCGCATCGCCGCCATCGTGGTGACGCACGATCTCGCCGTCGCACGGCTGTTGTCGAACAGGATCATGGTGATGAAATCCGGCGCGGTAATCGAGACGGGGCTCACCGACCAGGTGCTGGACGACCCGCACGAGCCTTACACACAGCTTCTCGTCTCCTCGATCTTGCCGGCGTGAGGACCAGCATGCACGCGCTTGAACTCTCCGGCGTCGCCAAGACCTTCACCATGCACCTGCAAGGCGGCCTGCGCCTGCCGGTGCTGCGCGATGTGAGCTTCTCCGTCGCGCCTGGCCAATGCGTCGCCCTCACCGGCCCTTCCGGCACCGGCAAGTCATCGATCCTCAAGCTCATCTACGGCAATTACCGCTGCGACGAAGGGCACATCCTCGTCCGCCAGGGCAAGACGGCGGTCGACATCGCCGCCGCCCCGCCGCGGCAGATTCTGTCGGTGCGGCAGAACGCGCTCGGCTATGTCACGCAGTTCCTGCGCGCGGTGCCGCGCGTCTCCGCGCTCGACATCGTCGCCGAGCCGCTGGTGATGAAGGC
>DASXOK010000027.1:0-1502 GCA_036494425.1 Pseudolabrys sp.
GCACATGGAGCATTTCTACTTCCACAATTGCCTCTACGAGAAAGTGTGGAAGGAGAACCGCCGGAGATTCCAGGCGACGACGCAAACCTGGGACGTGCTGCACACCTATCCGCACGACTACAAAGTCGTGTTCGTCGGCGATGCCTCGATGTCGCCTTACGAGATCACCGCGCCGGGCGGCTCGGTGGAGCACTTGAACGACGAGCCCGGCGCGCTATGGCTCGAGCGCGTAACGCGCACCTATCCAGCGGCGGTGTGGCTCAATCCGGTGCCCGAGAAGGAGTGGGGCTACGCGCACTCGATCACGATGGTGCAGCAGCTCATGGCCGGACGCATGTATCCGCTGACGCTCGACGGGCTCGACCGCGCGATGCGGGAGTTGGTGCGGTAGAGCGAAGTGATCGCCTGAAAAGACAGCCGTGTCTTTTCGGTTCAGCAGTGCTCGTCGAGCTCTCTCCGTCACCCTGAGGCGCGAGCCGCGAAGCGGCGAGCCTCGAAGGGCGACGGCCGAGGCGCTGCCGCAAGCTCGGGTACCCGGGCCGTTCATCCTTCGAGGCTCGCGCAAGTGCGCTCGCACCTCAGTTACGGAATCAGACTGACTTCGATGCAAGTATTGAGCTGACGCACTAACCAACATAGCAAGCAGCCGGCGCGCCAAACGCACCGGCTGTGTTCGTTCTCAAGCGCTAGAGCGGATCAGCAGCCCGACGCGCCGACGCCGCCGCCTGCGCCCGGCACCGCCGTGCGGTCGTTGCTTGCGCCCGTGCTGCCGCCTGTCGCGCCGCTGCCGCAGGGCAAGCCGTTGGCGCCGGTGCGGCCGGTGGTCGTGCCATTATTGAGGCCGTTGTTCAGGCCGCTGCCGGTTGTGCCCGGTGTTCCGACAGTACCCGGACTAGCCGTGCCCGGCGAAGCCGACGGGCTCGTGCCGAGGCTGCCGCCGGTCGTCCCCATTGTTCCGCCGGTGCCGCTCATGCCGCCGCCAGCACCCGCGCCGGCGCCTGCGCCGCCGCCCGCGCCACCACCCGCACCGCCGCCAGCCTGAGCGAAGGCTGCTCCACCGCTGGCCGCGAGCATCACAGCGGCAACCATGGCAAGTGTCTTTCGTGTTCGTTGCATGCATCGAACTCCTTGCGTTATGCCCCTCTCTCCTTCGCCAACGACAGGGGCAGCGCGAAGTTGCGTGTCACATGCATTAAAAAGCGCGGCTCCCGCGTTTCGCGCATGGCGCGGTCCCGATCACATCGCTTGTCCACGCTCTTGCGTTGGATCGAGACGGCCGCGCTCACGCGTCGCGCGGAACCCATTCGCCATCGGCGTTCTGATACCCGCGCTTCACGGCGGCCCAGGCGATCATGTGTGCACGCCGTTCGCGATCCACCTCGCCGGCGTGAGCCGCGTAAGCGTGGTTGAACGCTTCGCGGTAGATGTCCTGCGCGTGCTCTGGGAGATGCGTTCGCACGGACGGCGGCAGATCATTGTTCTCACGATACGGCATAGAAGGA
>DASXOK010000028.1:0-59418 GCA_036494425.1 Pseudolabrys sp.
TGAACATGCCAGTCGCAGCAGGACTTAAAGTGCTCGTTGTCGACGATCAGAACAGCGTGCGGCAGATGACGCGGATGACGCTCGAGCAGATCGGGGTCCGTCATATCCACGAGGCCGAGAATGGCGTCCAGGCAATCGACACGGCGTCGGTGCAGCCGCTCGACCTGATCATCTCCGACTACAACATGCCGGAGATGGACGGGCTCGGGCTCCTGCGCGCCGTGCGCGGCCATCCGGCGGCGCGCCGCGTGCCGTTCATCCTGGTGACGGGCCGTGGCGACCGCGAGTTGGTGGTCAAGGCCGCCCAGGCGGGGGCCAACAACTACGTCGTCAAGCCGTTCACGGCCGACATTCTGCGCACCAAAATCGAGCAGGTGGTGGGACGCCTTTCGTGACAGCAGTAAAGGTCCAAGACGCGGACAAGACGTTGCCGCCGACCAACGACGAGATCAAGACCTTCGTCTCCGCCATCGCCGTCGTGCTGGGCGAGACAGTCGCCGGCTTCGAGCAGACGGTGGCGCGGATAACCGATCTCACGGCAATTCGGCAGGGAAGCGCCGATCGCGATCTCGTGGTGGCGCTGCAGGACTTCGACCGGCTGCAGCAGGAATTCGCCACTCTGAGCGAGATCCTTGCCAAGCTGTCAGCCTTGTCCGGCGCCGGCGCTTTGGTGAATGGTGCCGACCCGGCGCACCCGGTTCTTGCGATGATTTCCATCGCCGCGCTGAAGGATCGGCTCGCGCGTCAGCTGCGCGACCTCACCGCCGACCTCTCCCGCTCGGATACCTCGGAAGAGGTGATTTTCTAGCAATTCGCTGCTGTTGCGGCGCGTTTCTCAAGACTCGTGCGGCGACGTGCTCACGCGCTCGACCACCCGGCGCAACCCGCTGGTCAGTTCCGGCACCTGGTCCGGTTTCATGTTGCAATAGGGTCGTTGCCGCGCGAGATACAGCGCGTCGAGGTGGCAGGTGATCGAGTCCATGTTGAGCTCCGCGCCGGCGGCGACGGCATCCAGAATCTCGCAGAGCGAATCGGCGACATATGTGAGCAGCTCGAAGCCCATGGTCGTGCCGACGTCGCGCATCTGACGGCTGTGGGTGCTGGCCAGATCGATCCAATCGTCCACGGGACGGCCCGGCCGCGCGGTCTTGATCACGTCGGAGAGCTTGTCGATCTCGCGGCCGACCCAGTCGTCGAAACTGGGCTTGGCCTGCTCGATTTGAGCGGTCGCTTGCTCGATTGCCTGATCGCGGGGGATGCCGCCAGCCCGCCGCGCCAGCTTCTGGAAGCGCGTCTCGACCGTGAATATCCGCGCTTCCGGCTTCTCGGTCTCCGCCATCAGTCTTTTCCCATGCGCGCGGCGCTGAACAGGTTGTCGATGTCGTCCTGCGCCAGTGCTGGCCCTGACTCCTCGGCCACCTCTATAACATGGTCGCTCTTGCGGCGCCCGACGCCCTTCGGATAGCCCTCGATCTTGAACCTGCGGTCTGGGCCGAAATAGGTCGGCGTGTCCACGAACTGGCGCGGCGTCAGGGCGATCCAAGCCAGCCGGTCATACAGGCTCGCCGGCGACATCGGCTTGGCTAGGACCATGTTGGCACCGGCGTCGCGGGACTGCTTGATCGTCCCTTCGCGCGTGTCGCTGGTCATGATCAGGATCGGCATCATGCGGTTTTCGTTGTCGACCTTGCGGCGGATCGCCCGCGTGAGCGACAGCCCGCCATGCGGCGGGAGACGCGCATCGCAGAGCAAAATGTCGATCTTCTGGGCGCTCAAGGTCTGAAGAACGTCGATCGAGTTCCTGACCTCGAGCACCTTGTTGGTACCGAACCCGCGCAGCATGCCATGCGCGATCATCGACAGGTACGAACTCGGATCGGCGATCAGAACCACCAAGTCACGGAGGTTGATGGTGGGGCTTGTTGCCATTCCGTATTCCTCAAGTCCGACATTGCAGACTGAAACAGCGCCGTCGCGGCGCGTATGCGGTCGGCGACCACGCAATCGGCGCTCGCCCGCCTCCGCGGACTGGCGCAACGTCGTCTATGCCGTCAGGAAAGGTCACAAACGAGATGCCGGGGCCGATCCGCGCATATGCGCCAGGTCGTTCGAATCATGGAACGGTCATCTTGTCCTTACAATGCCCTCGCATAAATCAATTCATCCGATTCGCAATAGTGTGCCTAGATATTTTGCATTAATCTAAAGCTAGAAGACGGCCTGACAATTGCCGCACAGAGTCCATTGTTCTCGCCTCACGACGCTTCGCAGTGCCTGAAGGGGCAGCTTCCGATGCGCGAACGATCGCTCAATGGAATCCTAGGACCAGGTAGCGTGCTTCGGAACCGCAATCATAAGTGACTATATTACGTTTTTTTAATGTGAAATTATCGGCGCAAGCTATGCCAACCGTCGCCAGATTGCTGACCTTTGTCATTATGGGCGTACGAGAGCAAAATATAATAAGTTCACTTTGCCGGCACAGGCGGTATTTTGATTGGATACTTTAGTGATTCGTATTTGCACCGTATTTGGCTGTTGATCGCTTGGGGGATGTTGCGGGTCCAACCATCTTGCTTCGCGTGAGTAGTGGCTGCCGACATATTCGAGACGGCGAATACTAGTCTAGTACGTGTCGTATCCTGTTGCGTATGCATATGCGTCAGTTCGCGTAGGCACGGCGTGGTGCCAAATCGCCGCTGATACCCTGCTCCCCACATTGAACTTGTGTGCATGGGCAGGTTGCGACCAGGAATACGGAACGAGAAATACATTCATGAATGCCCAGCTTGGTGTCAGCAAGGCTGAACAGAGCGCCACGCCAGTACAGCCCTCGAGCGCCCAGTGCCCTGCTTATGATCTGAATTTTGGCCAGGCCGGGACTGAGACGGCGTGGGCATTCATGGATGCCGCGCCACACAAGCTTCATCGGACTGACCATACCGTTCCGGCCCGGCGGACGATCTGTCGCGAACAGGATCTGCACGACGCGGTCCCGGTCATCGTCACCGGCTGGGCTGCCTCGATCGTGATGCTATCTGATGGCAGCCGCCAAATTCTTTCGTTCCTGCTTCCGGGCGATATCGTATCCACGGCGCTGTTGTTCGAACCGCGCCCGCACTGCCTGGTCGAAGCGATCACGGAGGTGCGCTACGGCACGTTCCAGCGTTCGGAATTGAAGGACGTCATTTTCCGAACTCCCCAGTTGCTGGAGAAACTGTCGCGAGCCTGGATCGAAGAGAAGACACGTTCCGATGAGTTGATTGTCGATCTCGGACGCCGCACCGCGGACGAGCGCATCGCGCGCCTGATCCTCAATCTGGTCGACCGGCTGGTGAAGCGCGACATGGCGCGCATCGATCCTCTGGAGGTCGATTTTCCCTTGCGCCAGCATCACATCGCAGACGCGACCGGCCTCACGCCGGTGCATGTGAGCAAGGTACTCTCCGAGTTTCGGCGTAACAGCCTTATCAGAATCAGCGAACGGTCCTTGGCGATCCTCGATCCGGCAGGCTTCCGGCACATTGCCAACACGCGTTGATGTGTCGACGCCGCTGCGTGGAAGTTGTAGCTCGGCCGGCGCGGCAAGTTACTACCACTGGTCAACATAGTGAGTCCATCCGCACTTGCGCGGCCGAAAGCGGTATCAATCAGTATGGGTCTTGAGCTGTGCAAGTGAAAGCAGGGCATCCTGCGCCAAATTCAAGTATTCAGAGCGCCAATAGAATATAGAATCTGATTATGGCGGTGCGCGTAACTGGTGTGCCGATGCTCAGAACACAAAATCACGCGGCCTATACGATCTCGGGCGTGAAATTCTTGTAACGACGCGTGACGAATTACAGAACACGGTCTTCAATATCTTTCAAGCGATCAAACGCTGCTGCGCATCATAGCAACAACGGATCATGATATGAATCGCACCAAATTTCACAGCCATGAATGTGTGATGAAGGTAAGCCCATCGGGCTTGTTGCAGGATTGATACACCGGCTATGAATGCCCGGTCCAATTTGGCCGCGCACCCGGATTGAGCATGTCCTTCAAAACGCTCCAGCTCGAAATAGACGCTGGCATTGCGATCATCACGTTCAATCGCCCAGATAAGGTGAACGCGATGAATCCTCAATTGCATGAGGACATGACCTCCGTTCTGGAGTTGCTCCGCTATGACGACGCGGCCCGCGTCATCGTCATCACGGGTGCTGGAAGATCATTCTGCGCTGGAATGGACCTCAAAGAGGTCTTCTACGAGTTGAAGGATCGTCCGAACGACTACGACCGCATCATCCGCATCGCGACGGAATGGCGTGGCCGAACCTTGCGGTACTATCCCAAGCCGACCATCGCCATGGTCAACGGTTATTGTTTCGGCGGCGCCTTCTCGATTCTCGAAGGTTGCGATCTTGCGACCGCGGCGGACGAGGCGTCGTTCGGTCTGTCGGAAATCAACTTCAAAGGATTTCCGGGCGGCAGCGTCAGCAAATCGTTGGCGAACTTGCTGCAACCGCGCGACGCGCTCCTTTATGCGATGACGGGACGCCGGTTCGGCGGTCAGATCGCGGCGCGGATCGGATTGGTCAATTTCTCCGTTCCATTGGCGAGACTGCGCGACGAAACGCTTGCCCTGGCGGGGGAGATCGCATTGAAGGATCCGCATGCCTTGCGCACGACCAAGGAGGCCTATCGCTACGCGCTGCAAATGAGCTGGGACGCTTCGGTCAGTTATACGTCGGCCAAGGAAGCGGAATTGCAATTCGCCCAGGAGGCCAGCTGGAAAGAAGCAGGCGTCGGCGATTTCCTGGCGGGACACTTCAAGCCAGGTTTGGAGGGCCACCACACCGTCGACACGAACAAGGCCAAGAAGGCGAAAAAGGCAAAGAAGAAGCTGCGCGATGTGGCGCGCGTCTAAATGACCTGCTTCTTACGCAAGCCTTCGATCTCATCCGCCGAATAGCCCAGCCCCAACAGCACCTCGTCATTGTGCTCGCCATATCCCGGCGCGGCCTGGGTCAGCCGGCTTGGCGTGCGGCTGAGCGTGATGGGCTGTGCCAGCAGATCGATTTTACCGACAGCCTTTGACGAGACCTGCTGCGTCACCCCCAAATGCTTGACCTGCGGGTCAGTGAACGTCTGGTCCATCGTGTAGATCTGCCCACAAGGGATGCCCGCCGCATTGAGCTTTTCGACAAGCTCGGCGGTCGAGGCGTTCCGTGTGATTCCCGTAATGAGGTCGTCGATCTCCGCGCGTCGCTCACGCCGCTTTTTGGGCGTGGCATAGTCTGGATGGTTGGTGAGATCGTCGCGGCCGATCGCAGCGCAAAAGCGGCGCCACATCGGCGGCGTTGGCGAGATGTTGATATGGCCGTCGCGGGTCTTATAGGTGCCTGTCGGGACGCCGGTTGGGTGGCCGTTGCCGACTTGTTGCGGCACCTCGCCGTTCATCACATAGCGCGCGCCCTGGTAGTCGAGCATGAAGATTTGCGCCTGCAACAGCGAAGTTTGCACCCATTGGCCTTTGCCCGATGCGTGCCGCTCCTGAAGTGCGACCAGCGTGCCCAGCGCCGCGAACACACCGGCTGAAAGGTCGGCGATCGAAATGCCGGTGCGCATTGGCCCGCGCCCCGGCTCGCCGGTGATCGACATCAAGCCGGAAAGCCCCTGTGCGATCTGATCGACCCCCGGCCTATCCTTGTAAGGGCCGTCCTGGCCGAAGCCGGATATGCTCGTGTAGACGAGCCGTGGATTGATGGCCGCCAGGCTCTCGTAGTCGATGCCGAGCCGGAACTTCACGTCCGGCCGGAAATTCTCGATCAGAATGTCTGCCCGTTTGACGAGCCGATGCAGCAGCGCGAGGCCTTCCGGGGACTTGAGGTTCAGCGTGATGGCGCGTTTGTTGCGGTGCAAATTCTGAAAATCCGGCTCGTGACGGGCCGAAAACTCGTTTTGCGCGCCGCCGGCGCTTTCGGGCACCTCACGCATCTCGACCTTGATCACGTCGGCGCCCCAGTCGGCGAACTGGCGCGCGCACGTCGGGCCGGCGCGCACGCGGGTCAGGTCAATGACTGTCAACCCGTTGAGCGCTGTCGAGGCCGGTGGGGCGGGCATGGTGTTTCCTTGGGGCGGCAGTGTGTGCGGGCGGTTGAATGGCGATCAATCGCGAAGTCATGATAACCTTTGGGCTTTATAAATGGGGCCGGCATGGGGTGCGATATCGTCGTTGACACTGAAGACGGGCATCGCCTTGGCGCCTATCTGGCACAGCCGTCCGGACCCGTGCGTGGGGGGCTGGTCGTTATTCAGGAGGCCTTCGGCGTGAACGGCTACATCCGCTCCGTGGCCGATGGCTATGCCGCGCAAGGTTACCTCTCGATTGCGCCGTCTCTCTACGACCGGCAGATGCCCGGCGCGCAATTTGGATACGCCACCGAAGACCTCGACCTTGCGCGCAAGCTGCGCGCCCGGCTGATTTGGAGCGATGTCCTCAAGGACGTCGACGCTGCAACAAACGAGGTCGCGCCGGCCGGCAAGGTGGGCATCGTCGGTTACTGCGTGGGCGGCTCCGTCGCCTGGCTCGCAGGCCACCATCTCAAGCTCGCGGCGACGGTATCATATTACGGTCGCGACATCGTGGGCTTTCTCGACCGTCCGCCGCGTTGCCCCGGCTTGCTGCATTTCGCTCAACGCGACGTGCATATTCCGCTCGACGACGTCGAAACCATCCGGAATGCGTTCCCGGAACTGCCGATTTACGTCTACCCGGGCGAACACGGCTTCGCCTGCGATGCGCGGCCTTGCTACGAGCCCGAGTCCACACGGATTGCGGGATGCCGCACGCTGGCGCTATTTCGGAAATATATCGGCTGAGCTAAGATCATATCCGTGAAAAGTCGGATCCGCTGAGTCGCACTGACAACAGCGGGACAAGCCCCAGACAAGGGGCGCGGGGGACTACGAGGTGAACAGGCACGCAGTCTTTGCACGCGGTGCCGCGGCTCGAACATGCCAGCCTCAGGGGTAACGAAACGGTATGGATCTGGAGCTCCCGTCCGACATCCAGATATTGCAGGACACAATTCGGAAGTTCGTCGATCGCGAGCTCATTCCGATCGAGATGCGGGCCCGCGCAGGCGGGGAACTCAAACCCGAGTTCCGCGCCCCGCTGGAAGCCAAGGCCAAGGACCTCGGCTTCTGGCTGCTAGACGCTCCCGTCGAAGCCGGCGGCCAGGGCCTGAGTCTGCTGGCGCTCGCGGTTGTCTGGCAGGAACTCGCCCGCACCATCGCCCTCCCGCCACGCGGACCGGGCATCTTCGGACCGGATGTGCGTTCGATCCTGCTGTCGCTCAATCCCGAGCAGAAGAAGCGTTATCTCGAGCCCGTGCTGCGCGGCGAGAAGAAGACCGCCTTCGCGCAGACCGAGCCGGACGCCGGTAGCGATCCCGGAGCCATGCGCACCACCGCCGTGCGTAACGGCGACCACTACGTCATCAACGGCAGCAAGCGCTACATTCTGCACGCGCGCAACGCCGACTTCATCCAGCTCGTCGCCGCCACCGATCGGGAGAAGGGCTCGCGTGGTGGTCTCTCCGTGTTCCTCGTCGACATGGACACGCCAGGCGTGGCCCTCACCGGCAAGACGAAGATGATGATGGGCGAGGTCCCCGACGAGCTCTCCTTCGACAACGTGAAGGTGCCGGTCGAGAATCGCGCCGGCGAGGAAGGCGACGGCATGAAGCTGGCGCAAGCCTGGATCGGCGCCAGCCGCGTCGCCCAGGCCGCGCGCGGGCTCGGCGTCGCCAGCCGCTGCCTCGAACTGATGACGAGCTACGCCAAGCAGCGCGTGACGTTCGGCCGCTCGCTCGCCACCCGCCAGGCCGTGCAGTTCATGGTGGCCGATCTCTACACGCAGCTTCACGCCGGGCGAGCGCTCACTTGGCGCACCGCGGCGCGCATCGACAGAGGCATCGCCACCCGGCAGGAGGCGATGATGATCAAGGTCTTCTGCACCGAGCTTGGCTTCCATGCCGCTGACCGCTGCATGCAGCTTTACGGCGGCATGGGCCTGTCGACCGAGATGCCGATCGAGCAGATGTGGCGCGACGCGCGCAGCTTCATGATCACCGGCGGCCCGGTGGAGGTCATGCGCGCATCGCTCGCGCGCGCCATCTTCGAGCAGGCGTAGGCGGGGGCGCCATGCAGGACCCGATCATCCGCTTCGATCACGTTCGGCTTCGGTTCGGGGCCGAAACGATTTTTCAGGATCTCTCGCTCTCGATCGGGCGCGGCGAATTCGTCTGCATTCTCGGCCCGAGCGGTTGCGGCAAATCGACCGCGCTGCGCTTGATCGGCGATCTCCTGCGGCCCGACTGCGGCTCGATCACCGTGGAAGGCCGCGATCCCCGCGAGACTTGGGAGGGCCTCGCCTTCGTATTCCAGTCGCCGCGACTCGCGCCCTGGCGTAGCGCGCTCGACAACGTATTGCTCGGCATGGAACTGCGCGACGGTCGCCTCGACCGCGAGCAGATGCGCAGGCGTGCGATCGAAGCGCTCGATCTGGTCGGGCTGAACAATGACGGCGATAAATATCCGCGGATGCTCTCCGGCGGCGAGAAGCAGCGCGTTGCTCTGGCGCGGGCGCTCGCGGTCGAACCACAGATCATCCTGATGGACGAGCCGTTTTCCGCGCTCGATCCGAATACGCGGCAGCGGCTGCGCGCGGAGCTCGTGTCCATCTGGCGGAAGACCGGCAAGACCATCGTCTTCGTCACGCACGACGTGGACGAGGCGCTGGTGCTGGCCGACCGCATCCTGCTGCTGTCGAAAAAGCCGACGCGCGTCATCGAGACGTTCACGCTCGACACGCCGCGGCCGCGGTCCCTTGACGCCGATGCCTGTCTGACGCGCCGCCGGCGGGAGCTCATGGCGCTGTTCGCGAAGCTCGAACCGGAAGGCGCCGATGCCTAGCCTGTCGCTCAATGCCAAGCGCAAGCTCCTCGCGAACCTGTTCGTGCTGGCCGTCCTCGGCGCCTGGGCTCTCGCCTCGCTGCGCCTGCCCGGCTACCTATTGCCGAACCCTTGGACGGTGCTGCGACAAACGATCGATTTCGTCACCACGGGCAAGCTGGCGGTGCACATTTTCGCGTCCGTCTTCCATGTTGCCGCCGCGCTGATCCTCGGCTTCCTCGCCGGCACGGCGATCGCGGTGACCGGCCATTATCTCAAAGTCACGCAGGTGCTCATCAGCCGGCTCGCGAGCTTCCTCAACTCGTTTTCCAGCATCGGCTGGGCACTCCTGGCGATCCTCTGGTTTGGCCTCAACGACCTGTCCGTCATCCTCGTTATCGGCATCATCATCCTGCCGGTCTTCATCATCAACATGCAGGCGGCACTCGACCAGGTCGACCGCGAGCTCGTCGAGATGGCGCGCAGCTATAGCCGCCGCTGGTGGCGCGGTTTCGTGCTGATCGTGCTGCCGTCGCTCTACCCCTTCATGTTGGCGAGCGTGCGGCTCGCCTTCGGGATCGCCTGGAAGGTGGCGCTCACGGCCGAATTATTCGGCGGCAATTCAGGCTTCGGCTTCATCATCAACCTGGCACGCCAGAGCATCAACACGCCGCAGATTTTCGCCGTGATCGCGATCATGATCGTGATCTCCTATCTCACCGATCATCTCATCTTCGCGCCGTTCCAGCGGCGTCTGACGAAGCATTACGCCGATGTCTGACCTCGCACTCGATCGGTTGTGGGGCTCATTGCGCGGCCGCGCGCTCAGCCAAAGCTTGCTGGCACGGCTGTTTGCCGACGCGGCGGTGATCGTCGTCGTGCTGCTATGGTGGCTTGCCTCGCGCCAATTGCCCGATTTCGTTCTGCCGGGCCCCTGGGCGACCGCGAAGGCTTTCGGCCGCTTCTTCATCGATCCCAGCATGACGTCCGCCGTGGTGGCAACCACCGGGCGCGTGGTCATTTCCGTCGTCGCCGCGACCGTGATCGGCATTGGCCTGGCCATGCTGCCTTATTACCTGCCGAGCGCCCGCGATATCGTGCGGGCGCGTATTCTGCGCCTGCTCAACGCCATGCCGTCGCTCGGCTGGGCGCTGCTCGCCGTGATCTGGTTCGGGGTGAGCGATGTGTCGGTCGTTTTCGCCCAGACCGCGATCCTGGTGCCGTTCTGTTTCTTCAATGTCAGCCAGGGCATTGACGAGATCGACGCCGAGCTCCTGGAGATGGCGCGCAGCTTCACGCGCACCCGTGTCCTCGTCTTCCGCAAGGTCATCATCCCGGCGGTGGCGCCCTATGTGATTGCCGCGGCGCGGCTTGCCTATGGCGTGAGCTGGAAGATCGCCTTGATCGCCGAACTGTTCGGTTCGGAATCCGGGCTAGGCTACGTCATGTATCAGGCGCAGACCGTCACCGATCCCGCCACGGTCATCGCCACCTGCCTGATGATCGTCATGCTCTTCATCCTCGGCGATACGCTGATCTTGCGCCCGCTCTATCGGCTTGCCTCGCCGCAAGATCGTAATGGCACCCGCGACCGCTCCGGCGACACGACAGGACCCCGGCAATGGATTTGAACCTGCGCGGCCAATCGGTCCTCATCACCGGCGCCTCGCGCGGCATCGGCCGGGCCATCGCCGAGGTGATGGCGGAGGAGGGCTGCACGCTGCATCTCGCCGCTCGCGACGAAGCGCTGCTGGGTTCGGTGTGTGCTGAATTGTCGGCCAAATACAAGGTCGACGCGCATGCGCATCCGCACGATCTCTCGATCACCGACGAGATTGTGAAGCTCGGCGCCGCATGCATCGATGTCGATATCCTGGTCAACAATGCCGGCGCCATTCCGCGCGGGCCCCTGTCCGAGATCGACGGTAAGACGTGGCGCAAGGCCTGGGACCTTAAAGTCTTCGGCTTTATCGATCTTACCCGTGTCATCTTCGCGCGCATGTGCGAGCGTCGGCGCGGCACCATCGTGAATGTGATCGGCATGGCCGGCGAGCGGCCGGACTGGAAATACATCGCCGGCAGCGCCGGGAACGCCGCGCTCAATTCATTTACCCTCAGCCTCGGCGGGGAAAGCGTGCGCTACGGCGTGCGCGTGAATTGCGTCAACCCGGGCCCCATCATGTCGGACCGTTTCAGGGAAGGCATCCTGCGCCGCGCGCGGCTGACTTTCAACGACGAGAGCCGTTGGCCCGAACTGCTTGCCGATCTGCCGATCAAACGCGCGGGTACTCCCAGGGAAGTGGCGGATGCCGTCGCATTCCTCGCCTCCGATCGCGCGTCCTATATCAGCGGGGCCGCGCTCCGCATCGACGCAGGATTGAAGCACAGAAGTCCTGATCTATAGGTCACCGGTCAGCGAAGGGGCGATTGCCGTGTGCGCCATGCAGACGAGAGAAGCGGTCGAACGTGTCACCACCAGCGCCGTGATTCGCCGGCGCGGGAAGGACGTCATCAAGTCGGCGGGTCGCTCGCTCGAGGTGCTGGAGCTGTTCCGCGACGCACAGCAGCCGCTGCGCCTGACCGATATCGCCTCCGCGCTGTCCCTGCCGCAGTCGAGCGCATCCATGTTGATCCGCTCGCTCATCAGCATGGGCTATTTGATCCGCCACGGCCGCAACTATGCGCCGTCGATGCGGATCACGCTGCTTGGCAGCTGGCTCAACGATGCCATGTTCAGCCAGGGCAACCTGATGAGCCTGATCGCTGAAGTGAGCCATCTGACCGGCGACACCGTCATTCTGGCTACACGCAACGGCCTCTACGTCGAGGTGCTCGGTGTCGTTCCGGGACGGATGGATACGATCCACCATACCCGGCCGGGCGAAGGTCGCGTGCTCACGCGCGCACTCATGGGCCACATGATCCTGAGCGCCATGAACCGCATCGAGGCCGAAGGCCTGGTGATGCGCATCAATGCCGAGCAGAAACGCTCGGAGCGGCGCGTCAAATATCAGACTCTTATTCCGATCCTCGACCGCATCCGGCAAAACGGCTACGGCTACACCGAGGGGACGGTCCCGGGTGGCGCGAATATGGCGGTGTTGCTGCCGCAAGGTCCTTTCGGCGACCGGCTGGTGTTGGGTAATGCCGGCGCCACCGAGCGCATCAAGCCGCGCCTCGACGAAATCCTCACCCTCGTCAACGCGACGCTCAAGAAATACTTCCGCGACGTCCGCTGAGCCAGGCCGTTACTCGCGCAGGGCTTTGTCCCAAATGGCTTGCTTGAGATTTGGCGGCTTCGACGACAGGCCGAGTTCCATTGCCTTCGCGAAGACAGTCTCGATCGCCTTGATGTCGCCCTGCGAGATCGTGGTGGGAAAGGTTCCGTAATTGGCCCACCAGTCGACGAAGAATTCCTTCGGCACTTTGGTCTCCGCGGCGACTGCGGTGAAGACCTCGTCGTGATGCGCCAGCGTATAGTCGGTCGAGGCCTTCAGCATGCGCAGCAGTTCGCGATAGGAAGCAGGCTTCTCGGCCAGCCGCTCCGGATAGGCGACGAAAATCGAGGTGACCATCGGGAATCCGTATATCTCCTTCAGGTCCTGGCCGCTGTCCACCAGGATGCGGAAGTCCTTGCCGTTGCGCGCCTGATAGCTTTGCAGATGGCTGAAGGTCGCGGCCTCGATCCGGTCCGTCGACAGCGCGCCGGGTAGGTTGGGCGCGGGAAGCTGGACGAACTTGAACTCCCCGTTCTCGAGCGCGACGTTGACGTGATATTTGTCCATGAGCGCCATGCGCTGAATGGCGAAGACCGTCGATTTGAAGCCGTAGCTGCCGACCGTCTTGCCTTTCAGGTCCACGATCGTCTTGTACGGCGCATCCGCCTTCACCCAGATGCCGAACCCCACCGGCGCCAGCTTGTAGCGCAGGGCAGTGCCGACCATTTTGATGTCCAGCCCTTGTGCCGCGGCGTCCTCGAGACTGAGCGCACCGACTTCGAACACGTCGAACTGCTTCGTCGCCATCGCCTGGCCGCCGACACCGATCGCCAGGTTCTTGACCTCGACGTCCAGCGTATCCGAGGGGATCTTGCCGTTCATCAGTGGCCAGAAGGCCGAAAGATGGGCCGGCTCGAGATAGGTCGCGACCGTGAGCTTGTCCTTGGCGATCGCCTGCGCCGGCAGACCCACCGTCGAGAGCACAACGGCAAGGAACGCGACGAAGCCCAACCTCATGGCGGTCCTCTTACGGCTCGATTATGGACGTCGGCAGTGTTCTCTTTGGCCTTATGGGCCGGTATCCCAGTGTGCCGCCACGCACAGGTCCGCTCGGCGGTAGGTCCAGCCGACCGAGCGGGTTGCAGCGGCACGCTTTCACTACACAACCAAGAATAGTGCGGCGGCACCGGCCGTCAATGGAGCGCGCGCCGTTATTCGCCGGTGCGGTAGAAGGCCGCGGCGTCGTTGCTCAGCGCATGTCGCGACTGCGGATCGAGATAGACCATATGTCCGCCGCGGTAGAGCTTGAGCTGCGTCCGCCCCGGCGGATCGTTCGGCGGCAGATGATCGAGCACATAGCGCGACATCGCGTAGGGCGTGACCAGGTCCGAGTAGCCGTGTGCGACGAGGAGCCTGAACGACTTGTTGAACGACAGCAGCACGCGCAGGTCGCTGTCGATGCCCGCCTGTCCACGACCGCCGTTCCAATCCCAGTTGCCGGCAATATCGTTGGCGAGCAGCGTGTAAGTCATCTCGGTCTTGAAGCCGAGCTCGTTGCGCGCGTAGGAGGCGAAGGCGCCGCCATAGGCGCGCGAGACGCCGTCGAGGATCGGATCGGAGCCGCGCGGGCTGCGCTGCTCGGGGAATGGATCGTCGACCGCGAAGGTCGCGTCGTAGCGGCTGACGATCTTACCTTCGCGCAGGCGCTTGACGAAAGCGTCGGTGACGAAGCCGTTCTCGTGGCGCACCGCATCGACGGGCAATCCGCTCACCTGCGCCACACGCTCGTAGAAGGCGCGCGCCGCGTCGCCTTGCGGCGCCGGGCCTGCAAGCGTGGAGAGATAATCGGTCATGGCGAATTTCTCAGCCGCCGCCAGCGCCTCCGGTGTCAACGCGTTCTTGCGTTCGAGCTCGGCCGCCGCGAGCGACGGCAGTTCGAGCGCCGCGCGCAACGCGGACTGGTCGTCGCCGAAGGTCAGCCAGCCTTCCATCAGCGGTGACAGCATTACGATGCCGGATACGACGATGCCCTGGTCGCGCTGCAGCGCACGCGCCGTCTTGGCGGCACGGAAGCCGCCATAGCTTTCACCCATCAGATATTTCGGAGAGCCGTCGCGGTTGTTCTTCGCGACATAGAGAGAGATCGCCTTGGCCATTGCATCGGCGTCGGCACGGACACTCCAGAAGCCCTTGGCGGCGTCTGCCTTTGCCGTCCGGCTCCAGCCGGTGCCGATCGGATCGATGATCACCAAGTCGGTGAACGAGAGCCACGTGTCCGGATTGTCGCGCAGTTGCGCCTGCGCGGCATTGCGCGGATCGGAGCCGATATCGAGGATGCGCGGGCCGACCAGACCGAGATGCAGATAGGCTGAGGCGGCGCCGGGGCCGCCATTAAAGACGAAGGTCAGTGGCCGGTTCGGCGCCTGATCCTTTGCGACATAAGCCGTGTAGAAGACAGAGGCGCTCTGTTCGCCGGATTGGTCGAAGAAGGCGAGCGTGCCGGCGGTCGCCGTATAGGCGAGCTTGCCTTTCGGTGTATCGATGCTGTGCTCGGTGACGCTGTCGCCCGGCAGCAGGCGAAGGATGCCGGGTCCGGCCTGCTGGTGCTGTTCAGGACGCGGCCCACGTTCGCCGCCGCCCCTCTCCTGGGCGGTCGCGCAAACGGAAGCGCCGGCGATCAAGATCGCCAGCGCCAAACGCGGAATGGATGTGAGCTTCATTGGCACGCCCGGCCTCCAGTCTGAGTGGATATGCGTGCCCCCGAACGCCAGACAAGGTCCCGGCCAGCCCGGCCGGGATATTGCGTCAGCGCCGGCCGCGGAAATTCGGCCGCCGCTGCTGAGGAGCGGGCGACGGAGCGTCGCCCTTGTGGCGGAAGCTGATGCGCCCGCGCGCCAGGTCGTAAGGCGACATTTCCACGATCACGCGGTCGCCGACGCCTGTACGGATGCGGAATTTACGCATCTTGCCGGCCGTGTAAGCCAGCACTTCGTGCTCGTTATCGAGCTTCACGCGGAAATTCCCGTCCGGCAGGACCTCGGTCACCGTACCGTCGAATTCCAGCAGTTCTTCCTTCGCCATCCACTCGTCTCCCGGTCGCGTTAGCGCGGCGCGCGGTGGCCGGCGTTACGACGCGGCTCGCCCGAGCGCTGCATGAATGTAACATTTCCCATGCCGGTTGGCTCCCCTTGCGCGGTGGCTTCCGGCCGGGCGCCTTGGGGACGGCCCGCGTGGTGGCCGTTGCGGTTCTGGCGGCCTTGATGCCCGTTGCCGCCGCCCTTGCCCTTGTGTCCGCGCTGCTGTTGGTTGCCGCGATTGTGCGGGCGCCCGTTCTGGCGGTGCGCGGCGTGGTGACCTTCGGCCGGCTCGGGCCGCGGCCGCTCGCCGGTCCGGCGGTCGGTCGAGGGGATCGACATGCGGATCAGCCGCTCGATGTCGCGCAGGTAGCCGCGCTCTTCATGGTCGCAGAACGAGATCGCCACGCCCTCCGCGCCGGCGCGCGCCGTGCGGCCGATGCGGTGGACGTAGCTCTCCGGCACGTTCGGCAGATCATAGTTGAACACATGGCTGACGCCGTCCACGTCGATGCCGCGCGCGGCAATGTCGGTCGCGACCAGCGTACGCAGCTTGCCGCTGCGGAAGTCGGCGAGCACGCGCTCGCGCTGGTTCTGCGACTTGTTGCCGTGGATCGCCTCGGCCGAGAAGCCGGACTTTTGCAGGCCGCGGACGACCTTGTCGGCGCCGTGCTTGGTGCGGGTAAAGACCAGCACGCGATCGGTCTGTTCGCTCTTGAGCAACTCGGCCAGCAGCGTCGCCTTGGTTGGCTTGTCGACGTGGATGACGCGCTGCGCGATGCGCTCGACCGTGGTCGCCTGCGGCGTCACCGATACGCGCTCGGGATTGCGCAGCATGGAGTCGGCGAGGCGGGTGATTTCCTGCGGCATGGTGGCGGAGAAGAACAGCGTCTGCCGCTCTTTCGGCAGCATCGACACGATGCGCTTGATGTCGTGCACGAAGCCCATGTCGAGCATGCGGTCCGCTTCGTCGAGCACCAGCACTTCAACTTGTTGCAGGCTGAACGCGCGCTGGTTGATCAGGTCGAGCAGGCGGCCCGGCGTCGCCACCATCACCTCGACGCCGCGCGCGACCGCGCGGACTTGCCGGTTGATCGGCACGCCGCCGATGGCCAGCGCGATCTCGAGCGGACGGAAGTGACGGCCGTAGGTGCGGAAGCTCTCGGCGATCTGGCCGGACAGTTCACGCGTCGGCGACAGCACCAGCACGCGCGCCGACTTGCGCTCGGGGCGCAGGCGCTTGTTGATGAGGTGGTTCAGGATCGGCAGCGCGAAGGACGCGGTCTTGCCGGTGCCCGTCTGCGCAATGCCGATGACATCGCGGCCGGCGAGGGCGATCGGGATGGTCTGGGCCTGGATCGGGGTGGGGGTGACGTATTTCTCTTCGGCAAGGGCGCGAAGGATCGGCTCTGCGAGGCCGAAGTCGTTAAATGAAGTCAAAAGGTATCTTTCTTATACGGCGAAGCGGCCGGACCACGGCTGCGGGCGGCGGAATCGCGGGGCTTTTTAAGACATCCCGCGTGGCCAGGGTTGTCGTCAGGTTGGAGAAACGGAAGAGGCGGGGCGAAAATCGTTTGCAGATAGTTCGTTTGCAAGAGTTTCGTGCACGCAGCCCGCAAACCCGAATCCCGGGTCCTTCATCCGCGCAGGTCATATGACAGGTACCGAGGGTCTTTTCAAGGCGCTACACGCTTCAACCGCGCCGAATGATGAATAAAATGGTTCCGTCTGGCACTAAATTCCCGCGCTGATCGGTATCCAGCGCCGCCTTCGTGGCTCCGCGCGACCGGTTGCAGGATGACAGTCTTGCGATGGACAAGGTCGGGCGGATCGGGGATTGTCTCAAGCCCAGTTTCGCGTTGGGGCAGAGTGTCAGCTAGCCGGAGCACTTGAAATGCAATTCCCCAGGGCTTCCCAGGCCCTTTCCCGCTTCACCGTCCTCGATCTCACCCGCGTCCGTTCAGGTCCCACCGCAGTCCGCCAGCTCGCGGATTGGGGCGCCAATGTCATTAAGATTGAGACACCGCCACATCTGGAAAAGGGCGAGGGCCCGGGTGGTCCGCGCGAGAATGCGGACTTCCAGAACCTGCACCGCAACAAGCGCAGCATCACGCTCGACCTGAAGTCGCCTAAGGGTATCGCCGCCTTCAGGCGCATGGTCGTCAAGGCCGACGTGGTGGTCGAGAACTTCCGCCCCGACGTCAAAGCCCGCCTCGGCATCGACTACGAATCGCTCAAGGCGATCAACAAAGGCATCGTCCTCGGCAGCATCTCCGGCTTCGGCCAGGATGGGCCGTATCGCGAACGGCCCGGCTTCGACCAGATCGCACAAGGCATGGGCGGGCTGATGTCGATCACCGGCCTGCCCGGACAGGGTCCGGTACGCGTCGGCATCCCGATCGCGGACCTCTGCGCCGGCCTGTTCTGCGCCATGGGTATCCTCACCGCGCTGCTCGAACGCGACGTCTCCGGCGAGGGCCAATGGATCTCGACGTCGCTGTTGCAGGCGCAGATCTTCATGCTCGACTTCCAGGCCGCGCGCTGGCTGCAAATGCACGAGGTCGCCAAGCAGGCCGGCAACAATCACCCGACCAGCATCCCGACCGGCGTCTTCAAGACCAAAGATGGCCACATCAACATCGCCTCGACCGGCCAGGTAATGTGGGAACGGACCTGCAATGCCATCGGCGCGCCGGAGCTGATCAACGATCCCGACTACAAGACCGGCGCGCTGCGGTCGAAGAACCGCGATGCGGTCAATGCCGCGATCGAGGCCAAGACCGTCGGCAAGACCAGCGCCGAATGGATCGATCTCTTCAACAAGACCGGCGTGCCCTGCGGTCCGATCTATTCGATCGACCAGGTCTTTGCCGATCCGCAGGTCGAGAACCTGGGAATCGCGCAGACTGCCAAGCGTCCCGACGGCAGCGATCAGACCTTCGTCGGTCAGCCGATGTCCTTGTCGCGCACGCCGAGCAAGATCGTCGCCACGCCGCCGAATCAGGGCGAGCATACCGACGAGGTGCTGAAGGAATTCGGCTTCGCCGATAACGAAATCGCCGAGCTGCACAAAGTGCAGGCGGTGTAGTGAGTCGATCCGTCACCCCGAGGTGCGCCGAAGGCGCCTCGAAGGGTGCCGGGCACTGAATCACGGGCCGTCGCCCTTCGAGGCTCGCGCTGCGCGCTCGCTCCTCAGGGTGACGGATCAAAGTCAGAGAAGGAAGACGTACAATGCCCCAAACCGACAAAATGCTGTCCCGCAAAGAGGGCGGCGTCGGCTATGTGATCTTCAACAATCCCGAGCGCCACAACGCCGTGTCGCTGGAAATGTGGGAAGCCGCGAGCGAATATCTCGACGACTTTGCCAATGACAAAGCGGTGCGGGTCGTCGTGTTCAGCGGCGCCGGCGGCAAGGCTTTCGTGTCGGGCGCCGACATTTCGAAGTTCGAGAGCGAGCGCTCCAGCAAGGAGGCGATCGACCGCTACAATATCGCGGTCGACAAGGCCAATACCGCGATCTACGAATTTTCCAAGCCGACCATCGCCATGATCCAGGGCTACTGCATCGGCGGTGGCGTCGGCCTAGCGCTCTGCTGCGACATGCGCATCTGCTCGGACAATTCCAAGTTCGGCGTCCCCGCGGCCAAGCTCGGCCTCGGATACGGCTTCAAAGGCATCAAGAAGCTGGTCGACGTGGTCGGTCCGTCCTTTGCCAAGGAGATCTTTTACACCGCCCGTCAATTCACCGCCGCCGAGGCGAAGGACATGGGCCTCGTCAACCGCGTGGTGCCGGCCGCGGAGCTTGAGACCTACGTGAAGAATTACGCCGAAACCATCAGCGCCAATGCGCCACTCACGGTGGATGCGGTCAAATACATCGTCGGTCAGGTGCTGACCGACGAATCCACGCGGGATCTGAAAAAGTGCGCCGACCTGGTGGCGCAATGCTTCGCCAGCAAGGATTATACCGAGGGCCGCACCGCCTTCATGGAAAAGCGCAAGCCGCAGTTTACCGGGTCGTAGCGCGACCAAAGAAATCTCCCCGCGGGTGTTGAGGAAACGCCCCGCGGGGTTGATACGATAAGCGCCGAACAAAAAGCCGCATAAGCGGCACGGCGGAAAAAAGGGGAGGAGAGTTGCGTGGCCGCAGTCGAATTGCGAGGTCTGACCAAGCGTTATGGCTTGAACGCGGTGGTCGACGACGTGTCGCTCACCATCGCGCACGGCAATCTGGTCTGCCTGCTTGGCCCGTCGGGCTGCGGCAAGACTACGACGCTGCGGCTGATCGCCGGCTTCGTCGAGCCGAGCGATGGCGAGATCCGCGTCGGCGACAAGGTGATCTCCTCACCCGCGCTGACGCTGCCGCCCGAGCGGCGCAACATGTCGATGATCTTCCAGAGCTACGCGCTGTGGCCGCACATGACGGTGGCCGAGAACATCATCTACGGCCTCAAGCTGCGCAAAATCGACCGCGCCAGCATCGCCAAGAAGCTCGACGCGATCCTCGCCACCACCAAGCTCGCAGCTTTGGCGGAACGCTATCCCGGCGAGCTCTCCGGCGGCCAGCAACAACGCGTCGCCTTGGCGCGCGCACTGATCGTCGAGCCGGAAACGCTGCTGCTCGACGAGCCGCTGTCCAATCTTGACGCCAACTTGCGTGAGGAGATGCGGTTCGAGGTGCGTCGCCTGCACGATGCTTATCGTTATACCACTGTCTACGTCACGCATGACCAGTCCGAGGCGATGACCACGGCCGATCTCATCGCGGTGATGAACGGAGGCAAGATCGAGCAGGCGGGCTCGCCGGAGGACATTTACGACCGCCCGCGCTCCGAGTTCGTCGCCCGTTTCATCGGCTCCAGCAACGTCATCAAGGGCAAGGGGCTCGATGCAGCCCGCGTCGATTTCGCGGGCGTGCCGCTACGCTGTGTCGGCGAACCGGTGGCAACCGGCGCGCCGACGCCGGTGTCGATCCGTCCGCACGACATCGCGCTCTTTGCCAAGGCGCCGGCACAGGCCGACAATGTCGTGCCGGCGACGGTGGTCCGACAAGTTTTTCTCGGCGGCAATCGCGACTACATGGTCGAAGCCAAAGACGGCACGCAACTGCGCGTGCTCACAACGGCGGCCAAGAACATTTCGCAAGGTAGTGCCGTCTGGCTGCATCTGCCGGCCGAATGCTGCCGTGCGCTGAGTGGATAACAACAAGAGGCGAGGGGAATCGCGGGGGCGAAAACCTAAACTACAACAAAACAATAAATCAGGGACATGGAGGAAACGCCGATGAAGGACTTCAAGCTCTCACGCCGCGACTTGCTGATCGGATCGAGCGCACTTGCCGCCGGCAGTGCGTTCTCGACCCAAGTGCTGTCCGCGGCGCCGCCCGCGACAGCGATCACGCCGCAATTGATCGATGCGGCCAAGAAGGAAGGCAAGGTCGTCTGGTATACCTCGGTCGATCTGCCGCTCGCCGAGAAGGTGGGCAAGTCATTCGAGGCCAAATATCCCGGCATCGCCGTGCGCGTCGAACGCACCGGCGCCGAGCGCGTGTTCCAGCGCATCGGCCAGGAATATGCCGCAAACATCCACGCCGTGGATGTCGCCAATTCCTCGGATGCCGCGCATCTCATCGTCTGGAAGAAGGCCGGTCTTCTCGAGCCGTTCGTCCCGGAGGATGTCGCCAAGTTCTATCCAGCCGAGCACAAGGATCCGGACGGCAACTTCGCCAGCTTCCGCGTCTGGCTTTCGATCATCGCCTACAACACCAATCTGGTGAAGAAGGAGGACGCGCCGAAGAGCTTCGCCGACCTGCTCGATCCGAAATGGAAGGGCAAGATCGTCAAGGCGCATCCGGGCTACAGCGGCACCATCATGACCGCGACCTATCAGATGCAGCGCGATCTCGGCTGGGAGTTCTTCGAGAAACTCGCCAAGCAGAACATCATGCAGGTGCAGTCCTCGGCCGATCCGCCGAAGCGGCTGGCGCTGGGCGAGCGTGCCGTGCAGGCCGACGGCAACGAATACAATATCTTCCAGATCAAGGAGAAGGACGGCCCGGTCGAGCCGGTCTACGCTACCGAAGGTTCGCCGCTGATCGTCGGGCCGACCGGCATGTTCAAGGCGGCGCCCAATCCGAACGCCGCCAAGCTGTTCACGGCCTACAGCTTCACGCCGGAGTGCCAGCAACTGATCATCGACGTCGGCGGCCTGCGCTCGATGCATCCGCAGACCAAGGAGAAGGCGGGTCGTACGCCGTTCAAGGACATCAAGACGATGAAGGACGATGCCGCCGCCGTCGAGAAGATGGGCGACGAGATCAAGTCGCATTACGTCAAGATTTTCCACGTGTGAGGCGCTCCTTGAGAACGCGCACATTTTGCTTCGACGCTGGCCTCTCCTTTTCCCCTCCCCCCGCGCACTCTTGCGCGTGGCGGGGAGGGGTCAGGGGTTGGGGCGTCATTCGGCGAAGCGTCGTCAAAATCCCCCCACCCCGGCTCGCAATCGCGAGCGATTGCAAACCGACCCTCCTCGCCGCTTCGCGGGGGAGGGTGGAGAACCCATGACCATCGCCCTTCCCGCACGCACGGCGCGCCGCCGCGGTTTCGGCATCGATCTGACCAAGCCGGTGCTCTACGCGTTCGCCGCGATCCTCTGCGTTCTCATCGTGCTGCCGCTGTCCTGGCTGCTGATCTACTCGTTCAGCGACGCCAAGGGTGCCTTCACGCTGCTCAACTTCTATCGGCTGTTCAGCGAATCCTCGTTCTACGATCCACTCGCCACCACCTTCATCATCGCCACGAGTTCGGCCGTGATCTGCTGCGCGGTCGCCGCGCCGATGGGCTGGCTGGTGGCGCGCACCGACCTGCCGTTCGGCGGCATCGTGCGCGCGCTGGTCACGGCGTCGTTCGTCACGCCGCCGTTCCTCGGAGCCATCGCGTGGGAATTGCTCGCCGCGCCGAACAGCGGCCTGCTCAATCAGCTTTTCCGCCTGGTGACAGGCGCCGAGCAGGACGAGCACCTGTTCAACATCTACACGCTGACCGGCATCATCTTCGTCATCTCCTGCTATACGTTCCCCTACGTCTTCGTGCTGGTCGCCAACTCGCTCGACCGCACGCCGGGTGAGTTGGAGGATGCTTCGTCGATCCTCGGTGGCGGACGCTGGTACACGGCGCGCCGCGTCACCATCCCGCTGGTGCTCCCGGCGCTGCTCGCCGGCGCGCTCGTCGCCTTCCTGCAAGCGATGACGTTGTTCGGTTCGCCGGCGATCCTGGCGCTGCCCGCCGGCTTCCATACGATGACGACCAAGATCTGGAGCCTGTTCCAGTTCCCGCCGAAGCCGGAGCTCGCCGCAGCCGCCGCGCTGCCGCTCCTCATCCTCACCGTGATCCTGCTGCGTGCCGAGAACATGATCCTCGGCCGCCGCGGTTATTCGGTGGTTGGCGGCAAATACGGCGCGCCGCGGCTGATCCCGCTGCACGGCTGGCGCTGGCCGGCCTTCGGCCTCTGCCTCATGGTGCTGATGCTGCCGGTGTTCCTGCCTTATGCGGCGCTGTTCAACGCCGCCTTCTCGCCTGTGGCGACGACGTTTCTGACGCTCCACAACGCGACGATGCACAATGTGAACTTCGTGCTGTTCGAATTGTCAGCCGCCTCGCTGGCGCTCAAGAACACCGTCATCCTCGGCACCGCCACCGCCACGGTCGGCACCATCATCGCCGTCATCATCGCCTACATCACCGCGCGCCAGGCGGTCACCGGCTGGCGCGTGCTCGGCTTCCTCGCTACCGCGCCGATCGCCATCCCCGGCATCGTGCTCGGCGTCGGGCTGTTCCTGAGCTACACGCGCCCGCCCTTCGTGCTCTACGGCACGCTGTGGATCCTGCTCATCGCCTTCGTCACCATCGCGTTGCCCTCGGCCTATCAGCAGCTCCAGGCGGCGTTCCGCACCATCCATCCGGAACTTGAGGATGCGAGCCGGATCCTCGGCGCCACGCGCCTGCGCTCTCTCTGGCAGATCACCGCGCCGCTCTTGCGCACCGGCGTCATCGCCACCTGGTGCTTCATCTTCGTCGGCGTCATGCGCGAACTGTCGGCGGCGATCATCCTCTTCACCTCGGAGACCAAGGTGATCTCGGTGCTGATCTACGATCTCAACGAAAGCGGCGATCTCGGCGCCATCTCCGTGATCGGCATCGGCATGCTGCTGATCACGTTTGCCGTGGTGATCGCGGTCAACAAGATTCCCGGTTTCGGAACCGTGCGGTTTAGGACATAAGCAGAGTGCGAAAGCGGGGCGGCTTTCAGTTCGAACAGCACAGCGAAGTCATTTTCATGGACGCCAAGCTTCCCCAGGTCGCTATCGCCGAACAATTGGCCGAACGCATCGTTGGGCTGCGCGCGGATGCGCTCCCGCCTGCCGTGCGCACTAAGTGCGAGGATCTCCTCATCGACGTCGTCGGTCTCTGCGTCACCGCGCGCAATGAGGACTACGTGCAAAGCGTGCTGGCGGCGCTGGATGACGACGGGCCCTGCACGGCCATCGGCCATGCGCGCACGTTGAGCAGCGCCGGCGCGGCACTCGTCAACGGCACCGCCTGCCACGGCGAGGATTTCGACGACACCTTTGAAGGCGGCCCGGTGCATGCCGGCGCCGTCATCGTGCCGGCGGTGTTGGCAGCCTGCGAGCGGCACCGGCCGGATGGCGCCGCGGCCTTGCTCGGCATCGCCGTCGGCAGCGAGATCATGTGCCGCCTGAGCACCGTGGTGCCCAAGGCCGTGCACCGGGCCGGCTTCCACCCCACCGCCATCTTCGGCGTCATGGGCGCGGCCGCCGGCGTCAGCGTCGCACTCGGCCTCAACGCAAAGCAGATCGCCGACGCGCTCGGCATCGCCGGCAGCATGGCGTCCGGCATCATCGAATATCTCGCCGAGGGCACCTGGACCAAGCGCATGCATCCCGGCTGGGCGGCGCAGTCCGGCATCCGGGCCGCGCTCCTCGCGCGCGCGGGTTTCCTCGGCCCGCGCACGGTATTTGAAGGCGTGCACGGGCTGTTTCACGGCTTCGCGAACACGACCGAAGGCGACTTCGGTCAATTGGACGATTTCGGCGACGCCTGGGTCATTGAAACGCTCGCCTTCAAGCCCTATCCCTGCGGAACCATGGCGCATCCTTATATCGACTGCGCCAAGCGCCTTGCCGCGCGCGGCATCAAGCCTACGGATGTGAAGGAGCTGATCTGCGAGGTCGGCGAGGGCACGGTGCACCGGCTGTGGGAGCCGCTTGCCGCCAAGCAGAGGCCGCCGAACGGCTATGCCGCCAAGTTTGCCACGCCGTTTCTGCTCGCCACCGGCTTCGTGCACGGCGGCGTCGGCCTCGACGCGTTCGCGGAAAAGGCCGTGCACGATGCCGATGTGCTCGCGCTGGCCGCCAAGGTCCGTTACGTCATCGATCCGGACAATCCGTATCCGAACAACTTCACCGGCCATATCCGCGCCGTGCTTAACGAGGGCTCGGTCGTCGAGGAACGCCAACCACATTTTCGGGGCGGGGCGCATGAGCCGCTCACGCGCGCCGATCTCGAGGAGAAGTTCGCGCTCAACGCCCGTCACGGCGGCTGGGATGCACAACGCGGCGCGGCGGCGCTGACGCTGTTGGCGAAGCTCTACGGCGGACCCGTCGATCTGAAATCGCTGCAGGGATAGCCACACCATGACCGAGAAAGTCCTCACCGGCCGCGTGGCCGTCGTCACCGGCGCGGGGCGCAATATCGGGCGCGCGATCGCGCATCAGCTTGCGCAAGACGGCGCCGCGGTCGTGATCAACGTGCGCTCGAACAAGGCCGAAGCCGACAAGGTCGTGAGCGAGATCGAATCCGCCGGCGGGCGGGCGCTCGCGTATGTCGCCGACGTCACTGATCCGAAGGCGGTTGAAGCGATGGCGCAGGCGGCGCTTAAGCGCTTCGGCCGCATCGACATCCTCGTCAACAATGCGGCGATGCGCGCCGAGCAGCCGTTCGAGACGATGTCCTATGCCGACTGGCGCGCGGTGATGGACCTGGCGCTCGACGCGCCGTTCCACTGCGTGAAGGCGTGCCTCCCGGCTCTGAAGGCGAGCGGCGCCGGCACCATCGTCAACATTGGCGGCCTGAGCGCGCACACCGGCGCCAAGGACCGCGCCCACGTGGTTACCGCAAAGGCCGGCATTGTCGGCTTCACTCGCGCGCTGGCGCATGATCTCTCCGACGCGCACATCACGGTCAATTGCGTCGTGCCGGGGCTCATCGAGAGGCCACGGCCGAAGGACAGCCCTGCGCCGCAGCATCACGCCACGAACCGCACGATCTCCGGCGAACGCGGCAGGGTCGACGACGTCGCCGCCGTCGTGCGTTTCCTCTGCAGCCCGGCGGCCCGCTACATCACCGGCCAGAGCATTCATGCCAATGGCGGAGCGTACCTCGGCGGCTGACGCAGGACATCATTCCGCGAGTGAGGGTGGCCGATTGCGCGTGAAAGTGCTAATCCAGCGGCAACTTTGTCCGGGAAACGAAAGAGGTCCGCATGTACACCGATCTCGCGCTTTTCATCGATGGAAAATGGCTCAACGGCGACGGCCGCAAGGGCGAGGATGTAGTCAACCCCGCCACCGGCAAAGTGCTGGCCAAGCTGCCGCATGCCAGCAAAGCCGATCTCGATGCCGCGCTGGCCGCCGCCGAGAAAGGCTTCGCCACCTGGAAAGTGACCAGCGCCTATGACCGCTCGAAGATCATGCGCAAGGCCGCCGACCTGCTGCGCGAACGCGCCCAGCACGTCGCGACCGTGCAGACGCAGGAGCAGGGCAAGGTCTTCGCCGAATCGCGCGTCGAGGTGCTGACCTCCGCCGACATCATCGACTGGTACGCCGAAGAAGGCCGCCGCGCTTATGGCCGCATCGTCCCGGGCCGGCAGAAGGGCGTGCGCCAGATCGTCACGCAGGAGCCGGTTGGCGTCGTCGCCGCCTTCACGCCGTGGAATTTCCCGACGCTGACGCCGGTACGTAAGATCGCCGGCGCGCTCGCCGCTGGCTGCTCGGTCATCATCAAGGCGTCGGAAGAGACGCCTGGCGGTTGCGTCGAACTGGTGAAGTGCTTCGCCGACGCGGGTCTGCCGGCCGGCGTGCTCAATCTGGTGTTCGGCGTGCCGTCGGAAGTGTCCGAGCATCTGATTCCCGCCGAAGTGGTGAAGAAGATCTCCTTCACCGGCTCGATCCCGGTCGGCAAGCATCTCGCCGCGCTCGCCGGCAAAAGTATGAAGAAGGCCACCATGGAGCTCGGCGGTCACTCGCCGGTCGTGGTTTTCGCCGACGCCGATCCGGAGAAGGCCGCTGACACCATCGCCGCTTTCAAGTATCGCAACGCCGGGCAGGTCTGCATCTCGCCGACGCGCTTCTATGTGCAGGAAGCGAGCTACAGCAAGTTCGTCGCGCGCTTCACCGAATACGCTAAAAGCATCAAGCTCGGCGACGGCATGGAGAAGGGCATCACCATGGGCCCGCTCGCCAATCCGCGCCGGCTCGACGCGATGGAGTCGTTCGTCAACGACGCCAAGGAGCGCGGCGGCAAGATCGTCACCGGCGGATCGCGCCACGGCAACCAGGGCTACTTCTTCGAGCCGACTGTGGTCACCGACGTGCCGGACGATTCGAAGATCATGACCGAGGAGCCCTTCGGCCCGGTGGCGCCGATCGTGCCGTTCAAGACCTTCGACGAAGTGGTCGAGCGCGCCAACTCGCTCGAGTTCGGCCTCGCGGCTTATGCCTTCACCTCGTCCGGCGCGACCGCGATGGCGATCGGCGATGCCATCCAGTCCGGCATGGTCGGTGTCAACAGCGTCGCCATCTCGACGCCGGAGACGCCGTTCGGCGGGGTCAAGGAATCCGGCTACGGCTCCGAGGGCGGCATCGAAGGCCTGCAGGCGTACTTGAACACGAAGTTCATCTCGCAGGCGTGAGTCGCGCGCTGAGCTGATGTGCAAATGGCCGGAGTTTTCCCCGGCCATTTTGTTTTTTTGGATGCGGTGCGTTTGCTCTCTTTCCCTCACCCCCGAGGGGAGAGGGGAAGCGCGCGCGTCGCTGCGCTCTACTCTACTTCCCCGCCAATCCCTTCTGGCACGCTTCCCAGATCTTCGTCGGCGTCGCCGGCATTTCCATGTGATCGGCCGCACCGTTCGGGATCGCATCGGAGATCGCGTTCATCACCGCGGCGATTGCCGCCGTGGTGCCCGCTTCGCCCGTGCCCTTCACGCCGAGCGGATTGCTGGTCGCCGGCACCGCATAATTGAACTCGCGCAATTCCACCGGCATGATGTGCGCGCGCGGCATGCCGTAGTCCATGAACGAACCTGAGACGAGCTGCCCGCTGCCGGCGTCATAGACCGCGTTCTCGATCAGCGCCTGACCCAAGCCCTGCGCGATCGAACCTTGCACCTGGCCCTCGACAACCATCATGTCGAGCGGCGTGCCGCAGTCGTCGACCGCGGTGTAGGTGACGATCTCCATCTCGCCGCTGTCGGGATCGATCTCCACCTCGGCGATGTGGCAGCCATTGGGAAATGTAAGAGGCGTCTCCGCCTTGTCCTTGGTGTCGAGGCTCGCCGGGAGGTCGCCGCGTCCGCCGACCTCCTTCGCGCGCCGCGCAACGTCGAACAGTGAAATCTTGCGGTCGGTGCCGACCACGCTGAAATTGCCGTCCTGGTATTGAATATCGCTCTCAGAAGCTTCCAGCAGTGCGGACGCCACCTTCTTGGCTTTCGCCACCATCACATCGGCGACGTGCATGATGGCGTTGCCGGCGCACATCGCCGAGCGCGAGCCGACCGAGGCGAAGCCAGTGAGGCCCATTGCCGTGTCGCCTTGCCGGTGCTCGATCTGCGTCGCGTCGATGCCGAGCTTCTTCGCCAAGAGCCGGCCGAACACTGTCGCGTGGCTCTGGCCGGTCGACTGCACGTTGCAGCCGAGGATCAGTTTGCCGCTGTCGGGGAAAGTCACCGAGGCCTCTTCCAGCGGTATGGAGCCGGCGTGCTCCAGCATGCAGGAAACGCCGATGCCGCGCAGCTTCTTGCGCTTGGCCGCCTCGCGCTTGCGCTTGCTGAAGTTGTCATAGTCGGAAAGTGCCAAAGCCTTGTCGACGATGCCAGGGAAGTCGCCGCTGTCATAGACATTGCCGACGGCGGTCTTGTGCGGCATGGCCGAGGCAGGGATCAGGTTCTTCTTGCGCAGCCGCACCTTGTCGATGCCGGTGATGCGCGCGGCTTCCTCCACCACGCGCTCGAGCGCGTAATTCGCTTCGGGGCGCCCCGCGCCGCGATAGGGACCGATCGGCGTCTTGTTGGCGAAATAGCAGGCGACCGACAAGTCCACCTTGGGGATGCGGTACATGCCGGGCACGCAGCGCGCGAAGTTGTTGGTGTTGATGCCGACGCCGGCGGTGCTGACATAAGCGCCCTGGTTGCACAGATGCCGCATGCGCAAGGCGAGGAACTTGCCTTTCTCGTCCAGCGCAAGCTCTGCTTCGGTGATTGTGTCGCGCGCATGCGTGTCGGTGAGGAACGCCTCCGAGCGCGTGGACATCCAATGCACCGGCCGTCCGATCTTGCGCGCGCCGACCAGCAGCGCGGCATATTCCGGATAGAACGGCGTCTTCATGCCGAAGGCGCCGCCGACGTCCTCGGTGATCACGCGCAGCTTCTCGTTCGGCACGCCCATCACCGCTGCGCCCTGGCCGCGCAGCGCGTCGGCGCTCTGCGAGCAGGCATGCAGCGTGTAGCCGTCGGTCGCCTTGTCGTAGACGCCGGTGCCGCCGCGTGTCTCCATCGAGGCGACGATCATGCGCTGGTTGGTGACGCGCACGCGCGCCACGTGCACGGCCTCGGCGAGGATCTTCGCCACCTCACGTTCGTTCTCCTCACTCGGCATCGTTCCCGGCCAGTCGACGATCAAGTTGCCCGGCGCTTCGTCGAAGAGCACGGTCTCGGCCTTCATCGCGGTCTCAAGATCGACCACGGGCGTCAGTTCGTCGTATTCGACGATGACCAAGTCGGCCGCGTCCTGCGCGGCGGCAGGGGTCTCCGCCACCACCATGGCGACCGCGTCGCCGACATGCATCACCTTGTCCCCGGCGAGGGCGGGACGGAACGGCATCGCCATCTTGGCGCCGCCGCGGCCTACCACCGGCGGATGCCGCGACACGCTGCCGACGCCGGCCGCCTTCATGTCCTCGGCCGTGAGCACGGCCAGCACCTTTTTCACCTTGAGCGCTTCGTCCGTCTTCACCGACAGCACGCGCGCATGGGCGTGCGGCGAGCGCACGAACACAGCGTAGGCTTGGTTCGGCAGGTGCGGGTCGTCGACGAAGCGGCCGGCGCCGCGGACGAGGGCGTTGTCTTCCACGCGCGGGTGATTGTGGCTGGCGGCGGAGGCGGTCGATGTCATGCTGGTTCCAGAGCGTTTGGCGGGTCTCAGGTCTTTGGGGGCGGACCGTAGCGCAGGAGGCCCGACCCTGGGAACCGCTTTCAGCGTTCGTCGAGGCGGGAGAAATTGTGCTTGCGCAGGGCCTTGCGCTGCAACGGAGGCTGCGGCACCAAAGCTTCTGGGCGACCGTAACAAGAATTGAATTTCAGGGGAAGAAATGAGCCTACGACGCACGATCGACACCCACACCCACATTCTCACCGAGGAAACCGCCGCCCTGCTGACCAAGGCGGCGCCGAAATCACCGGTGACCATCACGCCGTATGACGCCGAGAACGCGACCCTCGACGTTGGCGGCGTCGTCTATCGGCCGTTCCCGACGGGCGGGTTCGACGTTCCCCGGCGGCTCAAGGACATGGACGCGGCAGGCGTCGACGTGCATGTGTTGTCGGCCACGCCGCAGACCTATCTCTACGGACTCGAGCCTGCGCTCGGCGTCGTCACCTCCGCCATCCAGAACGACCAGATGGCCAAGCACATCGCGGAGCACCCGACGCGCTTCATGGGCATCGCCACGCTGCCGATGCAGGCGCCCGACAAGGCCGCCGAGGAGCTCAGGCGCGCGATGACCAAGCTCGGCCTGCGCGGCGCCATGTTCGCCTCAAACATTCTCGGCAAGAACCTCGACGACCCGAGCTTCGAGCCGCTGTGGGCGACCGCCGAGGAGCTCGGCGCCTTCATGTTCATCCATCCGAACAACGTGGGCGGCGCCGACCGCCTCAAGTCCTATTACCTGCAAAACCTAATCGGCAATCCACTCGATACCACCATCGCCGCCGCCTGCCTCGTGTTCGGCGGCGTCCTCGACCGCCATCCGAAGCTGAACTTCATTCTCGCGCACGGCGGCGGCTTCACACCCTATCAGGCGGCGCGCTGGGAGCATGGCTGGGCGGTGCGGCCCGAGCCGAAGAAGAACGTGCCCGCGCAGCCGAAGGACATCGCCCAGCGCTTCTATTACGACACGATCCTGCATTCGGCGCCGGTGCTGGAATTCATGATCGCGCATGTCGGCGCCGACCGCGTGATGCTCGGCAGCGACTATCCATACGACATGGGCATGATGGATTGCGTCGCGCACGTGCGCGGGTTGAAGATCAGTGATGCCGACAAGGACACGATCCTGACCAAGCGTGCGGAAGCTCTGTTGAAGGTGAAGGCCTGATGAACGCTCCTGTCAAAGCCGCTCGCATTCCTGTTGCTGCCGTCACCGGCCTCATCGTCGATGCGATGGGCAAGGCCGGTCTCTCGCCGGGCGATGCCGCCAAGGTCGCCGAACTGATGGTCGAGGCCGATCTCATCGGCGCCGACGCGCACGGCGTCTTCCGCCTGCCGCAATATGTGCATCGGCTCAAGCTCGGCTCGACCAACCCGCGCGCGACCATCAAGGTCAAGCGCAGTGCGCCGGCGACCGCGCTGGTCGATGGCGATAACGCAATGGGTCATCTGGTGATGGCGCGCGCGGCCGAAGAAGCCATCACGATGGCGCGCGAATGCGGCGTCGCCTGGGTCGGCGCGGTGCATTCGAACCATGCCGGTGCCGCCGGTGTCTATGCCGCGCTGCCGCTGAAGGCCGACATGATCGGCCTTTATTCGGCCGTGGCCAATGCCAACCACATGCCGCTCGCCGGCGGCGCCGAGCCGCTGCTCGGCACCAATCCGCTCGCCATCGCGATCCCGGCGGGCGAGGAGCCGCCGGTGGTGCTCGACATCGCCACCTCTGTCGTCTCCTACGGCACCATCAAGAACCATCGCCTGCAGAACAAACCGTTGCACGGCGATTGGATGGTCAATCCGAAAACAGGCGAGGCGATCACCGATCCGCACAAGAGCATGGAGGCGCTCTTGCTGCCGATGGGCGGCTACAAAGGCGCGGGGCTGGCGCTGACGCTCGGCCTGCTTGCCGGCACGCTCAACGGCGCGCTGTTCGGCCGCGGCTGCGTCGACTTCAACGCCGAGCCCGAGCGCGTCACCAACACCGGGCAATTCATCGTCGTGCTCGATCCGAGCCGTTTCCAGCCGCTCGACCAGTTCAAGGCGGAAGTCGACCGCCATTCGCGCGACCTGCGGAAGTCCAAGCCGTTGCCTGGCGGCGATCCCGTGCGTCTGCCTGGCGATCAGCGCGCCCAACGCCGTGCCGATCGTGTGCGCAATGGGCTCGCTCTGCCGCCGGAGCTCGTGGTGCAGCTCGACAAACTCGCAACGGAACTAGCGATAAGGCCGCTTCTGGAGCGCCAAATCTCATTCACAACGGACATTGGTGAGCCGCACTGATAACGTCAGTGCGGGGAGCGATAAATCAACAATAAATGCGGGGAGAAAACACGTGAGAATTGTGTCTGCGCTGTTCAGTGTCGTTTTGAGCGTGATGCTGGCCGGAGCCGGTATCGCCCAGGCCGAGGATTGGCCAACCCGGCCCATCATGCTGATCGTTCCCTTCGCAGCGGGCGGCACCACTGACATCGTCGGCCGTCTCGTTGCGCAGTCGTTGTCGCAGCGGCTCGGACAAACGGTGCTGGTCGAGAATGTCGGTGGTGCCGGCGGAAGTCTGGGCGCCAGCAACGCCGCGAAGGCCGCTCCCGACGGCTACACCATCTTCATGTCGACCGTAGCCCACACCATGGCCCCGGGCATCTACAAGAAGCTCACTTATAACTTCGAGAAGGATTTCGACCCGATCACCGTCGTCGCCACGGTGCCGAATATTCTGGTCATCAACCCATCCGTGCCGGCCAAGAATGTCGCCGAGCTGTTGGCTTACATGAAGGCCAATCCAGGCAAGGTGAACTACGGCAGCGCCGGTGTCGGCAGCACCGAGCATATGTCGGGCGAGATGTTCCGTGCGATCTCCGGCACCGACATCGTGCATGTCCCGTATCGCGGCGGCGCGCCGATGATGGCCGATCTCGTCGCTGGTCACATTCAGATAGCGATCGAGACCAGCGGTTCGGCGACTGGCTTCATGAAGGCGGGCACCGTGCGGGCGCTTGCGGTGAGCACCGGCCAGCGGTCAAAGCTCTTTCCCGATCTGCCGACGCTCGCCGAGTCGGGTTTGAAGGGCTACGACGTCTCGACCTGGTACGGCTTTCTCGTTCCTAAGGGCACGCCGGATCCGATCCGCAAGAAGCTTTATGATGAGACGGCGGCGATCCTGAAGGACCCCGCCATGGTCAAGCGGCTGAACGATCTAGGCGCCGAGCCCGGCGGGGAGCCGCCGGATCAGTTCGCTGCTTTCATCCACGCTGAAACCGAGAAATGGGTAAAGCTGGCAAAAGAAGCGAGCATCTCGGCTGAGTGAGCAAAATGCGGCGGCGCGCTTCGCCGTGCCGCCGCCATGTCGCCGCAGCGGACAACCTCGTGCGCCGCGCGGTCTATTCCGGTTTGTGGCCGGTCTGCTGCACGACGCGCGCCCATCGTGTCGACTCGGCGGCGAGATAGGTTTTGAAATCCTCCGGTGACTTGCTCCAGGTCGGCAGCATGCCGGCCTTTGTCATCAGGCTCTGGATCTTCGGATCGGCCATGGCGCGCGCGACTGCGGCGTGGAGCTTGGCGATGATGGGCTGCGGCGTGCCAGTGGGCGCGAACAGGCCTTGCCACGACGAGCTGACGCTGTCCGGAAAGCCAAGCTCGAGGACGGTCGGCACATTCGGAAGCAGTGGCATTCGCTCGCGCGTGCTGACCGCGAAGGCCTTCAACTGTCCGGCCTTCACCTGCTCTGCGGCTGATGAAACGGTCACGAACATCACATCGACGGTGCCGCCGATGAGATCGACGATGGCGGGTCCCGCGCCGCCCTTGTAGGGCACCTGCGTCATCTCCAGGCCGGCCGCCCGGCGAAAATGCTCCATCTCCAGCGTATTGAGCGTGCTGATCCCGGCGGCGGCATAATTGATTTTGCCCGGGCGGGCCTTCACATAGGCGATCATGTCCTTGAGAGAGTTGGGCGGAAATTTCGGGCTGGCGACGAGGATGCCTGGCGTCTCCGCGACGATCGACACCGGCAGGAAATCGCGGTCCGGCACCACTTTCAGATCGGGATAGAAGTGTGGGTTGATCGACACCGTGCCGACATTGCCGAGAAAGAGATTGTAGCCGTCGTGGGCGGCGCGCGCGGCCAGTTCCATCGCGATATTGCCGGCCGCACCGGGCCGATTGTCGATCACGATCGGCTGGCCGAGTTGCTGCGACAGGCCGGGCTCGAGCATCCGGATCGCGAAGTCGGAGGCGCCGCCCGGCGCGAACGGCACGATCACGTGGATCGGTCTCTGAGGATAAGCCGCCGCGTCGTCGGCGGCTTGCGCCGCAGCGACACCGAACAACGTTGATAGTCCCAGCACGATGATCCGCACGCCCGCTGCGGCGACCGCTTTGCACGTCATGGCTTGCCTCGTTCGCTGATTTCGCGCCCCTGCGATCGATCGACGGAAACCTTACGCCACGTCCCTTATGTCGTCCGTATCGAGCGGCAGCTTTACCGCCTGTTTGCGCTTGGCCGACAAATCCAGCGCCTTGGTCAGCATCAGGTTGCGATGCGCTTCCTCGACCGTCGCGGCCGCGGTCGGCAGCCCGAGCGCGACGCGGTTGATGAAGCTCACCGTCTCCTCCGCCATCGGCCCGCGCAGTTCGCCGAGCGCCATGTCGCCGGGCGGATAGCTGCCCATGAAATCCACCAGCCGCGAGGCGTCGGGGTTGTAGCCCTCCGACTGTGGCTTCGACACCGCCAGCACGATATCGCGATGCGTGTCGTCGATGGTGAGCACGCCGGTGGTGCCGACGATGCCGACCTCGAGCGAATAGACCGCGCCCGGCCAGGTCACCGGCAGCGCCCAAGAGATGTTGAGGTGATACACCGTGCCGTCGTCGAACATGATCATGCCGGCGGTGGCGTCGATGCCCTTGTACAAAGGCCCCAGCACCTTGTCGGTCGAGCGCGCATAGACCTCGACCGGCTTCTTGCCGTCGAGGCACCACATGCAGATGTCGAGCGCATGCGTGCCGGAGATCACCATCGGCGAAATCGTGCTTGGATCGTCGGTGCGCTTGTAGTTGTCGATCGCCACCAGCCGATTCATGAAGGCACGCGAGGTGACCATCGTCACATCGCCCAATGCGCCGGTGCGGCATTTTTCCTTCGCCGCCAGCCATCTGCGCCGAAAGCGCTGCGTGTAGCCGACCACCGCGTCTATCTTGGCGTCCTTGATCAGCTTCAACACGCGCGCGGATTCATCTAGTTTTGTGGCCAGCGGCTTCTCGATCAGCATCGGAATGCCGCGCTCGATCGCCGCCATGATCGGATCGACGTGCAGGTGCTCGTCGGTGGCGATGATAGCGCAGGTCACCTCCGGCCGCTTGATCAGTTCGACATGGCTCTGCGTGACGAAATCGGCCTCGATCTTCGGCCCCACTTCGCCCGCGCGGTTGGGGTTCTTTTCGGCCAGCCCGATCCACTCGACCGCCGGATGCCGCGCGGCGACTTCGCCGCGGAACAAACCGACGCGCCCGCCGCCGATGATGGCAAGGCCGACGCCCTTGGCCTGCGGATTCATACGTTCACCCCCGCACGGTTCTTCTTCTTCAGCTCGGCGATGCCCGAGATCGTCTCGTTAGACAGCGGCAGGTCCACCGGCTCGTTGCGGTCGGCAGACAAGTCGGCAGCGCTGTAGGTCTCCATCACGCGCCGCGCGCTCTCCGGCGTCACCATCACCGCGCTGTCGCGGATGCAGGCTTCGAGGAAGTGGATCGTCTCCGGGCCGATGCCGCCGGCATAGACGTGGTCGACCCATTCGCCCGGCATGGTCGACATGGGGAACTCCTGGCCACGCTTCTCCGTGTTGAGCCAGTTGTCGCGCTGCGTGTCATCGAGCACGAGGGCGCCGTCGGTGCCTGTGATCTCGATCCAGGTCGAGCAGTAGTTCGGATAGCTCGGCGGGAAATTCCAGCCGCCGCCGATCATCACCACCACGCCGTTGTCCATGGTGACGGTGGTGAACATCACGTCGTGCGAGCCATTCACCGGCTTCATGTAGCCATAGGCGCCTTGGCTATAGACGCGCACGGGCTTCGCCGGCTCCAGGAGCCAGAACACGAAATCGAGGTCGTGCGTTGATTCCATCACCACCGGCGAGAGCCGCACGCGGCCGGCGATCTTCTTGCCGAGGTCGCGTGAGAGGTGGCGGCTGACCAGCACCGAGACGACGTTACCGAGCGTGCCGTCGGTGATCTTCTTCTTGGCGAAGGCGATCTTCGGGTTGAAGCGCTGCGAATAGCCGATGGTGAATTTGAGGTTATTGCGCTTGGCGAGGTGGATGAGTTCGTCCGCCTCCCACAGCTCCAGCGCGATCGGCTTCTCCAGCATCACGTTCTTGCCGGACTTCAAGCAGTCGCGCGCGATCGGATAGTGGTTTGACTCCGGCGTGGTCGAGACATAGACCACCGAGATCTTCGGATTGTTGATGATGTCGTTGTAGTCGAGGGTCGTGGCCGCGGGATCGTACTTCGCCTTCACCTCGGCCAGCCGGTCCGGCTTGATGTCGCAGAGATGCAGCTTGTCGACCAGTGCCGTGCGCGACAGCGTCTCCGCGCGCAAGCCCCCGATCCAGCCTACGCCAATAACCGCAGCTTCCACCGTTTGCACCTGAGCGTTTCCTCGTCTTGTTGAATTATTGGCAGGCAGAGTAGCCGCGTTTTAGCCGAGCGCGAAAGTGAAAGATAAGCGTGCCTCCGTGGCCCGCCTGGCGATACGGTTTCATTTCACGAAAGCGGCCTCCCCGATACCGAACACCTGCGCTGCGAACTGCGGATAGACCTCGGCCAGTTGCGGCGCCACCACCGCGCGCATCAGCTTCAAAGTTTCCGGAGCGGGCGCCGGCGTTTCCGGCACACGCTCCGGCCGATCGAAGTCGAAGCCGGTGTGCTCGATCACTTCCTCCACCGTATGGCCGGGATGGACGCTGTCGAGCCGAAAGCGGCCATTGGCGAAGGAGAACAGGCAGCGGTTGGTCACCAGCGCGATCGGGCCGCCGGTACGATGGACGTTCGGCGCGTTGCTGCCCGGCGCACTGATGAAGTCCACTTTCGGCACCAGCGTGCGCCGTGAATGCTCGGTGCGGAACAGAATCACCTTCGGCACAACATAATAGAGATAGGCCGAGCCGAACGAGCCGGGGAAGCGCACCTTCGGGTGCTCGTAGTCGCCGATCGAGACGAGGTTGATGTTGCCTTGGCCGTCGATCTGCCCGCCGGACAAGAAGAACACGTCGATGCGGCCTTGTCCCGCGCAGTCGAACAGCTCGCGCGCGCCGTCAGTGAAGAAATTATGCTTGCGGCTTTGTAAGAGCGAGACGTAAGAGCGGCCCTTCCCCCGTTCGCGCGCGAGTAGCGCGGCCGTCGCCGGGATCGGCGAGGCATTGCCGACGGCGACATGCCGCACATCGCCGATCAGCCGCGCGATCACGTCGGCGAGGAGTTCTTCGGGGAGGAAACTCACTTATCCCTCCCCCGCTTGCGGGGGAGGGCGGTCGCCGAAGGCGACGGGGTGGGGGTGCTTCGTACGTACGCGGCGTCACCCCACCCGTCTCCGCGCTTCGCGCGGAGCCACCCTCCCCTTTCAGGGGAGGGATAAGAACGCTCAAGCCGCTTTCTTCTCATACACATACCTGTCCAGATACTCCGTAAACCCCGCTTCCGTTGCCGCCATGCGCGCATACAGAGCGAGGTGCTCGCCATCCACGGCGTAATAGTGGGGCAAAGGCAATGGCCAGGCGCCGCGCTCGGCCACCGCGACATGCTCGACGTAGAATCCGGGCAGCGTGCCGGCCGCGAGCACCGAATCGTCGAGCAGATTTCCGTCGTGAATTCTTTCGACGGTCGCGATCGTGCGCTCCGCCGCATGCGCCATCGTCGCCAATTCGCGCTGCCGTCCGATCCACACATTGCCGAATTGGTCGGCCATCGGCGCATGGATCAGCGCCACGTCCGGCTTCAGCGCCGGCAACAACACGATCGGATCGTCATGGCCGAACGGACTGTCGATCACTTTCCAGTCGTCGCGATACTTCAAAATGTCCGAACCGATCAACCCGCGCAGCGCCATGAAGGGCACGCCCTTTTCCGCCGCTTGCAAGGCCGTATGCAGAGCAGGGCAGGTGGCGTCTTTCATCGTGATCGTGCCGCCGATGATCGCGGCACTAAAGCGCGGCGCCGGGCCGAACTCGCCAAGGCTCACCGCGCTTGTTTCCAAAGTCGCCACACATCCCGCGCCGATCAGCAAATCCGCTTGCAGGCTCGACGTCGGGAGCGCCACCAGATGCAGCCGCTTCACGCCGCGCCGGATGAGCGCGCGCGTCGCCGCCATCGGCACGCCGGACACCTCGCGCGGCACCACCAGCATGCAGCCGTCGGTGACCGGCGCGAGCGCCTCTTCGAGCGATGTCAAAGCCATCTCCACCCTCATGCGGCGCCTCTTTGGGCGCTTTCGAGGGACGCTGCCCACTGGCGCATCCCGCGCCTATTCTCGTTGTTGCGCTTGCCAGGTCCACTGAATTTTGCGACGCAATCTCCTCATGAACCTCCAAGACAAGCTCGGCGCGGGCCGTTTCGTCCTCACCGCCGAAGTCACGCCGCCGGTCTCCGCTGATCGCAACGATCTCTTCGCCAAGGCGCTGCCGCTCAAGGGGCTGGCCGATGCGGTGAACGTCACCGACGGCGCCGGCGCCCGCCCGCATCTCGGTGCGGTCACGGCGGCGGCGATGCTTGTGCAGGAGGGCATCGAGCCGATCCTCCAACTCACCTGCCGCGACCGCAACCGCATCGCGCTGCAAAGCGATCTCCTCGGCGCGGCCGCGGCAGGCATCCGCAATCTGCTGATGCTGCGCGGCGACAATCCGGAGGCCGGCGACCAGCCGGACACCAAGCCGGTGTTCGATCTCGACGCGCGCCAGCTTCTCGAAACGGCGCGCCTTCTTCGCGATAAAGGCGAGTTGCCGTCCGGCCGCAAGATCTCAGGCCATGCCGATTTCTTCCTTGGCGGCGCCGACAATCCCATCGATCCGCCGCTGGGCTGGGAGCCGAAGAGCCTTGCCGGCAAAGTCGCCGCCGGCGCGCAGTTTGCGCAGACGCAGTTCTGCATGGATACACAGATCGTGCGCCGCTACATGGCGCGGCTCGTCGAGCTCGGGCTTGCCGATAAGCTGTCCATCATCATCGGCGTCGCGCCTTTACGTTCCGCGAAGTCGGCGCGCTGGATGAAGGAGAAGCTGTTCGGAACCATCATCCCCGATGCCTTCGTCGATCGCATGGAGCAGGCGAGCGATCCGGCCTCCGAAGGCCGCCGCATCTGCATCGAGGTGATCGCGGAGCTTGCCGAAATCCCGCACGTCGCCGGCTGCCACATCATGGCGCCGAACAACGACGCCGCCGTGCCGCTGGTGATCACTGAGGCGAGGAAGAGTGTGAAGCGGTTGGTGTTTTGACGCTTCTTTACCTCCCCCTGAAAGGGGGAGGCCGCTCATCGTCGCGACGCGACGATGAGCGGGTGGGGGTCCGTCGCAACGATCAAGAAACCCCGTCCCTGACCCTCCCCCTTTCAGGGGGAGGGAATCGAGAGGCTGCGGCTCGTGCCACTCAACTCAACGCCGCCTTCACCCGCTCCGGCGAGAACGGCACGCGCCGGATGCGCACGCCGGTCGCGTCGAAGATGGCATTCGCAATGGCCGCCGCCACCGGCCGGATCGACGGCTCGCCGGCGCCCGATGGCGCGATGTCTGGATGGTTGATCAGCACGACGTCCACCTCGGCCGGCGTCTCGGTGATGTCGAGGATCGGATAGGTGATCCAATCCACGCTGGTCACCGCTTTGTTGTCGAAGGTCACTTCCTCCCACAGCGTGCGGCTCACGCCCTGCACGATGTTGCCCTCGATGCATTTCACCAATCCATCCGGGTTGATGATCTGCCCGCAGTCATGCGCCACGGTGAACTTGCGCGCGAATATCTTGCCGCTCGTGCGGTCGATATCGACCTCGGCAATGATGGCGATCCGCGTGCCGCTCCGCTGCGCATAGGCGATGCCGCGGCCCGACACCTTGTTGCCGGTCTGATCGCGCCGTGGCGAGGGCCGCGGTTCCCACTTCGCCTTCTCGGCCACCGCCTTGATCACTGCGATGTCGCGTGGGTCCGTGATGTGCCGCAGGCGGAATTCGATCGGGTCCATGTTCACCGCCGCCGCCACCTCGTCCATGAAGGACTCGCTGGCGAAGTGGATCTGCGGTCCGACGGGATCGCGCAGATGCGAGGTGCGCAACGGCGAAGAGCGGTCGAGCAGCGGCGGGATGGTCTCCCAGGCGAGCCGCTTGTTGTCGACCGCGTAGGATTCCGCCGGCGTGCCAAAGCCGTCGCCGGACTTCAGCGCCACGCCGAGTGTCTGCCCGGCCAGCGTGTCGTTCGGCTTGCTGCCATTGGTGTCGACGTCGACCCGCGAGAACGCCTTGCTGAGGAAGTCATAGCCGATCAGCTTGCCTGAAGCGTCGAGCGCCGCGCGCGCCTTGTGGATCGAGGCGGGGCCTTTCGGGTCCCAGCCGGTGCCCTGGTCGCGCATGTATTGCAGCCGCACCGGCCGCCCGACGGCTTTGGCCAGCACGGCGGCATCCATCGCGGCATCGTCGGCGTCGTTGCGGCCGTAGGAGCCCGGACCAGTGGTCCAGATCACGCGTACCGTCTCGCGCGGCACGCCCAGCGTCGCGGCGAGACCCTGCTGCACGAAATGCGACTTCTGCGTTCCGCTCCAGCAGGTCACCTTGCCGTCCTTGATTTCGACCAGGGCGCAGCCCGGCCCCATGCTGGCGTGCGATTGGAACGGCCATTCGTATTCGGCCTCGATCACCTTCGCGGCGCCCGCGAACGCGGCATCGATATCGCCGTTCTGCTTTTCGACGTCGCGCTTGCGCACCGGCGCCTTGCGGATGTGGTCGAACAATTGCGCCTGGTCGGGGAAAGGCGCCTTGGCGTCAGACCACTCGACCTTGAGATTTTGCGCAGCTTTGATCGCGTCCCATTCCTTGTCGGCGACCACGCCGAGGAAGCCTTTGTCCCAGACCACCTTGGCGCCGGGAATGTCCTTGATCGAGGCCTCGTCCACCTTCACCGGCACCGCGCCGGCGACGCTCGGGCGCACCATGCGCCCGTGCATCATGCCCGGCACCTTGATGTCGGTGACGAAGTTCTCGATCGCGAACACCTTCGGCGCCACGTCCTCGCGCTTGATCGGCTGGCCGACGATTTTGTGCTCGGACGGTTTCTTCGGCTGGGCCTTGCCCGGCGCGTAGAGCGCGTTGCCGTATTGCTTGTTCCAGTCGAGCGTGACGTTGAAATAGCGCCCGCCGATCATCTCGGCGTAGCTGATGCGCTTGCCTGCGTCGTCGCTCGCGCTCACCACGCCGTCTTTGACGGTGAGCTTGTCGGCCGGCACCGACAGCAGTCCCGCCGCCATGTCCACCAGCACGCGGCGTGCTTCCGCCGCCGCCACCCGCATCTGCTTGCCGCCGAACTGGACGCCGGTCGAGCCCGAGGCGCCGCCCTGGTTCACCGACGAGGCGGTGTCGCCCATGATGACCTTCACGCTCTTGAACGGCACGTCGAGCTCTTCCGCCACGATCTGCCCGATCGCGACATGCAGGCCGTGGCCCATGTCCATCTTACCGAAATAAGCGGCGACCGTGCCGTCGCCGTTCACAGCGATGTAGGACGAGAGTTGGTCCGGGGTCAGCGGCGGCTTGGCGCCTTGCGCCTGCGCTTCGTTGATCGACAGCAGGGTGTCGAGCGACACGGCCGCGCCGACCGACACGACCAGCGCGCCGCCGCCGAGGAGGACGGAACGACGCGAGAACGAGGTCGATTGTTCGAACTTTGTCATGGCGCCCTCCCTCAACCCATCATCGTGGCGGCACGCTTCACCGCCTTGAGGATGCTGACGTGCGTGCCGCAGCGGCATTTGAGGCCCGAAAGCGCATCCTTGATCTCCGCTTCGGTCGGCTTCTTCTTGGTCTCCAGGAAGGCGGCGGCGGTCATGATCCAACCGTTGATGCAATAGCCGCATTGCGGCACCTGCTCCTCGACGTAAGCCGTCTGCAACGGGTGTGGCTTGGCCGGGGTGCCGAGCCCGGCCAGCGTGACGATTTTCGCGTCTCCCACCGCCGAAAGCGGCGTGACGCAGGACCGGGTCGGCTGCCCATCGACATGCACGGTGCAGGCGCCGCATTGCGCCAGGCCGCAGCCGAAATGCGGATTATTCAACCCGAGGTCGTCCCGCAGCGCATAGAGCAGCGGCATGTCCGGGTCGGCCTCGATCGTATGCGAATGTCCGTTGACGGTGAGCGTAAAGCGTTGGGTCATAGCGTTCAGCTCCCTGAACTTTTTCATCGGTCGGCGGCTTACGGCCAGCCGTACCGGATCGTGGAACCCCACGATCTGCGTCCTTGATCGACGCTTGCGGGGGCAAGGCTAGTCCCCCACACTGCGCTTAGGAATGCCCCGGCCATCAAATTGGTGTTAAAATCGCCAGTGGGGAAAAGCGCCCGCAAGGCGCGCGACTAAAAAATAACGGGAGGTACACTGCCTATGCGCACCGCCATCGCATTGGGAACCGCGCGCAGTCTTGTGGCCGCGGCGATAATTGTCTGCGCCCTCGCGGCGCCTGCCACCGCGCAGGAGAAGGTCTGGCGGCATGGCCTGATCAATGCCAAGTCCGACGCCGGCATTTTTTTGATGGTGTCGAAACGCGACTTCGCCGCCAAGCAGGGGCTCAAGCTCGAGCTCTCACAGTTCAAGGATGACCAGATTGCCCTGAAAGCGCTGCTCGCCGGTGAAATCGACAGTTTCGAGGGCGGACCGCAGGGCGTATTCACCGCCAACTCGCGCGGCGGCGATGTGCGCCTGCTCGGCTGCCACTGGGTCGTGGTGCCGCACGGCATCTACGCCAAGACGAACATCACCAAGATCGAGCAGCTCAAGGGCAAGCAGATCGCCGTGTCGGCGCCCAATTCGATGCCCGATATGCTGGTGCGTTCGGCGCTGGCCGCGCATGGCGTCTCCGACAAGGACGTGAAGCTTGCCGCAGTCGGCGGCGATCGCGAGCGCTATCAGGCGCTGATCGGCGGCGTCGTCGATGCGGCGGTGGTGTCGAACGAATATCAGCCGGTTGCGCCCAAGGATGTGCACCTCCTGGTTGCCGGGCGCGACGCCGTACCGAATTTCCTGCGCGTCTGCATCATGTCGACTGCGAAGATTTTGGCGTCGCGCGGAGATGACGCTGTGAAATTCCTTGCCGCCGAGATGAATGCGTTGCATTACGCGCTCACGCACAAGGACGAGACCGTGGCGCTCACCCGCGAGATCACGCACGCCAAGCCGGACGATCCGCGCCCCGGCTTCGTCTTTGACGACGCCGTCGAGCACAAGGCGGTCGATCCGACCTTGCCGCTGCCGGAGGCCAAGCTCGCCTGGATCCAGGCGCAGCTCGTGAACGCGGGCAAGCTGAAGGAGCCCCTCGACGTGAAATCCGTGCTCGCGCCTGAGTATCGCGAGAAGGCGTTGAAGCTGACGGGGGCAAATAATTGGTGAAATCTTCGGAGTTCTAAATGGGTGAAGTAACCTTCCTCGATGTGTCCAAGAAGTTCTCCCTGCGCGTGGACGGCGTGCTGCATCACGTGCAGGCGCTCGATCGCGTCAGCTTCACCGTCAAGGACGGCGAATTGGTCGCGCTGATCGGCCCGTCCGGCTGCGGCAAGACCACGGCCTTGCGCGTTGCCATGGGGCTCGATTTCTCGACGTCGGGCCGAGTCAGCGTGGACGGGCGCGAAGTGCGCGGCTGCGGACACGACCGCGGCATGGTCTTTCAACATGCGGAACTTCTGCCCTGGCTCTCGGCCTTGCAGAACGTGATGTTCGGCCTGGAGATGAAGGGCATGCGCGGCGGCGAGCTGCGCGACACGGCGGAGAAGTATCTCGATCTCGTCGGCCTGAAGGAGTCGCAGAACCGCCGTCCGCATCAGCTGTCCGGCGGCATGAAGCAGCGCGTCGGCATTGCCCGCGCGCTCGCCATCGATCCCTCCGTGCTGCTGATGGACGAGCCCTTCGGGGCGCTCGACGCACAGACGCGCGAATCTCTGCAAGCCGAGCTGCTCGAGATCCAGGCGCGCACCGGCAAGACGGTCATCTTCGTCACCCACGATCTCGACGAGGCCGTGCTCATCGCCGACCGCATCATCGTCATGAAAGGCGGCCGCGTGCACGAGATCATGACGGTGCCGATCGGCCGTCCGCGTCCCGATCTCGGTGTCGTGCGCGGCACGGCCGAATTCGCCGAGACCCGCTACAAGGTCTGGCGCGCTTTGCATGACGAACAGGCGGTGCACTAATGGTCGATATCGCCGATAGAAAGCCCGCTGCCCCGGCCGCCGAGCGCAAGGAGCGCCGCCCGCTGCCGCGCTGGGTGATCACCTGCATCTCGGTCTTCTGCCTACTCGCCTTCTGGGAGATCTTCGGACGCCAGGTCAATCCGGTGTTCGGCTCTTATCCGAGCGCGATCGCGGTCGCCTTCTGGGAACTGGCGCGCTCGGGCGAGCTATGGTCCGCGCTCTATCAAAGCCTGCAACCGTTCTTCGCCGGCTATCTGCTCGCCGTGGTGCTCGGCGTGCCGATCGGCCTCATCATCGGCCGTTTCCGCTGGGCGGAGGCGGCCTTCGGCATCTACATCACGGCCGGCTACGCCATGCCGCTGGTGGCGCTGGTGCCGCTCCTGGTGCTGTGGCTCGGCCTCGGCTTCGCTGTGAAGGCGTCGGTCGTCTTCCTGATGGCGCTATTCCCGATCTGCATCAACACTTGGCTCGGCGTCATCGCCGTGCCGAAGACGCTGATCGAGGTCGGCAAGTCCTTCGTCGCGCCCGATCATGTCATTCTTCGGCGGATCGTGCTGCCGGCGACGCTGCCTTACATCATGGCCGGCGTCCGCCTGGCGGTCGGCCGCGCGGTGGTGGCGATGGTTATCGCCGAGTTCTTCACGACGATCTCCGGCCTCGGCGCGATCATCATCAACTCGGCGAACAACTTCGACACCGCCACGATGTTCGTGCCGATCATCGTCTTGATGGTCATGGCCATCGGGCTCAACACCCTGATCGGCTATGTCGAGCGCAAGGTCGCGCCCTGGCAGGCCGAGATCGCCGGCCGCGAACGGGAGTAGGCTGAACTAAGCAGAGCTTATGTATGGCCGTCACCCTGAGGTGGCTTCGCGAAGCGAAGCCCTCGAAGGGCGACGGTCTGTGCCCGTCATCCTTCGAGGCTCGCTTCGCTCGCACCTCAGGAATGACGGCTCGAGGCTGTCGTTCCATGGCCGGGAGCAATCATTCCGCCGGCTGCGGGGCGGGCGGCGGACGGCGCCGGCGCACGAAGGAGGGCACGGCGCCGCCGAGGCGCCGGTGCAGTTTGTCGAGCAGCAGATAGATCACCGGCGTCGTGTAAAGCGTCAGCACCTGCGACACCAAGAGGCCGCCGATGATGGTGATGCCGAGCGGCCGCCGCAGCTCCGAGCCCGGCCCCGAAGCGATCACCAGCGGCAGCGCGCCGAGCATGGCCGCGAGCGTGGTCATCAAAATCGGCCGGAATCGCGCGAGGCAGGCTTCGTGGATGGCGCGCTCCGGCGAGAGCCCGCCGCACCGCTCGCCCTCGAGCGCGAAGTCCACCATCATGATGCCGTTCTTCTTCACGATGCCGATCAAGAGAATGATGCCGATGAAGGCGATAACCGTCAGCTCTGTGCCGGATATCTCCAGCGCCAGCAGCGCGCCCAGGCCCGCCGAGGGCAGCGTCGAGATGATGGTGAGCGGGTGCGCCAGGCTCTCGTACAGCACGCCGAGCACGATGTAGACCGCGATCAGCGCCGCCAGCAGCAGGAGCGGCTGCGCGCCGGCCGATTGCTTGAAGGCTTGGATGTCGCCGGCGAAGTCGGTGTGGATAGCGTCGGGGACATGCAGGCCGGCGACCGCCTGCGTGATCGCCGCGGTGGCGGTTTCCAGCGGCATGGCCGCCGCGAGATTGTAGGTGATGGTGGTGGAGGGGAACTGGCCCTGGTGATTCACCACCAAGGGCGCGATGCCGCGCGTCACCTTGGTCACCGCCGACAACGGCACCTGGCCATTGCTGCCCGGCACATAGATCTGGCTGAGGTCGGTAGGGTCGCGCTGATACTTGCGGTCCACCTCGAGGATGATGCGGTACTGGTTGCGTTGCGTATAGACAGTCGATATCTGCCGCTGCGAGTAGGCATCGTTGAGCGCGTTGTCGATGTCGTTGACGCTCACGCCGAGGCGCGCCGCCGACGCGCGGTCGATGCTGACATTGGCTTGTAGCCCGCCCTGCTCGCGATCGGTGTTGACGTCCACGATGCCGGGCACTTTCTTCACCGCGTCGAGCACCTTCGGCACCCAGGTCTGCAACAGGTCGATGTCCGAGCTCCACAGCGTGAACTGATACTGCGAGTCGCTCTGGCGTCCGCCCATGCGGACGTCCTGCGCCGGCACCAGGAACGTGCGCAGGCCGGGAACATGGTTGAGCTTGGTGCGCAGGCGCGCGAGCACCTGCTGCGTGGTCGCATAGCCGCGCTCTTCCGGCGGCTTCAGGCTGACGAACAGCCGTCCGCGATTGACCGAGGTGCCGCCCGGGCCGCCGCCGCTGCCGACCGAGGAGCCGAGGCCCGCCACCGCCGGATCGGACAGCACGACGTCCATCGCCTGCTGCTGCAGCTTCAGCATCGCCCCATAAGAGACGTCGGTCGAGGCCTGCGTGCCGCCGAACATCAGGCCGGTGTCGTCCTGCGGCAGATAGCCTTTCGGCACTTTGATGTAGAGGCCGATGGTGAGCACGATGGTGGCCACGAACACGATCAGCGCCAGCGCGCGATGTTCGAGCGTGAAGGAAAGCGTGCGGTCGTAGAAGCGCAACAAGCGCGACAGCACGGCCTCCACGCGCCGGTCGAGCCAGGTGCGATCGTGGCTCGGCGCCTCGCGCACGAAGTACGCACAGATCATCGGCGTCACGGACAGCGACACAACGGTCGAGATGATGATGGCGAAGGCGAGCGTCACCGAGAATTCTCGGAAGAACCGCCCGATGATGCCGCCCATCAAGAGCAACGGAATGAAGGCGGCGATGAGCGACACCGAGATCGACACGACCGTGAAGCCGATCTGCTTGGCTCCTTTAAGCGCCGCACGCATCGGCGACGCGCCTTGCTCCAGATAGCGCGCCGCGTTCTCGATCATCACGATGGCATCGTCCACCACGAATCCGACCGATACCGCCAGCGCCATCAGCGAGAGGTTGTCGATGGAGAAGCCGGCCGCCCACATCGCCGCGCAGGTGCCGGCGAGCGCCAGCGGCACGGTGACTCCGGCCGCCGCCGTCGGCGCCGCGCGGCGCAGGAACAGGAACACCACCATCATCACCAGGCCGATGGTGGCGGCGAGCGTCATCTGCATGTCGTTGACGCTGGCGCGGATGGTCTGCGTGCGGTCGGTCAGCACCGAGAATTCGAGCCCCGCCGGCACCCATTGCTTGAGCTCGGGCAACAGGGCGTAGATGCGGTCCACCGTGTCGATGACGTTGGAGTCGCCCTGCTTGGTGATGATCAGCAGCACCGAAGGGTCGCGGTTGTACCAGCCGGCCGAGCGGCTATTGCGCACGCTCGGGCGTATGGTGGCGATGTCGGAGAGGCGGATCACGGTGCCGTTCACCGTCTTCACCACCACCGGATCGTAGTCGCTGGCGTTGCGCAGCTGGTCGTTGAGGCCGATGGTCACCGAGCGCTTGCCGCCGTCGAACGAGCCGTTCGGGCCGACGGCATTGTCGTTGACGATCGCATTGCGCACGTCTTCCAGCGACAGGTTCATGGAGGCGAGCCGTGTCGGGTCGACACGCACGCGGATCGCCGGCTGCTCCGAGCCCGCGACGGTCACGTCGGCGACGCCGTCCACCTGTGCCAGCCGTTGCGCGATCACCGTGTCGGCCGCGTCGTAGATCTCGCTGCCCTGCATCGTCTTGGAGGTCAGCGCCAGGATCAGGATCGGCGAGGCGGCGGGATTGAACTTGCGAAAGGTCGGCAGCGTCGGCATGTCGCTCGGCAGGTCGCTGAGCGCGGCATTCAGCGCCGCCTGCACGTCGCGCGCCGCGCCTTCGACGCTCCGCGACAGATCGAACTGCACGGTGATGCTGGTCGTACCCAGCGACGACACGGAGGTCAGTTCGGTCACGCCGGAGATTTCGCCGATGCGCCGCTCCAGCGGCGCGGCGACAGTCGCCGCCATGATGTTGGGGTCGGCGCCCGGCCGGCTTGCGGTGACATGGATTGTCGGCAGGTCCACGCTCGGCAGGCTGGAGACCGGCAGGAACGTGTAGGCGATCATGCCGACCAGGAACAAGCCGATGGCCATCAGCGTGGTGCCGATCGGCCTGCGGATGAACGGCCAGGAGAAGTTCATCGGCTACTCCCCGGGAGCGAGCCGTGCCGGCCGCGGCGGCAGTGCCGGCGAAAGACGCGCGCGCAGCCGCTCCATGTACAGGTAGATCACCGGCGTGGTGTAGAGCGTGAGCAACTGGCTCAGCAGCAGGCCGCCGACGATGGTGATGCCGAGCGGATTGCGCAGCTCAGAACCGGTGCCGCTCTCCAGCGCCAGCGGCAGCGCGCCGAACAGCGCGGCCAAAGTCGTCATCATGATCGGACGGAAGCGCAGCAACGCCGCCTGCACGATCGATTCTTCGGGATTCATGCCCTCCTTGCGCTCGGCCTCGAGCGCGAAGTCGATCATCAGAATGGCGTTCTTCTTCACGATGCCCATCAAGAGCACGATGCCGATCAGCGCGATCACCGACAGGTCGTAGCGGAATAGCATCAGCGCCAGCAGCGCGCCGACTCCAGCCGAGGGCAGCGTCGAGAGGATCGTCAGCGGGTGGATGAAACTCTCGTAGAGCACGCCCAGCACGATGTAGATGGCGATGGCGGCGGCGAGGATCAGCCACGGCTCGCCGGCCAGGGACTTGGCGAATTCCGCCGCGTCGCCGGAATAGCTGCCGGTCACCGACGTCGGCATGCCGATGTCGCGGCTCGCGGCGCCGATCACATCGACTGCGTCGGAAAGCGCGTAGCCGGGCGCGAGGTCGAAGCTGATGGTGACCGAGGGGAACTGCTCCTGGTGCGCGATGGCGAGCGGGGCCGAGGTCGGCACGAAGCTGGCGAAGGCGGAGAGCGGCACCTGTGCATTGCCGGTGGTCGTGTTCGGCGTGGCGGTGGTGTTGGTGTTGGTCGTGGCGGTCGCCGTGGTGCTCACCGTCGCCGTGGTGCCGGTCGAGGTGTGCGCGCCGGTCACGTAGATCTGCGACAGCGACGACGGGTCCTGCTGGTAGCGCGGCTGCGCTTCCAGGATGACGCGGTACTGGTTGGACTGGCCGTAGATGGTCGACACCTGCCGCTGGCCATAGGCGTCGTTGAGCGTGTCGGTCACGCTCTGCATCGAAACGCCGAGGCGGCCGGCCTGCTCGCGATCGACCTGCACCTGCACGCGCGGGCCGCCTTCCTGCGCTTCGGATGCGACCTCGCGCAGCGCCGGCGATTTGCGCATCGCCTGCACCAGTCTGTTCGAGTAGTCGATCACTTCGTTGCGGTCGGTGCCGACCAGCGTGTACTGGTACTGCGCGCGGCTCACGCGCGTGGAGATCTGGATGTCCTGTGTCGCCTGAAAATAGACGGTCATGCCGGGCACGCCGGCGACCGCGTCCTTCAGCCGGTCCACGATCTGGTCCACGTGGGTGGCGCGGTCATCGCGCGGGCGCAGCGAAATGCTCAGACGGCCGGCATTGGGCGTGGCATTAAGCGGGCTCACGCCGATCACCGACACCACGCTGGTGACGTCCGGATCGGCGCGGACGATGTCCTCGATCTCGCGCTGCCGCCGCGTCATTTCATCGAATGACACGTCGGTGCTAGCCTCGGTCACGGCGGTGATCACGCCGGTGTCCTGCAAGGGCAGGAAGCCCTTCGGCACGGCGACATAGAGCGCGATCGTCGCCGCCAGGGTCAGCAGCGTCACCAAGAGCGTCGCCGCCTGATGCCGCAGCACCCAGCGCAGGCTGTGGTGATAGCCCTCGATGGTGCGCTCCATCAAGCCATCGAAGCTGCGGCCGAGCGCGCCGCGCGGGCGCGCTTCCGTACGGCGGAGCAGGCGGCCGCACATCATCGGCGTCAGCGTCAGCGAGACGATGGCCGAGGCCACCACCGCGATGGTCAGCGTGAGCGCGAACTCGCGGAACATGCGCCCGACCAGTCCGGTCATGAACAAGAGCGGGATGAACACCGCGATCAGCGACAGCGTCAGCGAGATCACCGTGAAGCCGATCTCGCGGGCGCCCTTCAGCGCGGCCTCGAGCGGGCTTTCGCCGTCCTCCATGTGGCGGACGATGTTCTCGATCATCACGATCGCATCGTCGACCACGAAGCCGGTGCCGATGGTCAGCGCCATCAGCGACAGGTTGTCGAGCGAGAAGCCGCAGAACCACATCACCCCGAATGTGGCGATCAGCGACAGCGGCAGCGCCACGCCGGCGATGATGGTGGCGCGGATGGTGCGCAGGAAGATCAGCACCACCAGCACCACCAGGCCGATGCTCAGCACCAGCGTGAACTGCACGTCGTGGATCGAGGCGCGGATGGTGTTGGTGCGGTCATTGACGATAGTGAGCGTCGCGCCGGCCGGCATCGAGCGCTGAAGGCGCGGCAGTTCGGCGCGGATGCGCTGCACCGTCTCGATGACGTTGGCGCCGGGCTGGCGCTGCACGTCGATGACGATCGCCGGCCCGCCGGCGTACCAGGCGCCGACCTTGGTGTTTTCCAGCCCGTCCACCACATCGGCGAGGTCGCTCAACAGCACCGGCGCGCCGTTGCGGTAGGCGACGGTGATGGCCTTGTAGGCGTTGGCGCTCTCGATCTGGTCGTTGGCGGCGATGCTGTAGGACTGGTGCGTGCCGTCGAGCGATCCTTTCGGCCCGGCGACATTGGCGCTGACGATGGCCGTGCGCATGTCTTCCAGCCCGATGCCGTAGGCGGCGAGGCGCGACAGATCGGCCTGGATTCGGATCGCCGGGCGGATGCCGCCCTGCACCGACACGTGGCCGACGCCGGTCACCTCGGAGAGGCGCGGCGCCATGATGGTGTCGGCCATGTCGCTCAAGGCGCGCTGGTCGATGGTCTTGGAGGTCAGCGCCAGCGTGATCACCGGCGCGTCGGCCGGGTTCACCTTCGAATAGAGCGGCGGGTAGGGGAGATTGCGCGGCAGCGTGGACGCGGCGGCGTTGATCGCCGACTGCACGTCCTGCGAGGCGGCGTCGATGTCGCGGTTGAGGTCGAATTGCAGCGTGACCTGGCTGATGCCGAACGAACTCGACGAGGTCATCGATTGCAGCGCCGGGATCTGCCCGAACTGCCGCTCGAGCGGCGCCGTCACCAGCGCCGCGATGGTGTCGGGCGCAGCGCCCGGAAGCTGCGTGGTGACCTGGATGGTCGGGAAGTCGACCTGCGGCAGCGCCGAGACCGGCAGCCACCAGTAGCCGAGCAGTCCGCCCAGCATCACCGCGACGCCGAGAAGAGAGGTGGCGATCGGCCGGTGAATGAATGGGGAGGAGACGCTCATTGCGGCGGGTTCGGCCTTCTCTCGCTGCCGCTCCGTTGTCCTTCGCCGGCGCCATCGGCGCCATTACCGGTGGGGCCGCCCGGATGCCGTCCGGCGCCGCGGCGCGCCCGCGCGCCCTGTTCGGCCGCCGGCGCCGTGCCGCCCTGGCCGGTCGAGAGGCTGACCTTGGCGCCGTCGGTGAGCCGCGCGAAGCCGGTGGTGACGACGCGCTCCGGCGGCTTCACGCCGTCGCTCACGACGGTCTGGTCCTCGTCCTGCTTCTGTACCTTGATGGTGCGCACCGACGCCGTGTTCTCCTCGTTGACGACGTAGACGAAGGTGCCGTTCGGCCCGCGCTGCACCGCCCCGGTCGGGATCACCGCGACGAGTTTCAGAGTGTCGATCAGCAGCCGCACATTGACGAACTGCCCCGGCCAGAGCCGCAGATCGGCGTTCGGGAAATCGGCCTTGAGCTTGACGGTGCCGGTCGTGGCATCGACCTGGTTGTCGACGACCGTGAGCGAGCCGTGGTCGATCACTGCGTTGTTGTCGGCGCGCAGAGCATCGACCGAGAGTGCGCCTTTGGCGAAGGCGGCGTTCACGCGCTCGAGGTCCTGCTGCGGCAGGTTGAACATCACCGAGATCGGCTGCAGCTGGGTAATGACCACGATGCCCGTCGAGTCGGAGGCATGTACGATGTTGCCTTCGTCCACCTGGCGGATGCCGGTGCGGCCGGTGAGCGGCGCGACGATGCTGGTATAGCCGAGCGTGGCCTGTGCGCTTTCGATCGCCGCCTGATCGGATTGCACTTGCGCGACGTTCTGGGCGACCAATGCGCGCTGCGTATCAAGTTGCTGCTTGTTGATGGCGTTGGTCGCCGACAGCGTCTGGTAGCGGACGAGATCGTTCCTCGAATTGGCCAGGATGGCCTCGTCCTGCGCCTTCTTCGCCACTGCCTGATCATAAGCCGCCTGGAACGTCGTCGGATCGATGCGCGCGATGATATCGCCCTTCTTGACGTCCTGGCCTTCCTTGAAACTGATGGTGATGAGCTTGCCGTCGACTTGCGGCTTCACCGTCACGGTGTTGAGCGCCTTCACCGTGCCGACGGCGTAGAGGTAGACGGGCACGTCGGCGAAATTCGTCTGCGTGACCAGCACCGGGACCGGCCCGCCTTCCGCCGCGAAGCGGCTGCGCCGCTGCTGCTGCGGCGCCGAGCCGCTGAACACGTAATAAAGCGCCGCCGCCACGCCCACGAGCACGACGACGATCGCGATATTGCGGCTCGTGCGGCTGCGGGTCTTCTTGGCCAGATATTTCGGGACTTCACCGTGCATCGGCGACCACTGGTTTGGGTTTCGGTTGCCACCCCCCGCCGAGCGCTTGGTACAGGCTCAGGATCGCTTGCGCATGTGCGAGCTGCGCCTGCACCATCAGATCCTCGGCCTGGTAAAGCGTTTGCTGCGTCTGCAGCACTGTCACGAGGTCCAGCGTTCCCTCACGGAGGCGTTGCTCGGAAATATCGAAGGCGCGCCGCGAACTCGTCACGACATTGCGCTGGAGCCGTTCGCGCTCGGCGGTCTGGCGGATGGCGTCGAGTGCGTTCTCAACGTCGGAGAAGCCGGAGATCACCGCCTTGCGGTAATCCGCCAGCAATTCGTCCTGACGGCCCTTCTGCAGGTCGAGATTGCCGAGCAACTGGCCGCCTTCGAAGATCGGCTGCGTCAGCCCAGCGGTCAGCGAGAAGAAGGCCGATTCCGGACGCATCAGCGTCCGCAGGATCGCGCTCTGATAGCCGCCTTCGCCGGTGAGCACGATGCTCGGCAGGAATTGCGTGCGCGCGTTGTAGACATTGGCATTGGCGGCAGCGAGCTGCGCTTCCGCCTCGCGGATGTCGGGCCGCTGCGTCAGCAGCTCAGACGGCAGGCCCGGTGTCACGCGCGGATAGGCGAGATTGCGCAACGAGCCGCCGCGGATGTCGACGCGCTCGAACGGCCGCGCCATCAGCAGCGCAAGGGTGACCTTGTTCTGCCGCAGCGTCTGCTCGAGCGGCGGGATCAGTGCGCGTTGGGTGTCGACCACGCTCTGCTGCTCGGCGACTTCGAGCGCGGACGCGGTGCCGGCGCTCAGGCGCTGCTGGATCAGGTTGAGCACGCGGTTGGCGCTGTTGTAGTTCTCGCGCGCGACCCCCAGCCGGTCCTGCGACGCGAGCACCAGGAAATAGGCGTTCGCCGCGGTGACCTCGGTCGTCAGCGCGATCACCTCGCGGTCGAAGCGCGTCCCGATCGCCGTCTCTTCCGCCGCGCGCACCAGCGAACGGTTCTTGCCCCAGAAGTCAATCTCGTAGCTTGCGGTGAGCGAGGTCGACAGCAGATCGCGCTCGGACCCGCCGAGCGAGCCGCTGGTGCCGCCAATCGACGTCGCCTGCGATGTGCGCGCGCGGGCAGCGCTGCCGTTGAGCCCAACGGTCGGCAACAGCGCCGCGCCGGTGATGCGCGACTGCGCGTCGGCTTGCACGATGCGCGCCACCGCGGCGGCGATGTCCAGGTTAGACTCGCGCGCCACTTCGACGATCTCGGTGAGTTCGCGCGAGCGGAACGAGCGCCACCAGTCGTTCGGCGGCATCCGCGCCTCGGCCGCCTTCGGATTGCGCGGACCGGCATTATAGGCTTGCGGAATGTCGAGCGCCGGATCCGGCTTGTCGCCATTGAGACCGCTGAGCATGCAGCCGCCGAGCGGCAGCGCGAGGCATAGTCCCTGCAACATCATCATCACCGGGCGAGCTCCACGCTTCGCACCCGTCACCGTCCAGCTTATTCCGCGACGCATAATCAACCACTTCCGAGTACTGCTTAGACCGAGGCGTTAACCTAGCGTGAACTATTGCTCGTTGCCCGCTGTTTTTCGCCCCGGAGGCCAATCGGCAAGTGCTTGGCGTCCGTCGTGTGACATTTTCGACGCGGCTTCCGCGAACATCCCCTGCAGAATCTGGTCGAAGTTCTGCCGGGCCGCGCGCGTTTGCGTCATTGCCGCGCGCAGATCATTGACGTCGAATGGTTCTTTCCGCAGTGCTGCGCGGATCTGTTCCTGCGCGGCGCGGAATTGCGTCTGCGCGGCTTCAATCTGCTGATGATTGTTGTTGATATCTCCGCGCAATTTGTCGGCGTCGGCCGGCGGCAGCGTTGTCGACAGACGCTCCATGCGCACGAACACATTGCGATCCCACGTCGGCGTATCCGGCGCGCGGATCATCATCGCCACGGCCACGCCGACGAAGAAGAGATTGAGGGCGAGCGAGCCGAGCAGCAGCCAGCGCGTCGATCCGCGCGCAACGGTCGGCGCGAAATGGGCGACGGTCATGGCCCGGCTCCGGTGAGCCCTTCAGGCTCGAAGACCACAGAGCCGATGTCGCGGCTCATGATCGATGGATGATTGAGCCGGTCGAGCGGCCGGTCGAGGCCGGCGATGCCGATATAGAAACCGAGCGCCGCGCAGCAGGCGAGCGCCGCGACGCGCGGCCATGCCGGCGAGAACTCCCAATCGAGCAGCACCATTGGCCAGCGCCAGAACGACACCTGCTGGCGCGGCAGCGGGCCGGCCAGCCGCTTTGCTACGCGTGCGACGGCATCGTCATTGTTCTGGGTGATTTGCGTATGCCGCGCCAGCAACGCGTCGAGGCTCTGCGCGGCGTCGAACATCGCCCGCGCTTCGGCATCGCTGTCGATCAGCCGTTCGGCCTTGGCACGCTCGCTCTCCGGCCAGAGCGCCGGATCGGCGCCGTGGCTGTCGAGGAAGATCTGAAACTGCGCGCGGCTCATCACCATGTCATTCACCCTTGTTCTTATTCATCTTTATGATCGATCACTCCCCCAAGTGCGCGGCGCAGGTTCTGCTTGCCGCGCACAAGTAACGTCTCCACCGCCGATACCGAGGTGTCGAGCACTTCCGCCACCTGCGCATTGCTCATGCCCTCGCTGTAAGTGAGGACAATCGCCGTACGCTGCCGCGCCGGAAGCTTGTCGATCGCCGCCGCGAGCAGCCTCTCGCGTTCGTCGGCCTCTGCCTGCTCTCCGGCGCCGGGAGAAGGGTCCACGATCTCGCCAGCTTTATCCAGGTCCACCCAGGCCGCCCGGCGCTTGCGGTCGAGGCAGAGATTGACGACCACGCGGGTGAGCCAGGTCTTGAAGGCCGCCAGCGGCTGCCAGCGGGGCGCGTGGGTCCAGACACGCAGCATGGCTTCCTGCGCCACGTCCTCGGCGTCGGCGGCATTGCCCAGGATGCGGCGCGCAAGCCCAACCGCGGCGGGCAGGTGACGGCGCGATAGCACACGGAACGCCGGCTCGTCGCCGCGCGCAATCCGAGCCATGAGCGCTTCGTCACTTTCGTCCATCGCGGCTTTAATGCTGCCATCCCGGAAACCCATCCATTCTAGCGCTCAACCTGTCCATTGAACGCGCATCGGTGGGGAATCCTGTGCGGGTGGGAAAGTGGGGAAATCGGGGACAAGCGTGGCCCAATAAGGGCTAAACTATTGAATTATCGTGGTTTCGGTACCCGGCGGGTGGCCGCGAGTTCCAGCCCCTTTACCAGCCTGTAGACCGCGCGGCAATTTGGCACCGGTACGCCCGTCCGTTCGCCCTCGCGCACGACGAAGCCGGTCAGTTCGTCGATCTCGGTCGGCGCACCGCGTTCGATGTCCAGCGCCATGGAACCTGCGTGCTTGGATTTCGGGATCTCGCCGGCGCGCACCTTCTCCACGAACTCCATTGGCGGGAAGGCGAGGGAACCATCGAGCGCGCGTACGACGGCGATGCACTCCGCCGCCATGTCGTCGATCAGCGCCCGCACCTCCGGCGCGTCATAGCGGGCGGCGTTGTCGCCCAGCATCAGCGCCCCCACCGGGTTCATCACGCAGTTGAAGACGAATTTCGACCACACCGCCCCCATCGGGTCGGCGAGGACATCCGTCGGGTAGCCTGCCGCGGTGAGCAGGTCGCCCAGCGGCTTGATGTCGGCGACGGTGCCGCGCACCGGGCCGAGCCAGGTCTTGCCCTCGATCAGGTTCTCGATCGCGCCCGGCTCGATATAGCGCCCGGCATTCATGGTGACGCCGCGCACCACCGGCCCCGGCGCCGTCAACAGAGCCTCGGCATTGTCCATGCCGTTCTGCAGCGTGACCCACAAAGGCGTGCCGGCGACGAGTGGCTGCAATTGCTTGAGCGCCTCGCCGGTTGCCTTCGACTTGGTGAGGAAGAAGATCGCGTCGAAGGATTGCCCCTTCAGCGTCGCTGCGTCGTCAGTGGCGGTGATGCGTGCGACGCGCGGACTCTTGCCGGTGATACGCAGGCCTTGTGTGTTGATTGCGCGAACCTGTTCGGCATTGGAGTCGTAGGCGGTGACATCGGCGACGGACGACAGAGCGGATGCGAACAGCCCGCCGATGGCGCCGCAGCCGACGATGAGAACACGTGCTGACATTCTTTTTGGACTCACGCCTTGCTCGTTGTGTGGTGCGAATGGACGCAATCGCCCCGACCCTGTCAACCTGACGGTTCTATCCATCCAAGCCGCGCTTCCCACCGCTGGAGACGCCGGAAAAAGGCGCACCGATCGCGCGGCTTTGCCTTCAACAGTCAGGAACCATCGAACCGTTCGGTCATTGACCTGTCGGGACAATTGTGCCGCGGATTGCTGCGGATGGCATTAGTTGAGCACAAACAGGATCATCCGGAGCTTCCGGAGGAAAAGAACGCGCCGCCTTTGGCTGAAGTGCCACAGGGCGAGCGTACTGATGAACACGCGCGAGCGCCCGCACGCGGACGGGATAAGCCCACGCAGGAGAAGCCCTCGCGGCTCGCCACCATGCGCCGGCATCCGTGGGCGACGGCGGCCATCGCGATTGCCATTATCGCCGTGCTCGTCGCGGCGCTGATCTGGTGGCTCAATGCCCGTCAATACGAATCGACCGACGACGCCTTCATCGACGCGCGCACGGTGCAGATATCGCCGCAAGTCGGCGGCGTCATCGTCGACGTGCCGGTGAACGACAATCAGCCCGTCACCGCCGGCTCGCCGCTCGTGCATATCGATCCGCGTGACTATCAGGTCGCCGTGGCGCAGGCGCAGGCGCAACTCGAACAGGCGCAAGCCGTGGTCGCAAACATAGATGCGCAAATCGCGGCGCAGATCTCCAACATCGATCAGACCAAGACCAACGTCACGCAGACCAACGCCGCGCTGGTCTTCTCCCGCGAGGAGCAGGCACGCTATGCGCAATTGCTGGCCAACGGGGCCGGCACGCAGCAGCGTTCGCAGCAGGCCAATTCCGATCTCACGCAGAAGCAGGCGGCCTTTGCCGCGGCGCAAGCCGCGCAGATTGCCGCCGAGAAGCAACTCGGTGTGTTGCAAGCGCAAAAACAAAGCGCGCTGGCGCAAGTCGATGCCACACGCGCTCAGCTTTCGCAGGCAAAGCTCAATCTCAGCCGCACTACGATCAACGCCTCAGTGGACGGCCGCGTCGTGCGTCTCACCGCGGCCAAGGGCGCCTACACGCAGCCGGGGCAGGCGCTGATGGCGGTGGTGCCGCGCGTCGTCTGGATCACCGCGAATTTCAAGGAAACGCAGCTCTCCGACATGCATGTCGGGCAACACGTCGACATCGAGGTCGACGCCTATCCCGGCAAGACCTTCCAAGGTCACGTCGACAGCATCCAGGCCGGCAGCGGCGTCGTCTTCAGCCTGTTGCCGCCGGAGAACGCCACCGGCAACTACGTGAAAGTCGTGCAGCGCGTGCCGGTGAAGATCGTCTTCGACAATCCGCCGGACGTCTATCTCGGCCCCGGCATGTCGGTCGTGCCGACGGTGAAGGTGCGATGAGCGACGTTGCCGCCAGTGGCGCCGGCGGCGAAAGCCGCTCGGCCGCGGGCCGGCACAATCCGTGGCTCATCGCCGTCGTCGTGTCGATCGCAACCTTCATGCTGGTGCTCGACACGTCGATCGCCAACGTGGCGCTGCGCGAGATCGCCGGCAATCTCGCCGCCGGCCTCGACGAGGCGACCTGGATCATCACCACGTATCTCGTCGCCAATGCGATCATCATTCCGATCAGCGGCTGGCTCGCCAGCGTCATCGGCCGCAAGCGCTATTACATGATCTGCGTCGCGACCTTCACCGTCGCGTCGCTCCTGTGCGGGCTCGCCTGGAATCTGCAATCGCTGATCGCCTTCCGCATCCTGCAAGGGCTCGGCGGCGGCGGCATGGCGCCGAGCGAGCAGGCGATCCTCGCCGACACGTTTCCGCCGGAGAAGCGCTCGCAGGCCTTCGCGCTGTACGGCGTCGCGGTGATCATCGCGCCGACCATCGGCCCGACCGTCGGCGGCTGGATCACGGACAATTATTCCTGGCACTGGATTTTCTTCATCAACGTGCCCTTCGGCATTATTTCACTGTCGCTGGTGCAGTGGTTGCTGATCGAGCCCGACGTGCTCGAGCGCGAGCGCAAGGAGCGGCTGCGCAAGGGCCTGCGCATCGACTGGGTCGGCTTCCTGCTCGTTGGGCTGTTTCTCGGCTGCCTCGAGATCGTGCTCGACAAGGGCCAGCAGGATGACTGGTTCTCCTCCAGCTTCATCGTCTTCTTCAGCATTGTCTCGCTGCTCGCCTTCCTCATATTCGTGCCGTGGGAGCTGTCGCGCGAGGACCCCGTCGTCGACGTGCGGCTGCTGCTCGGCCGCCAGTTCGCCACCTCGTTCGCGGTGATGCTGGCGGTGGGCGCCGTGCTGTTCGGCTCGACGCAAATCCTGCCGCAGTTGCTGCAGGCCAATTTCAATTACAGCGCGCTGCTCTCGGGTCTCGCTTTGATGCCGGGCGGGCTTGCCATGCTGTTTATGATGCCGGTGTCGGGATTCCTGTCGAACGTGATCCAGCCGAAATACCTGATCGCCTTCGGCATGGCGACCATCGCGTTGGCCATGTGGC
>DASXOK010000029.1:0-5306 GCA_036494425.1 Pseudolabrys sp.
GCTCCAATAAACTCGAAAATCGCATCCGTCGTACACCCTCGTGAATGGATGCCGTGCCCATCGTGCCCCCTTTGTTCCGGGGTAGCGAAAACACGACACTTCACGAGCTACAAACAGGCGACAGATCACGCGCTCCTGACATAACCTGACCCGCGCGGTAGCGTCGCGCGTCTGTCCCGGCCATAATCCCGGTTGCCTGCCGCTCGTATGAGCCGGTGCGACAGCCGGGAGGACGCGCGTGACCAACCGCTTTGTCCAGGCGACCGCCGCTGCCCTGATCGCAGCCCTGGCGGCGCCAATCCTGTTCGCGCAGAACGCGCCGCAGATTGCCCCGTATTGGACTGTGCCCGAGATCGGCGCCTTGCCGCGCGATGCGCATGGCATACAGGTGCGCGAAGGCCGTGACCTGATCACCGCCACCTATGCCCATATCGGCCCCAACGTGGCCGATGCCGAGAAGCGCTACGCCGGCAACAATCTCGCCTGCGCCAATTGCCATCTCCAGGCCGGCACCAAGAAATTCGGGTTCCCGCTCTTCGGCCTGTGGGGCGATTTCCCGAAGTACAGCGCCCGTACCGGCACGGAGATCACCATCGAGGAGCGGATCAATGCCTGCATGACGCGCAGCATGAACGGACGTGCAATGCCGGACGATGCGCCCGAGATGCAGGCCATGGTCGACTATATCAAGTTCCTCAGCACCGGCGTGCCGGCCGGACAACAAGTGCCGGGCATGGGGAGCGGCCACATGCGCGAGCTCAAGCGCGTCGCCGAACCAAGGCGCGGTCAAACGATTTATACGCGCGTGTGCGCGGGCTGCCACCGCGCGGACGGCGCCGGGATCCGCAACAGTGCCGCGGACGCCGCGCTCGGCTACATAATTCCGCCGCTGTGGGGATCCGACAGTTTCAACGACGGCGCCGGCACGGCGCGCATCAGCACTATGGCCAACTTCGTGCACTTCAACATGCCGCACGGCGCCGACTATCTGAATCCGCAATTGAGCGTCGAAGATGCCTGGGACGTCGCGGCCTATGTGGAGTCACAGAAGCGGCCCCACAAAGCGGGCCTCGAGAAAGATTTTCCCGACCTGCTGCTCAAGCCGATTGATGCGCCCTATGGACCTTACGCCGACAAGTTCAGCGAGCAGCAGCACAAATACGGACCCTTCACGCCGATCCAGGCCGCGCTCGAAAGGCTCAAGCGCGAGGGCAAGCTCGCAACGCCTCACCAATAGCGGCCGGTGCCGCCGATGATGACGGTGATGACGCCGAGGGTCAGGTTGACGCCGACGAGCATGCGGATCTGATCGAGCGACTTCGCTGCGTCGGGAAAGGCGCCGCGGTCGACCGCCGTGCGGAACCGCTTCCAGGGCGCGAAGAAGAGGTGCAGGTACAGCAGCATCATGATGATGCCGATACCCATCATCAGGTTCACGTAGAGCGGCAGGTTCGCCATGCCGCCGAACATCTGGAAGATCATCACGAAGCCGGTGACCAGCAGCGCGAGGATGCTCACGCCCACCCACGGCAGGAAGCTGGCGAACACGCGCCGCCAGAGCGGCAGCCGCATCGGCGGATCGAGCGGCCCCGCGGCAGGACGCAGGATCATGTAGGCGAAGGCCATGCCCCCCACCCAGAACACGGCGGCGACGAGGTGGATGGCCAAGGATACGATCAGCGACGCGGGCATGTGACGGCCCTCCTTTATGGGTAGGTATGACTGTCCGCAAAGCTTATGCGGCGCTCAAGATTTATCGCATTCCGCGCATCCGATCGCAGCATCGTACCCTCTCCGCGCGCGCAACCAATAGATGTTCTTTCTGAAAGGAGCTATCTTCGGGCGTGGTTCAGCGGACTAATGGGGGGATACATGGCCAATATAGATGTCGATCAGAAGATTCCTGTCGAACTTCCACCTCCGGCGAATGTAAACGGCAAGTCTGCGAATGGCTCTGGATGCCATTCCGATGAAGCCAAGCCCACCGACACGACGGTCGCAAGTTTCAAGATCGGCCATGTCGATGGCGCAGGCCGTGTGATCCACGACATCTATTTCACGCGCACGACCTACGTCATCTACTGCTCGGTGGGAAGCACGGGGAAGCAGGTCCTGGTGCAATATGCCGACGATCCTGGCGTTGCCACGACACAAATCGCAGCCCTCGCAGAGCTCATTTCACTCCGAAACCGTCTTCAGTCCCTTCTCGCCGACATTCCAAAGCCGGACCAGTACTACGCGCAGATCGCGGAAGCTCTCCGCCTTAGCCTTGAAGGCAAACTCGACATCGCCAAACAGGCGCTCACGGACGCCATCGCCGAGGTGCAAAACCTGCGCGCAAGCGCGGGCCGCAACATCTATATCAACCAAGCCGGTCCGATCGCGGCCGCCGTTGCGGCGGTTCTCCTGCTCGTATCGGCCATCTTCCTCTACTTCGGAAGCGCACAATTCGGGAAGGCGTGGTCGCCTTTGGCGCACCTGTTGATCGCCTCAGGGGCGGGCGCGCTCGGCGCGCTCTTGTCGATAGCGATTTCGGTACGCACGCGCACGGTCGCCACCGACGGCGACGATCTGAGCATCCGCATCGACGCGGGTCTCCGCATCCTGATCGGCGTTCTCTCCGCTGCCGTGCTGTATCTGATCCTGGGGACTGGCGTGATGAGCCAGATCAAGGTCGGAGAAATGACGTTCAATCCGGGCGCGATCGTGTGGCAATTGGCCCTGTTGCTGGGCTTTGCCGCCGGTTTCCTTGAGCGCCTGGTCCCCGACCTCTTGGAGAAGAAAGCGGCCTAAGACACTCGCTGTCATTCCGCGATTTGGCGTGCACTGCATCATGGGCCGCATGGCATTATCGGCGCCACCATGAAGCCGGGACGATTGCGGGACATTCGACCATTGATCTTACTGGAAATTGCGGGGATCATTAAGCAGCGCAACAGCAACAAGGCGCGGTCATGATCTTGCGGACGCCGATCGTCTGTATCGCGGCACTCATATCCGCCGTGCTCGCCGTTCCGGCTTTCGCGCAGGAGCTCAAGCCCTGGAAGCATGGGATCATCGAGCCCAAAGCTGACGCGGGCTTCTCGGTCATGGTGAGCCGCAACGGTTTTGCCGAGAAGCGCGGCCTCAAGGTTGAGATCGTGACGCTCAAGAATGGCGCGACCGCCCACAAGGCGTTGCTGGCCGGCGAGCTCGACAGCATCGAATCGAGTCCGGGGGCCGCTATTCTTGCCGGCGCGCATGGCGCCGACATCAAGATCGTCGGCTGCGACTGGCCGGGTGTTCCGCACGGGCTGATGGTGCGTTCGACCGTCAACAAGGTCGAAGACCTGAAGGGCAAGACGATCGCGGTGGCGGCGCCGGGCTCGCTGCCTAATCTGTTGATCAACGCGATCCTGGAGAAATCCGGCGTTCCGTCGTCCGATGTCCGCTTCGCCAACCTCGGCAGCGACCTGGAACGCTATAAGGCGATTCTAGCGGGTGTTGCCGATGCCGGTATCGTCGCCGCGGAATTCACCGCGATTGCGCCAAAGGACCTGAAAATGCTGGTCGCTGGCCGGGACGCATTGCCCAATTATGTGCGGCTGTGCCTGACCACGACTGGCAAGGTGATCGCATCACGGCGCGCGGACGCGGTGGCGTTCGTGGCAGCGGAAATGGATGCCTTGCATTACACGATGAGCCACCGCGACGAGACGATTGCTTTGACGGGGGCCGTCACGCATGCCAAGCCCGACGATCCGCGGCCCGCTTATGTCTACGACGACACCGTCAAAGGCGGTGCCGTCGATCCGGATATCGGCGTGCCAATGGACAAGCTGAACTGGCTGCAAAGTGTGTTGCTGAAAGCCGGGAACCTGAAAACGCCAATCGACCTTTCCACGATTACTGCGCCCGACATCCGCGACGAAGCCGCAAAACTCAGCGCCGCCTCGCGCTAGACCTTCACCGAGGCCATGATGCCGGCGGGAAAAATCTCCTCCGGCTTTGCGAGGCGATGCGCGATGCCCTGCTCGTAGGTGTAGCGCAGAAAGAGCTCGAGCGTCGGCCGGTTCGCTTCGATGCCGAAGGGAAACAACTCGCCGCCGAACATGTCCCGCATCCGGGTCGCGTAATTTGTCAGCCACGGCACCGGATAACGTGACACCGCTGGATCGAGGATGCGCTCGAGGCTGCGCCGCTTCGACTCCTCGAAAGCATTGTAGAGATTGCGCGCGATCCAGGGATTGTCGGTGAGGATTTCCTTGCGCAACGCGATGATGTGCATGATCGGATAGACGTGCGTGTTTTCGTAATAGCGATGCTCCATCGCCTCGAAGTCGGGAAACAGCCGCACGACGTCGGGGTGTTTGTCGAGGAAGGAGCGCGGAGGCCGCGCGATCATCACGCAATCGAGTTCGCCCGAGGCGATCATGCCGCTCAGGGTCTTCTCCGGCATGGGGGTGAGCGTGACGCCTTTGGGCAGATTCAGTTCCACTTTCTCGATGCGTCCGGCCTCGTTGGTGCCGGCCTGCACCCATTCGATGTCGGAGAGAGGCACGCCGCCTTCATGCGAAAGCCAGCCGCGCGTATAGACGGCGGCGGTATGCGCCCATTCCGGCACGCCGATGCGCTTTCCGCGCAGGTCCTGCGGGCTTTGGATGCCCTTCTTCCGGTTGATGTAGAACGAGGCGAAACGAAACAGCCGCGACGCGACAATCGGCAGGCCGATGATGTCGGAATTCTCGCGCGTCACCTGCGCCGTGAACTTGGCGAAGGAGAGTTCGGACACGTGCCATTCACGATTGAACGTGAAGCGGGAGAAGATCTCGTGATGGCCGAGCGTCAGCCAAGTCGTATCGATGCCTTCCGCGCGCACAAGCCCGAGGCGGAAATCCCGGAAGTGGTCGTAATCGGTGGTCGCAACGGTAAGCTTGACACTCATTTTCCTCGCCTGTCCTTGGTTTTAGTCTGCTTTGCGTTTCCTCTCGATCTTGTCCCAGATCAGCGCGGCGATGTCCGGGCCGCCGAGGTTCTTGATGGCGCGGATGCCGGTCGGCGACGTCACGTTGATTTCGGTGATGAAGTCGCCGATCACGTCGATGCCCACAAACAGCAGGCCGCGTTTGCGCAGTGCCGGCTTGAGCCGCTTGCAGATCTCGCGCTCACGCGGGGTGAGGTCGGTCGCCGCAGGGGAGCCGCCGCGCACCATGTTGGAGCGCAGGTCGTCGGCCGCGGGAATGCGGTTGACCGCGCCGGCATAGTCGCCGTCGACCAGGATGATGCGCTTGTCGCCGTCCTTCACGGCGGGAAGATATTTCTGGATC
>DASXOK010000030.1:0-14878 GCA_036494425.1 Pseudolabrys sp.
TTCCATCAGCCCGCGCGCGAGGTTGAACGAGCCGCCCTGGCAAAGCTGATAGCCGCTCTCCAGGTCGAAGGCGCGGATCACCGAGCCCATCGGCGAGGTCTTCGATAGCGTGTCGGTCAGCCAGGTGCCGAACAACGAGACCTTGAACAGGAAGAGTAGGCGCACGTGCTCGTTCTCGAACAGGTCGCCCACGACTTCGAGCGGCTGCCGATTCGCCACCGCGAGGAATTCACGGCCTAATTCTGTGCGAGACAGCAGCGCGTCGCGCTCCGCCTGCGGCAAAGGCTCCGCGTAGCGCTCGGGCAGGAAGATCTCACGCGTGATCGTCTCGGCCTTGCGATTCCAGGCGCGGAAGGTATCGGCGTCTTTCTTAGAGAAGCGCGCGATATTGGCGATCGACTCCTCGAGATCTCGCCCGAGCACCAGCGCGGTGCCGTCGTTGTGCGCCTGGCCGAATTCGTAGCGCGGCGTGATGTAGGTCACGCGCTCGTCGAGCCCCAGATCCTTGAACCAGGGCGTCTCGCTGATGTGGAAATGATTGATAGAATGCAAGTTATGGTAGAAACCCGGCAGCGTCACCTCGCGCGTGCAGAGGCCGCCGCCGTAAGTGAGCCGCCGCTCCGCCAGCAGGATCTTGAGCCCGGCGCGGGCGAGATAGGTTCCGAGAATGAGGCCGTGATGGCCGGCGCCGATGACGATGCCGTCATAGGCCCGTTCGAGAGCTTTGGACAAAGGCGTGCCTTCCCTGGGGTCGAATTATATTTCCATGAGGCCTTTGCCGGCCCGGTGTGCCGCCACACTGCAAGGCGCGCGCATGTGAGGTCAACGGGTGGCTCTTCTTCCCTCCCCCGCGAAGCGGTGGGGAGGGTCGATTGGAAATTGCTTGCGATTGCCAATCGGGGTGGGGGGCTGCTCTACGATTGAAAATGCTATTCGTAACTCTTGTTCCCCCACCCCCGACCCCTCCCCACCACTCGCAAGTGCTCGTGGGGGGAGGGAGATGGAGGCAGCATCTGCGTCACCGATAGACCTTTAACCCGCGAGGCGGCTAGATTAGCCTCATAAGGGAATGGGCCAAAACGGCCCCGGGGAGGGTACATATGCGCAAGGCTTTGGTGGTCGCGAGCGTCGCTCTGTTGCTCGCAGCGGGTCCGGTGTCGGCCCAGCAGAAATCGATCAAGATCGGCTTCGTCTCGACCTTCAGCGGACCGACCGCTGTCATCGGCAACGACATGCGCAACTCGTTCGAGCTCGCGCTCGATCACATGGGGCGCAAGATGGGCGGCATCCCAGTTGAGGTGATCTACGAGGACGATCAGCAGAAGCCGGATGTCGGCAAGCAGAAGACCGAGAAGCTGATCGAAGCCGACAAGGTCGACTTCATCGCGGGCTACATCTGGTCGAACGTGCTGCTGGCCTCGCTCAAGCCGGTCGTCGACTCCAAGACCTTCCTGGTCATCGCCAATGCCGGCCCTTCGCAGGTCGCAGGCGAGTTGTGCTCGCCGACGGTGTTCTCGACGTCGTGGCAGAACGACCAGACGCCGCAGGCGATGGGCCGGTACATGAACCAAAAGGGCGTGAAGAGCGTCTTCCTGATCGGCCCGAATTACGCGGCCGGCAAGGACATGCTCGCGGGCGTCGCCTCCACCTTCAAGGGCAAGATCGTCGGCCAGGAGCTGACGACGTGGCCGTCGCAGCTCGACTTCTCGGCTGAGTTGTCGAAGGCCAAGGCCTCCGGCGCCGACGCGGTGTTCGTGTTCTATCCGGGCGCGGCCGGCGTGCAGTTCTTGAATCAATATGCGGCGGCGGGCCTCAAGGGCAGCATCCCGCTCTACACGGCCTTTACCGTCGACGAGCTCTCGCTGCCCTTGCAGAAGGACAATGCGCTCGGCGTGCCGGGCGCGCAGGAGTGGGTCAACGACCTGCCCAACGAGCAGAACAAGAAGTTCGTTGCTGACTATCGCAAGAAATATCCCGGCCTGCGTCCGACCTATTACGGTGCCCAGGCCTACGACGCGGCGCAATTGATCAACTCCGCGGTGGTCGCGACCAAGGGCAACCTGAGCGACAAAGTGACGGTGCAGAAGGCCATGGAGAAGGCCGACTTCAAGTCGCTGCGCGGCAACTTCAAGTTCGGCAACAACCACATTCCGATCCAGAACTTCTATCTGCAGGACGTGGTCAAGGACGCCGGCGGCCAGCTCTCGCTCAAGACCGTCGCCACCATCGTCGAGAACGACCAGGATCGCTTCCACGACAAGTGCCCGATGAAGTGACTCCTCGGACGTTTCTGTTTGAGTGCAGCAGCGCCGCGAACGCAGGCGAGCTCCCTCTCCCCGTTGGGGAGAGGGGTGGGGTGAGGGGGGCATGACTCTCGATGCGCCCTAACCCCTCACCCGGCGTACTTCGTGCGCCGACCTCTCCCCATGGGAGAGGTGCAGCGGAGCTCGCGTCGCGTCTGTCAGCAACAACCTGCGCCCGGCATACTATTTGCGTCACACTTGTACGGCCATGACTCTCTTCATCGAGCAATGCCTCAACGGCTTGCAGTTCGGGCTGCTGCTGTTCCTGCTGGCGGCGGGGCTGACGTTGGTCTTCGGCATCATGGACCTCGTCAACCTGGCGCACGGCTCGCTCTACATGCTCGGCGCCTATTTCGCCGCCACCTTCGCCGCCTGGACCGGCAGCTTCGTGCTTGGCGCGCTGATCGCGCTCCTCGCCACGCTGATGGTCGGCATGGCGGTGGAGGTGATCGCGATGCGCAGGCTCTACGGCCGCGATCATCTCGACCACGTGCTCGGCACCTTCGGCCTCATTCTGTTCTTCAACGAGTTGGTGCGGCTGGTCTGGGGTCCGCAGGGCCTGTCGTTGCCATTGCCACCCTGGCTCAGCACGCCGGTGCATATCCTGCCAGGCTTCACCTATTCGGCCTATCGGCTCGCCATCATCGCCGTCACGCTCGCCGTTGCCGCGGGGCTCTATGTCGTGGTGATGCGCACGCGCATCGGCATGCTCATCCGCGCCGGCGCGTCGAACCGCGAGATGGTCGGCGCGCTCGGCGTCAACATCAAGCTGCTTTATACGCTGGTGTTCGGACTCGGCGCCGCGCTCGCCGGCCTCGCTGGCCTGATGCAAGCGCCGATCCTCACGGTGCAGATCGGCATGGGCGAGAACATCCTCATCCTCGCTTTCGTCATCACCGTCATCGGCGGCATCGGTTCGATCCGCGGCGCGCTGGTGGCGGCGCTCTTCGTCGGCTTCATCGATACGCTCGGTCGCGCCTTCTTCCCCGACATCCTGCGCCTGCTGCTGAGCCGGGAGGCGGCCTCGACGCTCGCGCCCGCGCTCTCCTCGATGCTGATCTACCTGCTGATGGCGATCGTTCTGGTCGTCAAGCCCGAGGGCCTGTTCTCGGCGGGCAACAAATGACCCCCGCGCTGAGCCTTCGCAACATCGTCACGGCCGCGTTGCTGATCGCGCTCGCTCTGCTGCCGGTCTACGTGCAGCTCGCCAGCGCGCCGTTCCTGCTGACGCTGTTCACGCGCATCGTCATTCTCGCGATGGCGGCGGTGAGTCTCAACCTGATCCTTGGCTTCGGCGGAATGATGAGCTTCGGCCATGCGGCTTACCTGGGGATTGGCGGCTATGCCGTCGGCATCCTCGCCTTCGAGGGCGTGCCGAGCGGCTTCGTGCAATGGCCGGTGGCGCTCGCCGCATCCGCGCTATTCGCGCTGGTGATCGGCGCGCTGTCGCTGCGCACGCGCGGCGTCTACTTCATCATGATCACGCTCGCCTTCGCGCAGATGGCCTATTACATCGTCTCCGGCATCGCTCGTTACGGCGGCGACGACGGCCTCACCATCTACAAGCGCAGCCAGTTCATCGCGCCGCTCAATCTCTCCAACAAGGTACAGTTCTATTACGTCTGCCTGGCGCTGCTGTTCGCCTCGATCTATTTCGTCTGGCGCATCGTGAACTCGCGCTTCGGCATGGTGATTCAGGGCGCGCGTTCGAACGACACGCGCATGCGCGCCATCGGCTTCCCCACTTATCGCTACAAGCTCGTCGCCTTCGTCATCGCCGGAACCATATGCGGACTGGCCGGCGCGCTGCTCGCCAACCACGCCGATTTCGTCAGCCCCTCGGTAATGTATTGGACGCGCTCGGGCGATCTCATCATCATGGTGGTGCTCGGCGGCATGGGCTCGGCCGCCGGCCCGGTGTTCGGCGCCATTGCGCTGCTGGTGCTCGAAGAGGCGCTCTCCGGCATCACCGAGTATTGGCAGATCATCCTCGGCCCGCTGCTGCTGCTCGTCGTGCTGTTCGCGCGCGGCGGCATCGACGGACTGCTCGGCCAGATCGGCGCCACATCCAGCGCCAAGCCCGACGCAAAGGTGCGTCATGGCTGAAGCTCTGCTCCAGGTCGAGAACCTCGCCAAGCGCTTCGGCGGCATCGTCGCCACCGATGATGTCGAGTTCAATATCCCGCAGGGCGAACTGCATGCGGTGATTGGCCCCAACGGCGCCGGCAAGACCACGCTGATCGCGCAGCTCTCCGGCCAGCTTTTCGCCGACAGCGGGCGCATCCGCTTCGCCGGACACGACGTCACGCGCCTGCCGCCCTATCGCCGCAGCGCGCTGGGCCTCGCACGCTCGTTCCAGATCACATCGCTGTTTCTCGATCTCAGCGTGCTCGATAACGTCGCGGTCGCGGTGCAGGCGCACGCGGGACACTCGTTTCACTTCTGGCGCAATGCGCGGGGTGAGCCGGACTTGCGCGAGCCCGCGCGTGCCGCGCTCGCTCGCGTCGGCTTGAGCGCGCGTGCCGATCGTCCGGCGTCGGCATTGAGCCACGGCGAGCATCGCCTGCTCGAGCTCGCGATGGCGCTCGCAGGCCGTCCGCGCATGCTGCTGCTCGACGAACCGATGGCCGGACTTGGCCCCGAGGAGTCCGCGCGCATGGTCGAAATGCTGCGCGCACTCAAGAGCGAGTACACGATCCTCCTGGTCGAGCACGACATGGAGGCCGTGTTCGCGCTCGCCGACCGCATCAGCGTGCTGGTCTACGGGCGCGTCATCGCCTGCGGCGCGCCCGACGACATCCGTAGCAACGAACAGGTGCGCGAGGCTTATCTCGGCGATGACGGGGAGGGCGCGGGCCATGGCTGAGCCCGTCCTCGCCCTCGACGGCGTCGAGACATGTTATGGCCTGAGCCAGGTGCTGTTCGGCGTGTCGCTCACCATCGCGCCCGGCGAGATGGTGACGCTGATGGGCCGCAACGGCATGGGCAAAACCACCACCGTGCGCTCGATCATGGGGCTGACGCCGGCGCGCGCCGGCGGCATCCGGTTTCTTGGAGAAGAGATCCGCGGTCTGCCGTCTTACAAAGTGGCGCAGCGCGGCATCGGTCTGGTGCCGGAAGGCCGGCAGATTTTCCCGAACCTCACCGTGCGCGAGAACCTCGCCGCCACCGCGGTGGCGCGTGGCGATTGGACGCTGGCGAAAGTCTACGACCTGTTCCCGCGCCTCGCCGAGCGCGCTGGCAGTATGGGCAATCAGCTCTCGGGCGGCGAGCAGCAGATGCTCGCGGTCGGCCGCGCGCTGATGACCAATCCGCGGCTGCTCATTCTCGACGAAGCGACGGAAGGCTTGGCGCCTTTGATCCGCGCCGAGATCTGGCGCTGCCTCGCGCGGCTGAAGGTGACGGGGCTGTCGATCCTGGTGATCGACAAGAATGTCGGCACGCTCACGCGCGTCGCCGATCGCCATTTTTTCATCGAGCGCGGCCGCGTGGTGTGGACCGGCTCCTCCGCCGAACTCGCCGCCGCGCCGGATGTGCAGCATAGGTATTTGGGGGTTTAGACGAGCGCCCGCACCGCCGCGAACAAATCCCGCACCTGCTGCTCGCTGATATTGCGCGTGATGAACACAACGCGGCTCTGCCGGTCGCCGTCGGGCCACGTCTCCAGCTCGACCGGCGGATGCGCCAAATGCTGCACGAACTGCACCATCACCGGCCCCTTGCAGCCCTCGACGTCGAGAAAGCCTTTCACGCGCAGCAGATCGTTGCCGCGCATCGCGATCAGCGTGTCCATCGTCCGCGCGAACACGCTCCACGGCATCGGTCTGGCTTCGCACAGCACGAAGCTGCCGATGCCGTCCGAATGCTCGGCTTCCGCCACGAAGGCGTTGCGTCGATCGCCTGCCGCCTCGGTGAGCCGGCTCGGATCAAGCGCGCCGTTCACCGCCTCGTCGATCTCCGCGCTGGCGTTGAGCGTGCGCAATTGCGCGGAGAGCGCGTCACGCGCGCCTGCGCCGGCGATGTCGGTCTTGGTGATGACGAGCCGGTCGGCGAGGATCGCCTGCTTGCGCGCTTCCGCCGACCATTGCAGCGTATCGACGCCGTTCTCGGCGTCGACCACCGTCACCAGCGCCTCGAGGTGGAACACCTCACCGAGCGCGCGGTCGGTCGCGAAGGTCTGCAGGATCGGGCTCGGATCGGCCAGCCCGCTGGTCTCGATCACGATGCGCTTAAAGTCCGGCAGCTCGCCGCGCTCGCGCTCGAATACCATCCGCCGCAAGGCTTCCTGCAAATCGGTGCGCGTGATGCAGCACAGGCAGCCGTTGCCGAGCAGCACGGTCTCGTCGGCGCTCGACCGCACCAGCGCATCGTCGATACCGGTCGCGCCGAATTCGTTGACGACGACGGCCGTGCCTTGCCCCTCCGGCGTCGTCAGGAACCGCTTGAGCAGCGTCGTCTTGCCGGCGCCGAGGAAGCCGGTCAGCACGGTTACCGGCACGCGCGCGCCGCGCGCCCGCTTGAGCCGGCGTCCGAACGGCCCCGCGGCGGGGGAAGGGAAGGGTGAGTTCATTGAATTAGCTTAACACGCGCGCCACACGCGCGCTTCACCTCTCCCCTGGGGGGAGGGGTCGACGCGCGAAGCGCGGCGGGTGAGGGGGTAATTGACGATCGCGAGTCACGTGCCCCCTCACCACAGCCCTCTCCCCAGTCAAAGTCGGATATATCCGATTTCGACCACTTAATATTGCCGAACTCGGGTAAACCCGAGTTCGGTGGGGAGAGGGAGCGCGCCTGCGCCCGTGGTGACGCAGAGCTAAAAATCCATCTCCAGCACATAGAGCCCGCCGGTGAAGCGGTCGACCGTGTACACCACCTGCCGCTCATCGACATACACGTCGTTGAGCTGCACGGCGCCGACCGGCGAGCCTGCCGGCGCGGCCGGCACGAAGGCGGCGATTTCCTTCGGCTGATAGGCGTTGGAGATGTCGTAGGCGCGCAGGCCGCCGTTGAAGAACGTTCCGAGCACGATCTGGTCGGACTTCCACGCGGTCGGCACCGGCGTGTTCTCGTGGATGTTGTGCGCGCCGAAACGTCCACCGCGATCCTTGTAAGCATCGACCGGCGGCAGCGGACAGGTCGAGATCGATACGGGATGCGTTTCGTCGCGCAGGTCGAGCACCCAGATCAGCTTCGGCCAGTCGGCGGCGTTGTTCTCGGTCGACTCGTCGGTCACCAGCATCAGGTTGCGGTCGAACAGCGGCACCGCCGTATGCATGAAGCCGGTGTAAGGCGGCGAGTTGGTCCAGTGCGAGATCACCTTCGGATTGGCTTTGTCCTTGATGTCCATCACGAACATGCCGCCGTCGATGTAGCAGAGATAAAGCCGGTCCGGCCGATCCGGATAGACGTTGGTGTTGTGCGCGCGATAGCCCTTGTCGAGCGGATGGCGCGGCGGCGGCTGCACATTGTCGGTGGCCGACGTGCCCGGCATCCACCAGCGGCCGACCTCGACCGGCTTTGACGGATTGCGCACGTCGATGCAGCGGTAGAACTGGTCGTCGAGCGGATTGCTCGGTTTGAAGTCCGGCGCGCCGGAGGCCATGTGCACATATTCGCCATCGCAGAACCAGAGCTGGTGCACGCCGCGTGAGTTCGGCCCCGAGCAGTCGAAGAACGAGATCGAGCGCGGCTTCTCCGGCACCGAGCAGTCGAACAGCTCAAGACCCGCCGGCTGCTGGCCCGCCTTCTGCGTCTGATAGGCGACGGCGAGGATGTCGCCGGTCATCTCCAGCGAGTTCGAGCGCATATAAGGCTGCGGCAATTCGGTCTGGACGACAACCTGGGGATTGCGCGGATCGGAGACATCGACGCCGGTGAAGTTCTTCGGCGCGCTTTCATGCGCGAGCCAGATGATGCGGCGTCCGTCCTTGGCGATCTGCACGGCGATGCCTTCGCCCATGCCGCCGAAGCCGCCGAGGTCGTTATGACTGAGTAGCTTGAAATTCCAGGTCGTGGGTTCGGCGCTTTTGTTGAGCGGACTTGTCGCGGCGGACATTCGCGTCTCCGGGTGTGGCGGGGGATCATTCGCGGAAAGGCCGGCGCGGTTGCGCCGGCCATATTGTCGTACAACAGGAACCTTGCCTCGTCATCTCTCGCACCGGCGCATGACCCATTCCGAAACGCGGGCATCCGGCCGTTTCGGATCAGGCGCTCGCCTGCTTCAGGAACTCGGTGCGCAGCACCTTGCTCCAGTCGGGGATGGCCTTGATCTTTTTCTCCTTCAGCAAAATCTCGGCCTGCTGCTGCATGTAGGGCTGGATGTCGGCCGGCCAGCCGGGCTGCACCTCGACACGCGCCATGGCCTTGGCGAAGGTATCCTTCGACAGCGTGTAACCCTTGGACTGGTAGAAGCCGTAGATCGAATCGTCGACCTTCTGCGGGCTCTCCTTGAAGTCCTTGGCCACGTCCAGCCACGCCTTGAGATAGGCGACCACCGTCTCCGGGCTCTTCTGCACGAAGTCGGGCGTCGCCGCCATGAACACCGGCAGCCGGTCGAAATCATTGTATTCGGCGATGGTCACGCCGATGCCGTCGGCTTCGGCGATGGCGTTATAGGGCTCGACATTGGCCATCGCGTCCACGGTCTTGGCGGCCATCGCCGCCACCATGTCGTCGACGTTCATGCGCACTTCCTGGTAGTCGCCCTTCTTCAAGCCGGCCTTGGGCGCGATCTGATCGACGAAGATATTGCCGGTCGACGAGCCGGTCTGGTTGGCGACTTTCAGCCCCTTGAGCTGCTCGACCTTGGTGATGCCGAGATCCTTGCGCGCCAGCACGCGCGCGGTCTTGCCGACATATTCGATCATGGCGATGCCGACGAGGCCGCCTTTGTCGTGGCCAAGCGCGAGCGACGGGCCGGCGTAAGTGCCCATGTCCACCTGCCGCGCCACCATTTGCTGCATGGTGAGGTTGCCGGACGGCACCGCGAATTCCTCGAACTTCACGCCATGCTTCTCCAGCAGACCGGAGCGGAGCAGATAGTAGGTCGGCATGCCCCACATGTTGGTCTGATAGCCTTGGCGCACCGTCTCCAACGCCGCGTGGGCCGGGCGGAAGCCGAGCCCCGCTGTCAGCAGTCCAGCGCCGCTTGCCGCCGCGAATTGGCGGCGCGTCAGTCCTTTCGCAATCGACATTGCATCCTCCCTGATATTTTCTTGTGTCATCGCATCACGCGGCGTGGCCGTTGACGGCCGCTTTCGCCGGCTCAGCGGCACTGGGCTCGTGGCCGAGATGCCGCAGCAGGTCTTTCTGGCATTCCAGGAATTCGACGCTGAGCGGATCGCGTGGACGCGGCAGGTCGATTCTGATCTCGGCCTTCACTGTCCCGGGATGCGGGCTCATGACGATGACACGGTCGGCGAGATAAACGGCCTCGGCGACATTGTGCGTCACGTAGATCACCGTCTTGCGCGTCTCCCGCCAAACATCGGCGAGCAGCCGCTGCATGTCGTCGCGCGTCATCGCATCGAGCGCGGCGAAGGGCTCGTCCATGAGCAGCACCGACGGATTGTAGGCGAGCGCCCGGGCGATGGCGACGCGTTGCTGCATGCCGCCGGACAGGTGATGCGGGAACGAGTTGGTGAACTTCTCCAGCTTCACCAGGCGCAGTTGCTCGCGCGCGATTCTGTCGCGCTCCTCGCGGCCGACGCCCTTCATCTCCAGCCCGAACGAGACATTGCCGAGCGCGGTGCGCCACGGGAAAAGCTGCGCGAAGTCCTGGAATACCACGCCGCGGTCCATGCCGTGGCCATCGACTTTCTTGCCGCCGATGAGGATCTCGCCCGCCGCCGGCGCCAGGAATCCGGCAATGATGTTGAGCAGCGTGGACTTGCCGCAGCCGGACGGTCCGACGATGCAGAGGAATTCGGATGCCGCGATGTTGAAGTTGACGTCCTTCACGCCGGGCACCTTGCCGCCCGGCGTGTCGTAGACCAGCGTCACATCGCGAATTTCAATGGGCACCATGCTCGCCTGCCGCCTTTCGTGTCGTCACCCCGACGTGTGAAACCGAACTCAACCGTGCATTCGCTAACCCTTTGCCGCGCGCACCATGCCCCAGCGTTGCACGGTGGCCTTCTCGATCGAGCCGAACACCATCCGTTCGAATACGAAGCCGATCGCGCCGATCACGACCAGCGACGCCAGCATCACATCGGCGTTCAAGAATTCCTTGGCGTCGAAGATCACCCAGCCGAGGCCCCAGTCGGAAGCGGCGATCATCTCGGCGCCGATCACGCCGATCCACGCGCGCAGGAACGATTGCCGCATGCCGGTGATGATGAACGGCGAGGCCCCGGGGATGATCACCTTCCAGAACAGGCTGTTCTCGTCGGCGCCCATGGCGCCTGCGGCGCGCAGCCACAGCGGGTTCACCGAGCGCACGCCCGACCAGGTGTTGAACACCATCGGGAAGGTCGCGGCGTAGAACACGATCAATATCGTAGTGAGATTGCCGATGCCGAACCACAACATGAACAGCGGCACCAGTGCGAAAGAAGGGATCGGCATCAGCGCGCTCACCAGCGGCAGGAAGAAGCCTTCCACCGCGGTGAACCGCGCCATCAGGATGCCGAGCGGAATGCCGACCACGACGGCCAAGCCGAAGCCGAACAGCACGCGATAGAGCGTGGCCGCGGCGTGCTCGATGATGCTGCCGTCGATGATCATGCCGTAGAGAGTCACCGCGACCGTCGGGATGGTCGGCAACAGCACCGATGGGAATAAGCCGCTGCGTGCGATGATCTCATACACCGCCGCGGCCGCGACGATGGTCAGGCCGCCGCGGACGAATGAGCGCATGCTCTTGCCCTGCTCGCTCATGCGGCCACCATGCCCCAGCGTACGACCGTGTAGTCCTCGATCTTCTGGAACACGAGCTTCTCCAGAAGGAGACCGATCACCGCGATCACCACGATGCCGGCGAGCATCGCGTCGGTGTTGAGGAACTTGCGCGCGCCGAAGATCAGCCAGCCGAGCCCCCACGGCACGGCGGCGAGCATCTCCACGGCGACGAGGATGCGCCACGCCTGTGCCAGCCCGAGCCGTAGCCCCGTGAGAATATAAGGCAGCGCGCCGGGGAGTATCACATGGCGGAACATCTTGCGGTCGTCCGCGCCCATGGATTGGGCCGAGCGCAGCCAGATCTCCTTCACCGCTTTCACGCCGGTCCAGCTGTTGAAGATGATCGGAAACATCGACACGAAGCCGACCAGCAGCACCGCCGACACATCGCCAAGCCCGAACCACAGCAGGAACAACGGCGCGTAGGCGAGACCCGGGATTGGTGCGCAGATGCTCACCAGCGGCAGACAGATGTCCTCGGCACGGCGGGAGCGCCCCATCAGCACTCCGATGATGACGCCGAAGAGAGCCGCGAGCGCGAAACCCGACAGCAGCCGGATCACCGTCTCCACGGTATGATGCAGCAGGATTCCGTTGAGGGTGAGCGTGACGAAAGTCCCCGCCACTGTCTCAAGCGTGGGAAACAGCTTCTCCGGAAATGCGTGGGCACGGGCCACGATCTCCCAGATTGCGCCGACCACGACGAATGGAAAGGCGTTGCGCGCGATCACGCGCACGCGTTCGCCGGCGCGGTGCCCCGCGCGGCCGTCGATACCGGCGACGGCAATGGTGCTGACGGCATCCGGCATGGGTGCCCGCATCCTCCCTATGTTTTATGCCGCCGGCCTCTTTGCGGGCCGTCGTGCGGTGGCCTTGGTGAGCCGCCCTTCACCTCAGGATAGCGGTTTGAACGCGGACCACAAGCAGGCCCGCGGGACTGCCTCGAATGGTGTTCCGGCTCTGGCGAAAAAGCCGCAGAACGGGTAAAGGCCCCGGCATGACGGCACTAATGCCGCAGTTGTTTCAACGGGAGAGTTTCGGGATGTCGAAGAATGCACAAAAGATCGGCTGGATCGGCGCTGGCCGTATGGGCGCACCCATGGCCGAGCGGCTGCTCAAGGCCGGCCACGATGTGACAGTCTGGAACCGCACCCGCGCCAAGGCGGAGCCGCTCGCAGCCCTTGGTGGCAAGATCGCCGGCAAACTCTCCGAACTGGCGGATTGCGATGTCGTCTTCTCGATCGTGTCCGAGGGTAAGGACCTCGATGAGGTTTATTTCGGCAAGGACGGCGTACTCTCCGGCGGCAAGACGCCGAAGATGGTGGTCGACTGCTCAACGATCGCTGTCGAAGAGTCCGCCGACTTCCGCAAGCGCATCATGGAACGCGGCGCCGACTACATCTGCGCACCCGTGTCCGGTAACGCCAAGGTGATCAAGGCGGGCAAGTTGTCGACGGTGATCTCTGGCCCGGAAGCGACCTGCAAGGCGGTCACGCCCCTCCTGGAAATCGTAGCGCCGCAGGGCGTCGCTTACGTTGGCGATGGCGAACTCGCGCGCGTCTGCAAGATCGCGCACAACGTCATGCTCGGTGTGGTGATCGAGAACTTGATCGAGATCACGCTCCTTGTGAACAAGATGGGCGTGCCGCGCCACGCCTTCCTGCAGTTCCTCAACAACGGCGTCATGGGCTCGATGTTCACGCGCTACAAGTCGCCGGCCCTGGTCAATCTCGACTGGACCACGACCTTCACGCCGGAGCTGCTGCGCAAGGATCTCGAGCTCGGCCTCGACCTCGCCCGCGAGATCGACGTGCCGATGCCGATCACGGCTGCGACGCGCGAAGTGCTGCAGACGCATTTCGGCGCCGCCACATTGCAGAAGAACCCGGAAGAATATCTGCAGAAGGACTTCGCGGCGCTGCTCGAGACCATGGCGCTCGCGGCCGGCATGAAGCTCACGCCGGAAAACAAGAACGTCCCGACGGGATTGGAGCACTGAGCTTCGGCATCGTGCCCCGGACGCGGTGCAGCGCGTGAGCGCCGCGCCGCAGATCCGGGGTCGTATCATACGCCGACTCTTTGACGATCCCGGGTCTGCAGCGCACGCTTCGCGCCGCGCTGCGCCCGGGAAACAACATTTGCTGCGATAGAATCGTTACGGCTGCGCGATGTGCCAGGCGCCGTTGAGGAAGCCGTCGCCGGTGATGTCGCCCGGCTTCTTGTCGTTCTTCCACGTATAGAGCGGCTTGCCCTTGTAGGCCCACTGCTTGGCGCCGTCGTCGCGCGCCAGGATCGTATAGCCGGTCGCCGGCTTGGCATCGGCCGAGGCCATCAGCGGCGGCCAGTTCGTCGCGCAAGGTCCATTGCAGGCCGACTTGCCGCCCGCATCTTTGTCGAAGGTGTAGAGGGTCATGCCCTTGGCGTCGGTGAGCACCTTGCCCTTGGCGCTGTCGCCGGTCTTGGCCGGCGCCATCTGCGCGAACGCGGCGCCCGCGACGGAGAAGGCTGCGATGGCCACGGCGGCTGCGAGAAACTTTTTCATGAAATCCTCCTGGTTGGTCTGGGTGGCAGTTCCCGAAAGACAAATGCCGCACGGCTTGTCCTATTCCAGGGCAGTTTGCAGGAAATTTTTGCTATGGCAGGGAATATTGAGCTTGCGATTACGAACGGCAGCTCGTGCGTGGCGCGCCCGAGCCGCTCTATCGCGCCATAAAAAAAAGAGGGCCCCACCGCGGGGCCCTGTGTGCATGAGGTGGAGGATTCAATGCCGCCGTTCTAGCCGAAGTTGGGAGGAAAACGGCGGCTGCGCACGACACCACTCAAGCCGCCGCCCGCGCGCGTCACAAGTAAATTGGCTGTAAAATTATCCCTGGATAAGCGCGGTAATTCTGACGCATCATCCGCGGCGTTCATGCACCGGGGAGCTTGAAATGCCTTTTACCCTCTACAACGCGCCGCAATCTACCTGCAGCCAGCGCGTGCGCTTCGTGCTCAACGCCAAGAAGCTCCCTTTCGCCGAGGTGAAGCTCAATCTGCTCGAAGGCGATCAGCTCAAGCCCGAATACCTCAAGCTCAATCCGAATGGGGTCGTGCCCACGCTCGATCACGACGGCGCCATCGTCACCGACTCCACCGTCATCACCGAATACCTCGACGAGGTGCTCCCCCATGAGACCTTCACGCCCGAGTCTCCGGTCGCGCGCGCCCGCATGCGCGCGCTGATGCATTTCGCCGACGAGATGCCGGCGGCTTCGGTGCGCGTGCCGACCTACAATCTCGCCTTCCTGCCGCGCTTCCAGAAGATGAGCCGCGAGGAATTCATCGAACTCGCCGAGTCGAAGCCGCTGCGGCGCGAATTCATGATGACCATGGGCCAGACCGGCTTCCCCAAGGCGGAGATGGACGCGGCGCTCGGCCGCCTGCGCCGCACCTATGAACGCATGCAGACCGAGATCGAGAAGAGCGGTGGCCCCTGGCTGCTCGGCAAGCAGATCACGCTCGCCGATGTGGCGATCATGCCGGCGCTGGTACGCATGGACGATCTCGGCATGAGCGACGCCTGGCAGGACCTGCCGCATGTCGTCGCCTGGTTCGAGGCCATCCGCGCGCAGCCGGCCTTTACGCCGACCTATTACCCGGGCTCGTTGTTGTCCGAGAAATTTCCGCATCTGCGG
>DASXOK010000031.1:0-15851 GCA_036494425.1 Pseudolabrys sp.
GACATGCTCGCGCATGCCGACGAAACAAAAGCCGCGGGTGTGCTCGTTGCCGCGGACGGGATCGTCGTGGAGTTCTGATGTCGGCTACTTGCGTTCCAGCACCGCCAGCAGGCTCGACGTATCCCAGCGCTTGCCGCCCATTGCCTGCACCTCGGAATAGAACTGGTCGATCAGCGCGGTGATCGGCAGATTGGCGCCGTTCTTGCGCGCTTCGCCGAGGCAGATGCCGAGATCCTTGCGCATCCAGTCGACCGCGAAGCCGTGGTCGAACTTGCCCGCGACCATGGTCTTGTAGCGGTTCTCCATCTGCCAGCTCTGCGCTGCGCCTTTGGAGATGGTGGCGATCAGCTTGTCGATATCGAGGCCGGCCTTCTTGGCGAAGTGCAGGCCTTCGGACAAGCCCTGCACGAGCCCGGCGATGCAAATCTGGTTGACCATCTTGGCGAGCTGGCCCGAGCCGGGCGCGCCCATCAGATTGCAGGCACGCGCGTAGGCCGCGATCACCTTCTCGGCGCGGCCGAAGGGCTCGGCGTCGCCACCGCACATCACGGTCAGCACCCCGTTTTCGGCGCCGGCCTGGCCGCCCGACACCGGCGCATCGACGAAGTCGAAGCCGCTCTTCTGGGCGGCGGCGTAAAGCTCGCGCGCGATCTCGGCCGAGGCGGTGGTGTGGTCGACGAAAATCGTGCCCTTGCCCATGGCGGCGAAGGCGCCGTCGGCACCCAGGGTGACCTCGCGCAGGTCATTGTCGTTGCCGACGCAGGCCATCACGAAATCCTGGCCGGCGGCGGCGGCCTTGGGGGTAGGGGCCGACTTGCCGCCATACTGCTTGACCCAGGCCTCCGCCTTGGCAGCGGTGCGGTTGTAGACGGTGACGTCGTGCCCGCCTTTGGTCTTGAGATGCCCGGCCATGGGATAACCCATCACGCCCAAGCCTAGAAACGCCACCTTCGCCATTCGTTGTCTCCTCGGGATTTCGGATTGCAGTCTTGAATCGCAGTCTTGGCTGGCCCCGGCCGGTGCCTCTCAGCCAATAGGTCATTGCCGGGGCGGGCGCGTCAACCTCCCCCTGCATCACGCGACATTGACCCCTGCGCCACCCCGCCTATGGTGGCGGCGCGAAACACGGACGACAGCAAGGACACGATCATGGCGGTGACGAAGGAGCAGGTTCTGGCAGCGCTGGCGCAGGTGCCGTCGCCCGACGGAACGCCGCTGCCGCAAGCCCGCGTGCTGTCCGACGTCATCGTCACCGACGGCAAGGTGTTTTTCTCGCTGACAGTCGATTCCGCCGCGGTGAAGGCCTGGGAGCCCGTGCGCAAGGCGGCCGAGATGGCCGTTCGCGCCGTCCCTGGGGTGCGATCGGCGTTGGTGGCGCTGACCGCCGAGCGTGCCGCGGGGGCCGCCCGTGCGCCGCAGCCGGCGCCCGCCGCTGCGGCGGCGCACGGCCACGCCCATGCGCATACGCATGCGCATCCCGCCGACAAGACGCAGCCGGGCATTCCCGGCGTGGATGCGATCATCGCCGTCGCCTCGGGCAAGGGCGGCGTCGGCAAATCCACCACCGCGGTCAATCTCGCGCTCGGCCTGCGCGATCTCGGTCTCAAGGTCGGCATACTCGACGCGGATATTTATGGGCCGTCGCTGCCGAAGCTGCTCGCGATCAAAGAGAAGCCGCAGACGATCGGCGGCAATCGGCTCAAGCCGATCGAACGCTACGGAATGTCGGTCATGTCCATCGGCTTCCTCATCGACGAGGAAACGCCGATGATCTGGCGCGGGCCGATGGTGATGTCGGCGATCACGCAGATGCTGCGCGAGGTGGAGTGGGGAAAGCTCGACGTCATGGTCGTCGACATGCCGCCGGGCACGGGCGATGCCCAGCTTACGATGGCACAGCAGGTGCCGCTGAAGGGCGCGGTGATCGTCTCCACGCCGCAGGATCTCGCGCTGCTCGATGCCCGTCGCGGTGTAGCCATGTTCAAGCGCGTGAACGTGCCGGTGCTCGGCGTCGTCGAGAACATGAGCTATTTCCTGTGCCCGGAATGCGGCACCCGCTCGGACATCTTCAGCCATGGCGGCGCGCGGCACGAAGCCGAGCGGCTGGGCGTGCCCTTCCTCGGCGAAGTGCCGCTGCACATGACGATCCGGGAGAAGTCGGACGCCGGCCTGCCGGTGGTGGCGACCGAGCCGGACGGTCCGCACGCGAAAATCTACCGCGACATCGCGGCGCAGGTGCTGGCGCAGATCAAGGGCGGCGCAGCTGGCCGGGCGGCGCCGAAGATCGTCATCGAGGCCTAACGGCCTGCCTGCGTAACCGATTTATTTACCCGAATAATTCTGGATGGACCCGTAAGGGGACGTCCGCCGGATATTGCACCGCCTTCGACGAAAGTCGAAGTTGCGCCACCCAACCGCTCTGTGGTCATCGCATTGCTCACATGCGGGTCATGCAGCGGGGGGCGCTGGCCGGCCGTGCGTCGACCTGCTTTGGAACTGCCCAAGCCGTCGATCCCGACGGAAGACAAAGAAAACTGGAGTTGGAAGAGAATGAAACGCCGACAATTTCTGGGCGCGGCTGGCGCCGGTCTCGCAGTCGCTTCGATCGCGAAGCCCGCCATCGCACAATCGTCACCCGATCTGAAGTGGCGCCTGACCTCGAGCTTCCCGCGCTCGCTCGACACCCTGTATGGGGCGGGCGAGGTGTTCGCCAAGGCAGTTGCCGAAGCGACCGACAACAAGTTTCAGATCCAGTGCTTCGCCGCGGGCGAAATCGTGCCCGGCCTTCAGGCCGCCGACGCCGTAGGCAACGGCACCGTCGAGATGGCGCACACCGCGTCTTACTATTACGTCGGCAAGGACCCAACTTTCGGCCTGTTCACCGCGCAGCCGTTCGGCCTCAACACGCGCATGCAGCAGTCGTGGATGCAGTTCGGCGGCGCCCTCGAGCTCGCGAACGAGTTCTACAAGAAATACAATTTCATGGCGCTGATGGCCGGCAACACCTGCTGTCAGATGGGCGGCTGGTTCCGCAAGGAGATCAAGACCGTCGATGACGTGAAGGGTCTCAAATTCCGCATCGCCGGTTTTGCCGGACAGATCTTCAGCAAGATGGGCGCGGTGCCGCAGCAAGTCGCGGGCGGCGACATCTACCCGGCGCTGGAGAAGGGCACGCTCGACGCGGCCGAGTGGGTCGGTCCCTATGACGACGAGAAGCTCGGCTTCTACAAGGTCGCCAAGTTCTACTACTACCCGGGTTGGTGGGAGGGCGGCGCGATGCTGCACAACTTCATCAACCTCGATAAGTGGAATGCGCTGCCGAAGAACTACCAGGCCATCGTGAAGGCCGCGTCCGACACCGCGCATAACTGGATGATCGCAAAATATGATGCGGGCAATCCGGGCGCGCTCAAGCGCCTCGTCGCGGGCGGCGCCCAGTTGCGTCCGTTTCCGCAGCCGGTGATGGAAGCGTCCTACAAGGCGACCACCGACACTTACAACGAAGTCAGCGCGAAGAACGCCGATTTCAAAAAGGTCTACGACAGCATGGTCGCCTTCCGCGGCGACGAATATCTGTGGTGGCAGGTAGCCGAGCTCGGCTTCGACGCCTTCATGGTGCGTATGCGCTCGCACGGCTGAAAAAGCAGTTTTCTACAGGCGTTTTTTGAGCGACAGGCCCTCGCCGGGGATACTCCGGCGGGGGCTTTTCTTTTGCGCAGGATGGCTGGATTTCCCCCTTACAACACGTCATCCTTGCCCCAGGGCGACATCTGCCGGGATACGTCCAAACATAGAAATAACAACGGCACACCAGGGAGGTAATCTCATGAAGCGTCGTCAATTCTTGAAATCGGCCGGGCTTGGCGCTGCGGCGAGCGCGGCCATTGCTGCGCCGGCAATTGCCCAGTCAATGCCCGAGCTGCGCTGGCGCCTGACTGCGAGCTGGCCGAAATCGCTCGATACGCTCTACGGCTCCTGCGAGAGTTTCGCCAAATATGTGAGCGAAGCGACCGACGGGAAATTCCAGATTCAGGCCTTCGCCGCCGGCGAGATCGTGCCCGGCCTGCAGACGCTCGACGCGGTGCAGAACGGCACAGTCGAGATGGGCCACACGGCCTACTACTATTACATCGGCAAGGATCCGACCTGGGCGCTGTTCTGCGCCGTTCCGTTCGGTCTCAACGCCCGCCAGCAGAACGCCTGGTTCTATGAAGGCGACGGCCAGAAACTGATGGATGAGTTCGGCGCCAAGTTCAACACGTACAATCTCCTGATGGGCAACACCGGCTGCCAGATGGGCGGGTGGTTCAACAAGGAGATCAAACAGCCAGGCGACTTCAACGGCATCAAGATGCGCATTGGCGGCTGGGCCGGAAAGACCTTGCAGAAGCTCGGCCTTATTCCGCAGCAACTCGCTGCCGGCGACATCTATCCCGCGCTGGAGAAGGGCACAATCGACGCGGCCGAGTGGGTCGGCCCTTACGACGACGAGAAGCTCGGCTTCTACAAAGTGACGAAGTTCTACTATTATCCGGGCTGGTGGGAAGGCGGCACGACGAACCACTTGCAGATCAATCTCGCCAAGTGGAATTCGCTGCCGAAAAACTATCAGGCGGTGGTGCGCGCGGCCGCCGGTGCAGTCAATGCCGAGCAGACCGCGCGTTACGATGCCCGCAATCCGCAAGCGCTCAAGCGCCTGGTGGCGAACGGCGTGCAATTGCGTCCGTTCAGCCAGTCGGTGATGGAAGCCTGTCTCAAGGCCTCCAATGAGGTGAACGCGGAAACCTCGGCCACCAATGCCGACTACAAGAAGGTGCTCGAGTCGATGCAGGCCTTCCGCAGCGACGAGTATCTGTGGTGGCAAGTCGCGGAGTACAGCTTCGACAGCTTCATGATCCGCAGCCGCAGCAAAGGCTGATCGCAGACAATCGGCGTACAAACGGGGCCGGCTCACCAAGCCGGTCCCGACGTATTTTTGCACCGCAACGCGGGCGCTTCCCGCCTACTTACAACTTTTGCCAGAGAGGTGCACACTGCGTTCGGGGAATCTGCCCCTAACACGGGGCGCCCCGAGGGGGCAAAAAGAACGGAGCCCGCGTGACACGCGGAGTCCGCCAGCAAAACCACCAGGGAGGGCACTTCGATGAAGCGTCGTCAATTTTTGAAAGCCGCCGGTCTCGGGGCCGCGGCGGCCGGCACGATTGCTGCGCCGGCCATTGCGCAATCAATGCCGGCGATCAAATGGCGCATGCCGTGCAGTTGGCCGAAGTCGCTCGATACGCTCTATGGCGCGGCTGAAACGATGGCCAAGGCGGTCGGCGAAGCGACCGATGGAAAATTCCAGATCCAGGTCTTCGCCGCCGGCGAAATCGTGCCGGGCCTCGCCATCGTCGATGCGGTGCAGAATGGGACCGTCGAGATCGGCCACACCGCCTCTTACTATTACTTCGGCAAGGACCCGACCTTCGGATTCGGAACGTCGGTGCCGTTCGGGCCGAATGCGCGCATCAATCAAGGCTGGTGGACGCAGGGCGGCGGCGATGCCGTACTCAACGAATTCTACAAGACGTACAACATCAGAGGGCTGTTGGCCGCACAAACGGGCTGTCAGATGGGGGGCTGGTACCGCAAGGAAATCAATTCGGTCGACGACATCAAGGGCCTGAAGATGCGCATCGGCGGCTGGGCCGGCCGCATCCTGCAGAAGCTGGGTGGCGTGCCGCAGCAGATCGCAGGCGGCGACATCTATCCGGCGCTGGAGAAGGGTACGATCGATGCGGCGGAGTGGGTCGGTCCCTATGACGACGAGAAGCTCGGCTTCTACAAGGTCGCTCCCCATTACTATGCGCCGGGATGGTGGGAAGGCGGTTCGATGATCTTCGCCTTCGTCAATCTCGACAAATGGAATGCTCTGCCGAAGTCCTATCAGGCGGTGCTCGAACAGGCCGGGCACTACGCCAACACCTGGTGCATGGCCAAGTACGATCACCTCAACCCGCAGGCGCTGCGTCGGCTGCTGGCCGGCGGCACGAAGCTGCACGTGTTCTCTCCGGCGATCATGGAAGCGTCCTACAAGGCAACCATGGAAGTCCATGGCGAGGTGGCCAAAGAGAATGCCAGGTTCAGGAAGGTGAACGACTCGATGATGGACTTCACCAAGAATGCCTATCAGTGGTTCCAAGTGGCGGAGTACAGCTACGACAACTTCATGATCCGCTCGTCGCGCGCCTGACCTTCGCAATCGAAGACGAAAAGCGAAAAGCCCGGAGCGAAAGCTCCGGGCTTCTTGATTTCGGATTGCATCGATCAGCTATTTGAAGTTCGGCGGCTGGCTGAGATCGAGTTGCGGCATGTCGATCTGCGGGATTTCGATCTTCACTTTATTCGGATCGATGCCTGTGCCCGTGCCTTTGTAGTGCATGACCATGGCGGGGAAGAGGATCACCAGGAAGACCATGATCACCTGGATGATCACGAAGGGAACGGCGCCCCAGTAGATCTGTCCGGTGGTGACGCCTTCGGTGCGCTTGCCGGTGACGCGATCGAGGAAGGGCTCCTTCGGCGCCACCGAGCGCAGATAGAACAGCGCGAAGCCGAAGGGCGGATGCATGAACGAGGTTTGCATGTTCACGCCCAGGATCACGCCGAACCAGATCAGGTCGATGCCGAGATGCTCCGCGGCGGGGCCGAGCAGGGGGATGACAATAAATGCCAGCTCGAAGAAGTCGAGGAAGAAGGCGAGCACGAAGACGAAGGCGTTGACGAAGATGAGGAAGCCAACCTGGCCACCGGGCAGCGACACCAGCAGGTGCTCGACCCAGATGTGGCCGCTGACGCCGTAGAACGTCAGCGAAAACACGCGCGCGCCGATCAGGATGAACACGACGAAGGACGATAGTTTCGCCGTGGATTCGACCGCCTGGCGCACGAGGTCCCAGGTCAGCCGGCGTTTGAGCGCGCCGAGGATCAGCGCGCCGGTCGCGCCCATGGCCCCGCCTTCGGTCGGCGTTGCAACGCCAATGAAGATCGTGCCAAGCACGAGGAAGATGAGGAACAGCGGCGGCACCATCACGAAGGTGGTCTGCTGCGCCATGTGCGAGAGGAAGCGGAAGTTGAGGAGGCGGCTGGTGATCCAATTCAGCACGGCGACGGCAAAAGCGAAGATGATACCGAAGAACATCGTGAGTACGACGTAGTCGGCTCCATGCGTTTCCGAGTGCCGCATCATGAACCAGCCGAAGACGCCGCTGACGACCGCCAGCACACCGAGGGAGATCAGGCCGCGGCCGCCGTCGGGCTCGCGGAAGCCGACCGCTTCCACTGGAAGGCCCGGCGTCGCCTTGGGATAGAGGATCGTGACGAGGAAGATGTAGAACGCATAGAGGCCGGCGAGAACCAGCCCCGGAATGAAGGCGCCCTCGTACATGTCGCCGACCGAGCGGCCGAGCTGGTCGGCCATCACGATCAGCACCAGCGACGGCGGGATGATCTGCGCCAGCGTGCCGGAGGCGGCGATCACGCCTGATGCGACGCGCCGGTCGTAGCCGTAGCGCAGCATGATCGGCAGCGAGATCAGCCCCATGGAGATCACCGACGCCGCGACGACGCCGGTTGTGGCGGCCAGCAGCGCGCCGACGAAGATCACCGCATAGGCAAGACCCCCGCGCACGGTGCCGAACAGTTGCCCGATGGTGTCGAGCAGGTCCTCCGCCATGCCGGAGCGTTCGAGCACCAATCCCATGAAGGTGAAAAAGGGAATCGCCAGAAGCGTGTCGTTGTTCATCACGCCGTAGACGCGTTCCGGCAGAGCCTGCAGGAAGTCGGGCGAGAACTGGCCCAGTTCGATGCCGATCAACGCGAAGAACAATCCAACGGCGCCGAGCGAGAACGCCGCCGGGTAGCCGAGCAGCAGCACGACCACCAGGGCCGCGAACATGATCGGCGCCATGTTCTCGATGAAGAATGCTGTCATGCGCTGCCCCGATCCCCTACGCGTCGCGTTAGCGTTTCTCGATCGCTTCGACGATGTGTTCGACTTCGGCTTCCAACACGGTCGTCTGGCTGGCGTGGGGATCGGGGATGAGGTCGCGCATGATGGCGATGCGCTTCACAAATTCCGAAAGGCCTTGGATGAGCAGCAGGGCGAAGGCGATCATGATCAGCGCCTTGGACGGCCATTGCGGCAGGCCGCCGGCATTGCCCGACTGCTCGTTGATCGCGAATGAGCGATAGAAGAAGGGAATGCCGGTGATGATCATCACGATGGTCAGCGGCAGCAGGAAGAAGGCATGGCCGATGACGTCGATGCTGTCGCGCACGCGCTTCGGCAGCATGTTGTTCACGATGTCGATGCGGATGTGCTCATTGGCGAGCAGCGTCCACGGCGAGCACAGCAGGAACACGACGCTGAACAACACCCATTGCAATTCGAGCCATGAATTCGATGAGGTGTCGAAGATCTTACGCACGCTGGCATTGACCGCCGAAACCAGCACGGCGGCCAGGATCAGCCACGCCAGACGTTTGCCGATCCATGTGTTGGCAGAATCGATCACCCGCGATGCCGGCAAAAAAGATTTCAGCACTGCGTCGAGCGCGCCCAACTGCATCTCCCCTCTCGGCCGGTACCTCCGGCGGCGTTCTTGTTCTTGCTCTCAGTTCCCCACGTCTCGACCGTGCGGCCGCGACGGCCCACCTTAATCCGATGGCGCCGCTGGGCGTCAATGGCGAAATTGTGGAGGGCCCGCCATGGCGCCCAAATGCGGCACTTGGCATGAAAATCGTTTGTTGATGGGCGCCACAGCTATGCGCCAAAAGGCGAATGCTCGCGCCGGTCGTTGTGCGATGCGGCGAGAAAATCGGCGAGAACGGGCGGTATCAGCCGCCGGTGACGCTCATGTGCCGCGCGACGGCCGGCCGGCTCTGGCGGCGGTCGATGACGAAGTCGTGCCCCTTCGGCTTGCGGGTGATCGCTTCGTCGATGGCCGCGTGGATGAGGTCGTCGCTTTCGGAGGCGCGCAACGGCGCGCGCAGATCGGCGGCATCCTCCTGGCCCAGGCACATGAATAGGGTGCCGGTGCACGTGATGCGCACACGATTGCAGGATTCGCAGAAGTTGTGCGTCATCGGGGTGATGAAGCCGAGGCGCCCGCCGGTCTCATTGACGCGCGCATAACGCGCCGGACCGCCGGTCTGGTAGTCGATGTCTTCGAGCGTGTAGCGATCGGCGAGGCGCGCGCGCACCAGCGACAGCGGCAGATATTGGTCGAGCCGCGACTCTTCGACGTCGCCCAGCGGCATCACTTCGATCACCGTCAGGTCCATGCCGCGGCCATGCGCCCAGGCGATGAGATCGCCGATTTCGTCTTCGTTGACGCCTTTCAGCGCCACGGCGTTGATCTTCACCTTCAGTCCGGCGCCCTGCGCGGCGTCGATGCCCGCCAGCACTTTGCCGAGATCGCCCCAGCGGGTGATGGCGCGGAACTTGTCCGGATCGAGCGTATCGAGCGAGACGTTGATTCGCTCGACGCCGTGCTCCTTCAATTCGGACGCATGTTTCTCGAGCTGCGAGCCGTTGGTGGTGAGCGTGAGCTCCTTGAGCGCGCCGCTCGCGAGGTGGCGCGAGAGGGAGGACACCAGCGTCAAGATCCCGCGCCGCACCAGCGGCTCTCCGCCGGTCAGACGCAACTTGGTCACGCCCTTGGCGATGAAGGCGCTGCAGAGCCGGTCCAGCTCTTCGAGACTGAGCAGATCGGCCTTCGGCAGAAAGCTCATGTGCTCCGACATGCAATAGACGCAGCGGAAGTCGCAGCGGTCGGTTACCGAGACACGCAGATAAGTGATGGCGCGCGCAAAGGGATCGACCAGCGCGCGCGGGCGTGCGGTGCTCCGGTCAAGTGTGATGGCGGAAGTTCCGTTGGCAGCGGCCATTCGTGATCCCGGCGCGGTGTCGTTTCTCTGGTGTATGTAGGAACTCTGGCCGATATTCACAAAGGGGTCCAGCCAGGCGAAGGCTGGCCTCTAGCAAAACGGCCCGCGAATGGCTCGCGGGCCGCGATCACGTTGATGTTGACCGCTGGATCAGCGCTGCGGGGCGGGCGCGGCCGGCCAGGGGGAGGGGCTCTGCTGTGCCGGCGGTGCAGCGGGCGCCGCCGCGGGTGCCGGTGCCGGTGCGGGCGCCGAAGCCGCAGGTGCCGCCGCAGGCGCGGCGGCCGCGGACGGCTGCTTCGGCGCGGGCTTGGCACTCGTCTTCGCCCGCCTGTGGACAGGCTTCTTCTGCTTCGGCGGCGGCGCGGCGGCGGTCAGCTCGGCCGAAACCGGGTTCGGTTGTAGCGTCGGCGTGGAGCCGGTGTTCGACACGACGTCGAGGCTCTGCGTCTCAGGCTGGTAGCCCGCCAGCGCAAAGGTGACCGTCAGCGGTCCACTGGTCGGCAGTGCCAGCGCGCAAGGCGTGGTGCAGGTCTGACCGGTGGAGGTCTTCGCTTCCGCCCCCGGAGGGTCGGATTCGAAACGGACGGTGTCCATCGTCGGCGACGGTTTCAGCGCGTCGAGATTCAACCAGTTGGAACTTGACGAGCACGCTGCAAGAGCCAGCGCACCGCCGATGATCGCAATCACTCGGTACATCGTGTTAACCCGTCCAACTGGAGCGACAGAGGCCGCCCCCCGATCAGGCAGAATACGGGCCGGGTCATGTGGGTGCAACACAAAGCGATCTATTAACCTTACCGCGTTAACCATAACAGCAGTCAGCCTCCGTCATTTCGCGAATGGAATCGTCTCGATGGAGCCAGGTAACTGGGTGAAATGGCTGATGAGCCGGTCCGGCGCACATTCGGCAATAGGCGTTTCGTTGTAGCCGAAATCAACCGCGATCACCGGGATGCTCGCCGCACGGGCGGTGCGAACGTCCGTCAGCGAATCCCCGATCATGATCGCCTGCTGCGTCGTGCCGCCGGCAGCCGCGATCGTACGGCGCAGCACCTCCGGATCCGGCTTCTGGATTCCGAATGTGTCCTGACCGCAAATGGCGGCGAAGCGATCGGCAAGATTGAGTCTGCCGAGCAGCAGTCGCGACAGGCCTTCGAGCTTGTTTGTGCAGACAGCCAAGCGGCAACCGCGAGACGTCAATATGTCGAGCGTTTCGACGAGGCCCGGGAAGGGCCGTGAGCGATCGGCGATGTGCTCACTGTAGTACGCAATGAAGTCGGCGAACATCTGCTCGACTTTGACCGGCGTGAGTACGCGACGTTCCGCTTCGATGCCGCGCACAATCATCGCTCGTGCGCCGCCGCCGATAAGGTTGCGCGCCGTGTCGTAGGGGACCGGCGGCATGTCTTCACGTTCAAAGATCACGTTGAGGGTGTCGATCAGGTCGGGGGCGGTGTCGACAAGCGTGCCGTCGAGGTCGAAAACGATGGTTGGGGTCGCCATAGCGGGGATCGCTAACGCCCGCGCGCCATCCTTGCAAGCCCAAATACCGCACGCCGGGGCAGCATTTTCGGCTATTCAGACGGTCGGATCGGGGCTAGATAAGCGCGCAACACAGCCTCAAAACAGACTGAAATTTCAACGGTAACGATGAACGCCGATTCCCAAAAACGTGCAGCCGCCGTGCGTGCCGTCGAGTTCGTACGTCCCGGCATGCGGGTTGGGCTCGGCACCGGCTCGACCGCCAGGCATTTCGTCGAAGTCCTCGGCGAGCGCGTGCGGGCCGGGCTCGACATCGTCGCCGTGCCGACGTCGGAAGCGACGCACGCCGACGCCAAGCGTTGCGGCATTCCGCTGACGACGCTCGACGAAACGTCCGAGCTCGATTTGACGGTCGATGGCGCCGACGAGGTCGGTCCCGATCTCGTCCTGATCAAAGGCGGCGGTGGCGCGCTGCTGCGCGAGAAGATCGTCGCCGCCGCGTCCGCGCGCATGATCGTCATCGGCGACGAGAGCAAATGGGTCGACACGCTCGGCCGCTTTCCGCTGCCGGTCGAAATCGCGCCGTTCGGCGCGGGAGCAACACGCAGGGCTGTGGATAAGGCCATCGCCGGGCTCCAAGGGAGCGTTCCGTTGCCGCTGCGGCAGGGTAAGGACGGTCATGCTTTCGTCACGGATGGCGGCCACTGGATCGTTGATGCCGCGCTCGGACGGATTGACGAGCCAAGAGCCATGGCGCATGCGCTGGCGGCCATTCCGGGGGTCATGGAGCACGGCCTTTTCATCGACCTCGCCCACACGGCCATTCTTGCCGGAACAGATGGCATCAGAATCGTCGAGCGCTGACGTTTCCAGAGAACGGAGTCGAGATAATGCGTTTCTTACAGGCCACTCATCGCGCCGCGCGGCTGGCCGCGGTTGCCGTCGTGCTCGTCATGGCGAGCCCGGCGGCCAACGCGCAACAGCAGCAGCCGTCCCCCGCGGCCCTGGCGACCGCCAAGGAACTGATCGCGGTCACGGGCACCACCAGCCTGTTCAACCCACTGATCGCTGGCGTCGTGGAGCAGGCGAAGCTTCTTTTCCTGCAGCAGGACCCGAGCCTGAGTAAAGATCTCAACGAGATTTCCGCCAAGATGCGCACCGATCTGGCGCCGCGGTTCAGCGAGCTGACCGACGAGGTGGCGCGCCTCTATGCGACAAATTTCAGTGAGCAGGAGCTGAAAGATATCCTGGCCTTCTATAGGTCTCCGGCGGGACAGAAGCTGCTTGCGCAACAGCCGAAGGTCGTCGACAGCAGCATGAAGTTCGCGCAGGACTGGGCCAACAAACTCTCCGACGGCGTGATCGCCACGATGCGCGACGAGCTGAAGAAGAAGGGACACGCGATGTGACCGCCCGCGCGCCGGGCCCGGTTTCCGGCGCGTCTGATTAAAGAGTGGAAGTGAGAATGGCGGACCACGACGTCGACCTGTTTGTGATCGGAGCCGGTTCGGGCGGTGTGCGGGCCGCGCGCATCGCTTCGAGCTACGGCGCGCGGGTGATGATCGCCGAGGAATTCCGCGTTGGCGGCACGTGCGTGATCCGCGGCTGCGTGCCGAAAAAGCTTCTCGTTTACGCCTCGCGCTTCGCCGACGATTTCGAGGATGCCGCCGGCTACGGCTGGACCGTGGGCGAGCCGACGTTCAGTTGGCCGACGCTGATCGCCAATAAGGACCGCGAGATCGCACGACTGGAGGCGGCCTACACGACCACGCTCGAGCGCTTCAAAGTCGACCTGGTGAAGAGCCGCGCCGTTATCGAGGACGTTCACACGGTGCGTCTTGTTGACAGCGGGACGCGGGTGCGCGCAAAGACGATCCTGATCGCGACCGGCGCCTGGCCGCATTATGGGCCGAAGATTCCCGGCCTCGAGCATGCGATCTCGTCAAACGAGGCGCTGCATCTGCCGGAGCAGCCGAAGCGAATTCTCATTCAGGGTGGTGGCTACATCGCGCTGGAGTTCGCCAGCATCTTCACCGGCCTCGGCAGCGAAGTGACGGTCGTGTGCCGCGCCGACAATATCCTGCGCGGCTTCGACGACGATCTGCGTGAGCATCTGCGCGCGGAGATGCGTGCGCGCGGCATCACCATTCTGAGCGGGCACCAGGTCGAGGCGATCGAAAAATCGGGCGACGAATTCACCGTGCACGTCTCCAACCAGAAGACCGTCGTCGTCGACAAAGTCATGTTCGCGCTCGGCCGCCGGCCGAACGTCATGGGGTGCGGGATCGAGACGGTCGGCATCAAGATCCGCGGGCACGGCGGGATCGAGGTTGACGAATATTCGCGGACGTCGGTCCCGAACATCTACGCGGTCGGTGATGTGACCAATCGCGTGAACCTCACGCCGGTGGCGATCCGCGAAGGCCATGCCTTCGCCGATACGCTCTATGGCGGCAAGCCGACGCCGGTCGACCATGACAACGTGCCGACGGCGGTCTTTACCGAGCCGGAGGTTGGCGCCATCGGCCTCACCGAGGCGCAAGCGCGGGAGCAACTCATCAAGGTCGACGTCTACAAGACCACGTTCCGCCCGATGAAGGCGACGCTCGCCGGACGGCAGACGCGCACCTTCATGAAGCTGCTGGTGGACGGGATCACCGATCGCGTGGTGGGCTGCCATATCGTCGGCCCCGACGCCGGCGAACTGATCCAGGTCGTCGGCATCGCGGTGAGGATGAGGGCCACCAAGGCCGACTTCGACGCCACCATGGCGGTGCACCCGACCGCGGCCGAGGAACTCGTGACCTTGCGCGAGAAGGCTGTGAGCTACACCCGCGCCGCGGCCGAATAGGGCCGGCCGCCCTTGCAACGGCGTGCCGGATGGCCAGTTAAGCGCCCCATATAACGGCTGATTGCCCGGCCCGGCGACGCATGCCGTGGGCCTTTCAATTCTGTGGCCTGATCGGCGGGGCCTGTGTATAACCCCGGCCAATCCATGGAGTACCGTGCGATGCCCGAACGTTGGTCGCCCGATAGCTGGCGCAACAAGCCGATCCAGCAGGTGCCGGATTATCCGGACCGGCAGGCTTTGGCCGACGTGGAGAAGCAGCTTGCGACCTTTCCACCGCTGGTTTTTGCCGGGGAGGCGCGCAGCCTGAAGAAGCAGCTCGCCCGCGTCGCCAATGGGCAGGCTTTCCTGCTTCAGGGCGGCGACTGCGCGGAAAGCTTCGCCGAGCACGGCGCCAACAACATCCGCGACTTCTTCCGGATGTTCCTCCAGATGGCGGTGGTGCTGACCTATGCCGCCGCTTCGCCGGTGGTGAAGGTTGGCCGTATCGCCGGCCAGTTCGCCAAGCCGCGCTCCTCGCCGACCGAGAAGCGCAACTGCATCGAGCTGCCGAGCTATCGCGGCGACATCATCAACGACATCGCCTTCACGCCGGAGTCGCGCATGCCCGACCCGCGCCGGCAGATGGATGCCTATCGCCAGTCAGCGGCGACGCTGAACCTGCTGCGCGCCTTCGCGCAGGGCGGCTACGCCAACTTGGGCAGCGTGCGGCAGTGGATGCTCGGCTTCGTCAAGGACAGCCCGCAGTCGCGCCGCTACGTCGAACTCTCCGACCGCATATCGGAGGCGCTCGGCTTCATGCAGGCCTGCGGCTTGGACCTTGAAAGCCATCCCGAACTGCGTACGACCGATTTCTACACGAGCCACGAGGCGCTGCTGCTCGGCTTCGAGGAGGCGCTCACGCGCGTCGATTCGACCACGGGTGACTGGTACGCCACGTCGGGCCATATGCTGTGGGTCGGCGACCGCACGCGGCAGTTCGATCACGCGCACATCGAATACGCGCGCGGCGTGAAAAACCCCCTCGGCCTCAAATGCAGCCCGTCGATGAAGACCGACGACCTGCTGCGCCTGATCGACATCCTCAACCCGGAGAACGAGGCGGGCCGGCTGACGTTGATCGTGCGCGTCGGCGCGGAGAAGGTCGGCGACCAATTGCCGGCGCTCGTGCGGGCGGTGAAGCGCGAAGGCAAGGTCGTGGTCTGGTCGTCCGACCCGATGCACGGCAACACCATCACCTCGGCAAGCGGTTACAAGACGCGCCCGTTCGACCTGATCCTCAAGGAAGTCCGCAGCTTCTTCGAGGTGCACCAGGCCGAAGGCACGTATGCCGGCGGAGTGCATCTGGAGATGACCGGGCAGAACGTGACCGAATGCACCGGCGGCGCCCGCGCCATCACCGACGCCGATCTCAACGACAGCTATCACACGGTCTGCGATCCGCGGCTCAATGCCGAGCAGGCGATCGATCTCGCCTTCCTGCTCGCCGAGTTGCTCAAGAAAGAGCGCACCGGACGCGCGCAGCCGATGCCGGCGGCCGCCGGGTTGTAACCCGGGAAGCTTTTCCCGCGTCGTGGTGTTAGTCTCGCCG
>DASXOK010000032.1:0-17205 GCA_036494425.1 Pseudolabrys sp.
AAGGCCGACTTGCGCTGTTCGAGACAGCGTGAGGCCGATAGAAGCGGCGCGCGAACGCCACCAGCCTCATCAATACCTGTTCGCGATCGGCAGCTCCTCGGCCGGGAACAGCGAGATCACCTGGCAGCCCTTGTCGGTGACCACGACCTCTTCCTCGATGCGCGCGCCGGAGTAGCCGTCGGTCGCCGGGCAATAGGTCTCGATCGCGAACACCATGCCTTCCTTGATCTCGGTCGGGTGATCCATCGAGATCACGCGCGAGATGATCGGCCGCTCGTGCAGCGCCAGGCCGAGGCCGTGGGCGAACTGCAGGCCGAAGGCCGACATCTCGTCCGGGAAGCCGAACTCCTGCGCCGTCGGGAAGGCCTCGGCGATGTAGCGTGTCGAGGCGCCGGGCTTGATGCGCTCCATGGCGTCGTCGAGCCACTGCCGCGCCTTCTTGTAGGCGTCGTGCTGCGCGGGCGTAGCGCGGCCGACATTGAAGGTGCGGTAATAGCAGGTGCGGTAGCCCATGAAGGCTTGCAGGATGTCGAAGAAGGCCTGGTCGCCGGGGCGGATCAGGCGATCGGTGAAGTTGTGCGGATGCGGATTGCAGCGCTCGCCGGAGATGGCGTTCACCGCCTCGACGTCGTCGGAGCCGTGCCGATAGAGGAACTCGTTCACCTTGGCGACGATGTCGTTCTCGCGCACGCCCGGCTTCAGTTCCTCGTTGACCATGTGATAGGCGCCGTCGACCATCGCGGCGGCGCGATTGAGCAGCGCGATCTCGTCCTGCGACTTGATCTCGCGCGCTTCCAGCATCACCTGCTGGCCGTCTTCGACCTTCACACCGGCCTTGTTCAATTCGAACATCATCGGCGGCTCGATGATATCGACGCCCACCGGCATGTCGGCGACGCCGGCTTCCTTCAGCATCGAGGCGATCTCTTCGGCGTGGCGCTTCATCAGCCCGAACGAGGGCTGCACGGTGCCGCGCAGGCCGATCAGGCCGGCCTTGCAGTTCTGCGGCTCGAGCCAGGGCGCATAGAGCTTGTGGTGCACGGCGGCGGAGCCGAAGTCCCACAGGATCGGTTCGCCGGTGCGGGTCAGAAGCGCCCAACGGGCGAGCTTGTCGCGCTCCCACTCGCCAATCTTGGTCGAGGTCAGGTAGCGGATGTTGTTGACGTCGAACACCAAGAGGGCGCCGAGTTCGGAATTCTCCAGCGCCTGCTTGGCGCGGCCGAGGCGGTAGCGGTGCAGGCGGCGGTAATCGACGCGCTCCTCGAAGTCGACGCCCATGGTGCCGAGCGAGGGCAAAGCGCGGCCCCAGTTATGGCGCGGATTGATATCATCGGCGCTGATCTTGCGGACGGTTTGATCCATCGGTGTTCTCCTCACTTTGGCTTTGTTCGTTTGGGCGGCTTTATACCCGCTGGGGCCATAAGGTTCCAGCCAAGCCGGCTATTCGCCGAGGCCATAGCAGGGCTGCGGGTTTCTGGCCAGCACAGCCGATGGTGGGCGAGTGGGCGGGGTGTTCCCACAGGCGCGAACCCGGATTCCAGCCACACGCGCCGTGCTCGCCTTCTGGATTCCGGGTTCGATGCTTCGCGTCGCCCCGGAATGACGACCGAGAGATTGAAACCAAAAACAAAATGGCCGGCGCGAGGCCGGCCATTTCAAATCTTGTAAAGCCGCAAAGCGGGAAGCGCTTATTCCGCCGCCTGCTTGGCGCTGCTGCCGTGAGCGGACACGAGATAATCCATCGCCGCCTGCGTGCCGCCCTTCTTGAACGGAACGCCGGCGAGCGACAGCGCCATCTCGGTGATGCCCAGCGCGCCGATCAGCGTGCCGTCGTTGATGTCGCCGAGGTGGCCGATGCGGAAGTACTTGCCGGCATAGGCGCCGAAGCTCGCACCGTAGGAGATGTTGAACGTCTCCAGCGCCAGCGCGCGGAACTTATCGGCGTCGTGGCCTTCCGGCATCATCACCGCCGTGATCGTCGGCGAATACTGCGCGGTGTTCTTGTTGAGGTTCTCCAGACCCCAGGCCTTCACGGCGCGGCGCGTGGCTTCCGCCAGACGCTCGTGACGGGCGAACACGTTGTCGAGCCCTTCCTCGTGCAGCATGTCGATGCCGACCGAGAGCCCGTACAGCATCTGCGTCGCCGGCGTGTAGGGGAAGAAGCTCTGCTTGTTCATGTTGAGCATGTCGTCCCAGGCGAAGAACGACTTCGGCAGCGTCGCGGTCTTGGTTGCGGAGAGCGCCTTGTCGCTGACGGCGTTGAACGACATGCCGGGCGGCAGCATCAGGCCCTTCTGCGCACCGCCGACGGAAACGTCGACGCCCCATTCGTCGTGCCGGTAGTCGGCCGAAGCGAGCGAGGAGATGGTGTCCACCATGAACAGCGCCGGATGGCCGGCGGCGTCGATCGCCTTGCGGATCTCGGCGATCGGGGTCAGCGCGCCGGTCGAGGTCTCGTTGTGGAGGACGCAGACGGCCTTGATCTCCTTGGCTTTGTCGTCGCGCAGATGCGCCTCGACTGCCTTCACATCGACGCCGTGGCGCCAGTCGGAGGTGATGAACTCCGGCTTGAGGCCGATGCGCTCGGCCATCTTCTTCCACAGCGTGGCGAACTGGCCGGTCTCGACCATCAGCACCTTGTCGCCCGGAGACAAAGTGTTAACCAAAGCGGCTTCCCAGGCGCCCGTGCCGGTCGCCGTGTAGATGATGACAGGATTGGTGGTCTTGAAGATGGTCTTGATGCCGTCGAGGCACTTGCGCGCCAGCTTGGCGAATTCCGGACCGCGATGGTCGATCAGCGGGGTATCGATTGCCCGCATCACGCGGTCGGGCACCGTCGTGGGCCCCGGAATTTGCAGGAAATGACGCCCCACTGAACGCGAGGAATTCTTAGCCATTGCAGTCGCTCCTAAACGCAGCTTGCGAGGGATTTTCGTGGGCTTTTCCACGGCCCGTCCCGGCCTAAGGGAGCGGCGCTTGTGGCGTTGAACTATGAATGCAACATTGCGGTCAAGCAGTTTTCGGCAAAGTGATCATGCTGACGATGTATGGACGCACTGACGCACGACAAGGACGCAGGCCGTGGCGGTTCTGAGGCCAGGCCTGGAGCAACGGCTGCGGGCCGAAATCACCGGCGATGTGCATTTCGACCCCTTCACCCGCGGCCGTTATGCGACCGACGCGTCGCACTACCAGATCGCGCCGGTGGGCGTGGTCGCCCCCCGCACGATTGGGGAAGCCGATCGGGCGATAGCCATTGCCCGCGCGGAGAAAGTTGCCGTGCTGGCGCGCGGCGGCGGCACCTCCCAGTGCGGCCAGACCGTCGGCGAATCGCTCGTCGTCGATTGTTCGAAATATCTCAATCGCATTCTCGATCTCGACATTCGCCGGGCGCGCTGCACGGTGGAGCCCGGCATCGTGCTCGACGACCTCAACCGGCAACTCAAAGCCCGTGGGCTCTGGTTTCCGGTCGATATCTCCACCTCCTCTCGCGCCACCATCGGCGGCATGGCTGGTAACAATTCGTGCGGCGGCCGCTCGATGCGCTACGGCACGACGCGCGACAACGTGCTCTCCATCGAGGCGATCCTGGCCGACGGCACGCTCGGCCATTTCGGTCGCATCGGCGGCGGCCTGGACGACGTTCCGGCCCCCCTCCGCCCCCTCGCCACGGACCTGCTGGCGATCGGCGCACGCGAAGCCTCCGAGATCGAGGCGCGTTTCCCGAAGGTCCAACGCCGCGTCGGCGGCTACAATCTCGATGCGCTGGTGCCGGGCAAGAACGACGTCAACCTGGCGCATGTGCTGGTCGGGTCCGAAGGCACGCTCGGCTTCTCCACGCGCATCGAACTGAAGCTGTCGCCGTTGCTCGGCCGCCGCGCGGTCGGCGCCTGCCACTTCGGCAGCTTCTACGAGGCGATGAACTCGGCGCAGCATCTGGTGCGCCTGAAGCCGATCGCGGTCGAGCTGATCGACCGCACCATGATCGAGCTTGCGCGCAAGATCCCGATCTTCCAGCCGACACTGGAGCGCTTCGTGCGCGAGACGCCGGAAGCGATCCTGCTCGTGGAGTTCGGCGAGGACGATCACGAACAGAATCTGCGGCTGCTGCGCCAGCTCAACGAAACGATGGGCGATCTAGGCTTCGGCTGGGACAAGCAAGGCGCCAAATGGGGCGGCGTGGTCGAGGTGCTCAATCCCGAGCTTCAGGCCGCGATCACCGAGGTGCGCACCTCGGGCCTCAACATCATGATGTCGATGAAGGAGTCCGGAAAGCCGGTGTCCTTCGTCGAGGACTGCGCGGTGCCGCTCGAGCATCTGGCCGACTACACGACGCGCCTCACCGACATCTTCGAGCGCAACGGCACGCGCGGCACCTGGTATGCGCATGCCGGCTCCGGCTGCCTGCACGTGCGGCCGATCTTGAACCTGCGTCAGGAGAAAGACGTCCACGCCATGCGCGCGATCGCCGAAGAGGCCTTCGCCATGGTGCGCGAATACAAGGGCTCGCATTCCGGCGAGCACGGCGACGGTCTGGTGCGCTCGGAATTCAACGAGCCGATGTTCGGCGCGCGCCTTGCGCGCGCGTTCGAGGAGGTGAAGGACCGCTTCGATCCGGACGGCCTCTACAATCCGGGCAAGGTAGTGCGGCCGCCCAAGTTCGATGACCGCAGCCTGTTTCGCTACAAGCCGGGCTATCACGGCGAGGACATCAAGACTCATCTCGACTGGTCCGCTTTTCCAGGATCCGGCGGCGGTTTCCAGGGCGCGATCGAGATGTGCAATAACAACGGCGCCTGCCGCAAACTCGCCGGCGGCGCCATGTGCCCGAGCTATCGCGTCACCCGCGACGAGCGCGACGTCACGCGCGGCCGCGCCAACACGCTGCGCCTCGCGGTCAGCGGCCAGCTCGGCCCGGACGCGCTCGCCTCCGACGAGATGGCGGAGACGCTCAAGCTTTGTGTTTCATGCAAGGCCTGCCGCCGCGAGTGCCCGACCGGCGTCGACATGGCGCGCATGAAGATCGAGGTGCGGGCCGCGCGCGCGGCGAAGCACGGCCTCTCCTGGCATGACCGCCTCATCGGCTTCTTGCCGCGCTATGCGCCTTTTGCCGCGCGGCACCCGTATCTGTTCAATCTGCGCAACGACAGCCCGGTGCTGCGCCGCGCCTCCGACCGTTTGGCTGGATTCTCGGGCAAGCGCAGCCTGCCGAAGTGGCGCAAGGACATTTATTGTGACCGTTCCGAATGGCGTTACGAAAGCCTCGGCGACAAGGCGCCCGCACGCGAGGTCGTGCTCTTTGGCGATACGTTCAACCGCTATTTCGAGCGCGAGAACCTCGACGCCGCCATGAGCGTGCTCGATGCCGGAGGTTATCGCGTGCACGCGGCGCTGCCGCAGGACGGCAACGACCGTCCGCTCTGCTGCGGCCGCACGTTCCTCTCCGTCGGCTTGGTCGACGAGGCGAAGCGCGAGATGCAGCGCACGCTCGATGCGCTTGTGCCTTACGTGAAGCGCGGCATTCCGGTGGTCGGACTCGAGCCGAGCTGTCTGTTCTCGTTCCGTGATGAATTGCCGGCGCTGCTTAAGTGCGACGCCGTCGATGCGCTTGCGGCGAATTCCCTGCTGCTCGAGGAGTTCCTCGCACGCGAGCAGAAGGCGGGTACGCTCGATCTTCCCCTCGCCCCGCTGCCGAAGAAGGCGCTGCTGCACGGCCATTGCCACCAGAAGGCCTTCGCCGCCATGGGCGCGGTGGAGAGCGTGCTCAAGCTGGTGCCGGAGCTCGCGGTGGAAACCATCGAATCGAGCTGCTGCGGCATGGCCGGTTCGTTCGGCTACGACTCGGCGACCATCGATGTCTCGCTGAAGATGGGCGAGCTGTCATTGCTTCCCGCCGTGCGCAAGGCGCCGGACGATGCGCTGATCGTTGCCGACGGGACCTCGTGCCGGCATCAGATTCACGACGGCGCGTCGCGCGATGCGCTGCACGTCGCGCGCGTGCTTGCGATGAGCCTCGCGGCAGGCCGCTGAGGCGCTCATCCATATGTCTAATCGCCGTATGTCTAACGCGAAGACGCGGTTACCTCCGCGCTGAAATTCTCTTCTCATAAAGTCTGATGCATCTGTGGTGTGGAAAACAGTCAGCGCTGCGCTGTAGCTGACGCCCTGACATCCTTTTGCCGCTTGCCTCTGCTTGATGCGATTCATTGATGAAGCGCGGAGGATGGCGATGGCAGGAGTTTTCGACGTTCAGGGATTCGGCGTCTTGTCGAACTTCAACGGCAACCTCGTCACCGGCAACGCGACGTCGGCCATGCAAGACGTCGCAGCAACCGGCGCCAATTCCATAGAGTTGGCGCCGCGCATCTTCACGTCCAACCGAAGTGGAAGCAGCGTCCTCAACACGCCGGACAAGACCGAGAGTGACGCGAATATCGCCACGGCAATTGCCAACGCTCACGCGGACGGGCTGTCGGTGATGCTCAAGCCGATGCTGTCGGGCCTCGACGGAACCGTGGCGTCGACCCTTTCGCCGTCCAATGCCGCCGCGTTTTTTTCGTCTTACGAAGCCAAGATGGTCGACTTCGCGCGCGTCGCGCAACAGGCGCATGCGGATTCGTTGTCGATCGGCAACGAACTGAGCGAGCTGACGGGCCCGCAATACCGCTCCTACTGGGTGGATCTTATTCATGCGGTGCGCCAAGTCTACCATGGCCCCATCACCTATGCGGCGGCGACCGATGAAGCCAAAAATGTGAGCTTCTGGGATCAGGTCAACGAAATCGGCATCAACGCCTATCCGCCATTGACCACCAAAACCGCGCCGACAGTCGATCAGATGGTCCATGCGTGGAACAGCGTGCCGGAAGACCCCTATTGGGCGACCGCGATGGATCATAAGTCGCCGGTCGACTTCTTCCATTCGCTTGCGACCGACTACGGCAAGCAGGTGCTTTTCACCGAGGTTGGTTACCGCAGCGTCGACGGCACCAATATCAATCCCGGCAATCCGAGCGGCAGCACGCCGGACGCGCACGAGCAAGCAGACGCGTTCAGCGCGTTCTTTCATGTGTGGAGCTCGGAAGGCGGAAGCTGGTTCAAGGGCGCCAATATCTGGCAATGGGATGCAGACAATGCCGTTTCGCCGACAGGCTATTCGCCGATGGGCAAGCCGGCCGAATCGCTCATCACCGACTGGTTCACGGGGCACGACCACGCGGCGCCTTCGACCATCACCGGCTCGCCGACGGCCGACGTGATCGATGTCGGTAGCGGAAGTGACACGATCTCGGGCGGGCTCGGAAACGATACGATCTTTGGCGGCGCTGGAAATGACGTGATCCGCGGAGGTCCCGACGCCATCACCAAGCTGGCGGATACGACCGTCACGGTGACGGGCTTCGGCCCGGTCGTCGACGGCGAGGGACCAAAGATGAACCTGCTGGTCAACGGGCAACAGGTCGGCAGTACGGTCGAATTCCACAACGCGGCTGATTCGACCGGCTACCAGACTTTCACATTCAAGTTTCAGAACCCGGACAAGGTATCGAGCCTCGATCTGTCATTCATCAACGACCTCGCCAATGCGCAGGGTGACCGCAACCTCTCCATCGAGGGCGTCACAGTCAACGGCAAGAAGCTCGATGCGGCGGATGGCTCGCCGAACACATGGCACCTCGATGCGAATGGGTCCATCCACTATGACATGAGCGGTCATCAGGATCTGTTCTTCGGCTCGAGCACCGACAATGACAAGATCAATGGCGGCCCGGGCAATGATTATCTGACCGGCGGCGCCGGGAGCGACACCTTCGAGTTCGCGCCGAATTTCGGGAAAGACGTCGTCGCCGATTTTCAGTCGACCGGCACCGGGCACGACGTCATCCAGCTCGATCACACTGTGTTTCCGAATTTCCAAGCCGTGCAGTCACATATGGCGCAAGCCGGCGGCAACGTCGTCATCACAGCCGATGCCCACGACACGATCCAGATCGACAATACAAGCAAGGCGCACCTCAATTCCGACGACTTCCATTTCGTCTGACGCACTGATGCTTTGATTGTAGGCTGTTTCGCCCGCGCAAGCGGGCGATTCGGTATTGGCGAGGCGTCAGGCACCAAACGGCGCCCGCGGGATGCTCTGCCACGTGAGATATTTACCCGGCTTTCTGGCCGGCGCGCACGCATGACTTGCACTCCGGCGCTACATCCGCACAATGGGCTGATAACAAGGGCGGCACGACTCATCGGAAAGCCGGCCCGAGGGTAGGGAGGATGCACATGAGGAAGCTCATTCTCGCCGGCGCGGCGATGGCCGCGGCGCTCGCCAGCGCGCCGGCCATGGCCTGGGAGCCGACCAAGCCGGTGGAAATCGTCGTCGCCGCCGGCGCTGGTGGCGCCTCGGATCAGATGGCGCGCATGATCCAGGCCGCCATCCAGAAGCACAATCTGATGAAGGTGCCGATGGTGGTGTCGCTCAAGGGCGGCGCCTCCGGCGCCGAAGCCCTGATGTACATGAAGTCGAGCGAAGGCGATCCGAACAAGGTGCTGATCGCCTATTCGCTCATCTACATGCTGCCGCTGTCCGCCAAGATCCCGTTCGATTGGCGCGAGCTGTCGCCGGTGGCCGTGATCGCGATGGACCAGTTCGTGCTGTGGGACAACACGACGCTGCCCTACAAGAACGTGAAGGAGTTCATCGACGCGGCCAAGACCGCCAATCCGGTCTTCAAGATGGGCGGCACCGGCTCCAAGCGCGAGGACCACGTCCTCACGGTATTCATGGAGAAGAAGACCGGGGCCAAGTTCGCTTATCTGCCCTACAAATCGGGCGGAGAGGCGGCGACGCAGTTGGTCGGCAACCACATCGCGTCCAACGTGAACAATCCGTCGGAAAATCTCGAAGTGTGGCGCGCCGGTCAGGTGCGCGCGCTGTGCGTCTTCGACAAGGAGCGCATCTCCTACAAGGCCAAGGTGACCGAATCGCAGTCGTGGAACGACATCCCGACCTGCAAGGAGGAAGGCCTCGACGTGCAGTATCTGATGCTGCGCGCGATGTTCCTCCCGGGCAAAGTGACGCCGGAGCAGACCGCGTTTTACGTCGATCTGTTCAAGAAGGTGTCGGAGGCGCCCGAGTACAAGGACTACATGGAGAAGCAGGCACTCAAGCCGATCTTCCTCACCGGTAATGACATGGTGAAGTTCTTGGAGGAGGACGACAAGCTCAACGCCGGCCTGATGACGGAAGCCGGCTTCGTCGCGAAGTAGTTATCGTCCTGCGCGCTTCTTAACCTCTCCCCAGCCGAAGTCGGATGTTTCCGACTTCGGCCAGTCTGAGGTGCCGAACTCGGGTGAACCCGAGTTCGGGTGGGGAGAGGTCGCGAGCGAAGCGAGCGGGTGAGGGGGAATGGCCGGTCGAGAGTCCTAGCGCCCCTCACTCCCACCCTCTTCCCAATGGGGAGAGGGTGTCTGGCACCGTGCCTTCCTCACTGAGAAAACGAGTCGCAATGTCCTCCACCGAACCCGAAATCGCCGTCGACGATCCGACCGCGCCGGCCGCCGATTCGCCGCCCGTCGCTGCCACGCGAACGGTCGAAGCGATCGTCTATGTCCTCCTGCTCGCGCTCGCCGCGCTGCTCGCCTTCGACAATATGCGCACCGGCGCGGGCTGGGCGTCGGACGGCCCGCAAGCCGGATACTTCCCGTTCTATCTCTCGGTCATTCTTGCGCTCGCGAGCCTTTACGGCCTCGGCACCATCGTCTTCGGTCGCGTGGCCGCGGGCGAGACCTTCGTCACACGCGATCAGCTTCGCCGCGTTTTGCAGGTGTTCTTCCCCACGCTGCTGTTCTGCCTGTTCACCCAGTGGCTCGGGCTCTACGTCGCGAGCTTCCTGCTGATCGCGGGATTCATGCGCATGGTCGGCCGCATTTCCTGGTGGGTGTCGCTGCTCACGGCTTTCGTCTTCTCGATCGTCATGTTCGTCACCTTCGAAATCGCGTTCGACGTCATCATGCCGAAGGGGCCGGTCGAAGCCCTGTTCGGATACTGAGGTTCAGCAATGGAAGCGTTCGGCCTTCTCATTCACGGCTTCGCGGTCCTGATGACCTGGAAGATCATCGCTTTGATGATGGTCGGACTGGTGCTCGGCATTTTCGTCGGCGTGCTGCCGGGCCTGGGCGGCCCCAACGGCGTCGCCATCCTCTTGCCGCTGACCTTCACGATGGATCCGACCTCGGCCATCGTGATGCTCTCGTCGATTTATTGGGGCGCGCTGTTCGGCGGCGCCATCACCTCGATCCTGTTCAACATCCCGGGCGAGGCCTGGTCGGTCGCAACGACCTTCGACGGCTATCCGATGGCGCAGCAGGGCCGCGCGGCGGAAGCGCTCACGGCGGCGTTCACCTCCTCGTTCATCGGCTCTCTGTTCGCGGTGCTGCTCATTACGTTCCTGGCGCCCGGCATCGCCTCGTTCGCATTGCGGTTCGGGCCGCCGGAGTTCTTTGCGGTCTACCTCCTTACGTTCTGCTCGTTCGTCGGTCTCGGCCGCGAGGCCAAGCACAAGACCGTCATCTCCATGGCGCTCGGCCTCCTACTCGCCGGCGTCGGCATGGATACTGTGTCCGGCCAGTTGCGCATGACGTTCGGCTTCAGCGATCTGTTGCGCGGCATCAACTTCCTGGTGGCGGTGATCGGCCTGTTCGGCATCAGCGAGATCCTCCTCACCATGGAAGAGCGGCTGGCGCTGCGCGGGCACGCCGCGCGCATCAGCCTGCGCGTGTTGTGGGCCGTGTGGAAGGACATGCCGCGCTATTGGATGACGCTGCTGCGGTCGTCGGTCATCGGCGCCTGGCTCGGCATCACGCCTGGCGGCGCCATCGCCGCATCGTTCATGGGCTACAATCTCGCCAAGCGCTTCGCCAAGGACCCGGAAAGCTTCGGCAAGGGCCGCATTGAAGGCGTGTTCGCGCCGGAAACGGCGGCGCATGCCTCCGGCACCGCGGCTCTGCTGCCGATGCTGGCGCTCGGCATTCCCGGCTCGGGCACGGCGGCCATCCTGCTCGGCGGTTTGATGGTCTGGGGCCTCAATCCGGGCCCGCTGCTGTTCGTCGAGCACAAGGATTTCGTCTGGGGCCTGATCGCCTCGATGTATCTCGGCAATATCGTCGGCCTCGTCATGGTACTGTCGACGGTGCCGATCTTCGCCGCGGTGCTGCGTGTGCCCTTCGCCGCCATCGCGCCGATGATCGTGGTGTCCTGCGCGATCGGCGCCTACGCCATCCAGAACGCGATGTTCGACATCTGGCTGATGCTGGTGTTCGGCGTGGTCGGCTACGTGTTCAAGAAGATCGGCATCCCTTTGGCGCCCTTTACGCTGGCGCTCGTGCTTGGCAGCCGCGCCGAGGACGCCTTCCGCCTGTCGATGATTGGGGCTGACGGTGATCTGCGCGTGTTCTGGTCGAACCCGCTGGTCGGTTCGATCACCACGCTGGCGATCATCCTGCTGTTCTGGCCGTTGATCGGGCGCGCGGTATCGGCGGTGCTGGCGCAATTGCGGGGCAAGCCCGCGACGCAATCGGGGGCCTAAAACCGGACGTTCAGTCCGAGCGTGAACCAGTTGGCGTTTTCGCCATAAACATTGCGGCCATAGATGAGATCGATGTCGAAGCTCTTCTGCGGCGTGATGCGCAAGCCGAGTTGCGCGCGCGGCTCAGTGAAACTCGTGGGGTCCACGCGCGGCCCGGCGAATTGGAAGAGTTCGCCGATCAAAGTCAGAGGTTGTACGAAATTCCATTCGAAGCCCGCTCCCCAATAAGTCTGGTTCGCTTGATGGGCGCCGTCATATTGCCAGCCGGCATTGACGTTAATGCGGAAACTATCGCTAAACTGATACGTGAGCGGCACGTACAGCGCATTGAAGTTGTTTTGGCCGGTGTGGACGTCCCACACGGCGAAGTCGACGAGGGCGACACCAATGCGACCGGTTTCGACCGGCACCAGATTGATCTTGGCCTTGCCACCGGCAAAGTTCTGCCACTCGCCATCGCTGCGCGTCCGCGCATAGGCGGCGGTCACCTCAATCGGAATGCCGAGCTTTACCACGCAAGCCGGCTGGGTGATTGCCTGCACGTCGTGATTATCGGCAAGCGCGACCCAGGATTCGACCTTGCACTCGCCTGGCTTGCCGACCGCCGCGTCATCGACGACGTAGGCGCCGCCGGCAGCGTAGGCCGAGGCGGGCGCAAGCAGGGCGAGCCACAAGGCGCCACAAAACCGCGCGGGCGCTGCCGTTCGCGTCCAAAATGCCAAGCGGGACCGCGAGCAGAATTGGCCGTGCATTGCCTCTGACTCGCCCCCAAAACGACGGTCGATGCGACAGTTCTACCCTCGGATCACATCATCAGGCAGGGTCTGCCGCAAGTTGGAACGAATAAAATGAACCTGTGTCAAAGAGGTGACCAGCGCAGCCGCGTCTCGGAAGGCTCAAAGAAAGTTCAGGCCTCGCGCGTCAGGGCAGGGATGGCCATTGCAGGCCGACGATGACAGAGTGAAATCATGAAGAAAATCGCGTTATCCCTCGTCATTCTCGCTACGGCGCTCGCCGCCGCGCAAGCGCAGCAACTCGACAAGGTCCGCTTCGCTACCAATTGGGTGCCGGAGCCCGAACACGGCGGCTATTACCAGGCGCTCGCCGACGGGACCTACAAGAAATACGGGCTGGACGTGACCATTGTCCCCGGCGGACCGAACGTGAATAACCGTATCCTGCTTCCCGTCGGCAAGATCGATTTCTACATGAGCGCCAACTCGCTGCAGTCTTTCGACGCAGTCGAAAACAACATTCCGACTGTTGCGGTGGCGGCCAGCTTCCAGAAGGATCCGCAGGTGCTGATAGCGCACCCGGGCACGGTGGAGAAGCTCGCCGATCTGAAGACGCACACCATTTTCCTGTCGAAAGAGGCTATGGCGGGCTTGTTCCTGTGGCTGAAGGCGGATTTCGGCTTCTCGGAAGCCAATGTGAAGCCTTACACGTTCAACGCCCAGCCGTTCCTGGCCGACAAGCAATCGGCCATGGAGGGCTATGTGACCTCAGAGCCCTTCGCGATTGAGAAACAGGCAGGCTTCAAGCCGAAGGTCTTTCTGCTCGCCGACTACGGCTTCAACAGCTATTCGACACTGATCGAGACGCGCCGCAATCTCGTCGAGAAGCGACCCGACTTGGTGCAGCGCTTTGTCGATGCCTCGGCCATCGGCTGGTATCACTACATCTATGGCGACAGCCGGCCGGGAAACGAGTTGATCAAGCAACAGAACCCGGAGATGACGGACGCGCTGTTGAGTTATTCCATCGCCGCGATGAAGGAATACGGCATCGTCGACTCCGGCGACGCGGTGAAGCTGGGCATCGGGGCGATGACCGACGCGCACATGAAGAGCTTCTTCGACAAGATGGTGCATGCCGGCGTGGTCAAGGCCGGGCTTGATTACAAGCGCGCCTATACGCTGCAATTCGTCAACAAGGGTGTCGGCGTCGACCTGCGCCCCAAATGAAAGGGCAGGGCGAAGCCATCGTCTCCCTCCGCAACGTCGGGAAGACCTTCGAGAGCGGCACGACGGCACTCGACAAGTTCGACCTCGACGTGCGTGACGGCGAGTTCGTGGCGCTGCTCGGTCCGTCCGGTTGTGGCAAGTCGACCGCGCTGCGCATCATCGCCGGCTTGAGCACCGCATCCACAGGCACGGTCGCGTGGCCGGCGGGCCCGGGCGCAAGGCTGGGCGACATCGGCTTCGTGTTTCAGGAGCCGACGCTGATGCCCTGGAGCACTGTCGCCGCCAATGTGCGCTTGCCCCTCGATCTCGCGCATGCCGACGGTGCGCGCGCCGCCGCCGCCGTGCGTCAGTCCCTCGCGCGCGTGGGCCTGTCCGATTTTGCGCAAGCCTATCCGCGCGAATTGTCTGGCGGCATGAAGATGCGTGCCTCGATCGCCCGCGCGCTCGCCACCGATCCGCGCCTGTTGTTGATGGACGAGCCTTTTGCCGCGCTCGACGAGATCACGCGCTTCAAGCTTAACAACGATCTCCTGGTCGTGTGGGAGGAGATGCGGCGCACGGTGATTTTCGTCACCCATTCGGTGTTCGAGTCGGTCTATCTCTCGCAGCGCATCGTGGTGATGACGCCGCGCCCCGGGCGCGTGTTCACCGAGATCGCTGTCGACGCTCCCTATCCGCGCGACGAGAGCTTTCGTACCTCGGCGGAATATGCCGCGCAGTGCCGGCGCGTGTCGGAGGCGCTGGGCAGTGCGATGGCGGAGCCCGCACGATGACGCGCGGCAAGGCCTTAAGCGGCCTCATGCTGAGGAGCGGCCGAAGGCCGCGTCTCGAAGCATGCGGCCGCCCCCATCCTTCGAGACGGGCGCTGCGCGCCCTCCTCAGGATGAGGGCGGAGAGAGGTCCGCATGATTAGCGCGCGCATCCTCCGCTTCGTGCTGCCGATCATCGTGCTCGCGCTTGTCGTGGCGTCCTGGGACATCGTCGTGCGCGTGTTCGCCATTCCACCTTACGTCCTTCCTGCGCCCGGTGTCGTCCTGTCGACGCTGATCTCCGACGGCAGCCTACTTTGGGATTCACTGCTGGTGACGTTGAGCATCACGTTGCAGGGTTTCCTGCTCGCCGCCGTCGGCGGCATCGTGCTGGCGGTCGCCTTCAGTCAATGGCGGCTCGTCGAATACTCGTTCTATCCTTATGCGGTCATCCTGCAGGTGACGCCGGTCGTCGCCATCGCGCCGCTGCTGCTGATCTACCTGCCGCAGCCTCTGGCCGTGCTCGCCTGCGCCTGGATCGTCGCATTCTTTCCAGTGCTCGCCAATACCACGCTCGGCCTGAACTCGGTCGATCATAATCTGCTGGCGCTGTTCGAGCTTTACAAAGCCTCGCGCTGGCAAATCCTGTGGCGTCTCAAGCTGCCGACGGCGCTGCCGCAGATGCTCGCAGGCCTGCGCATCGCCGGCGGCCTGTCGTTGATCGGCGCGGTGGTCGCTGAGATCGCTGCGGGCTCGGCCGGCGCCGGCTCAGGGCTGGCCTATCGCATCGCTGAATCCGGCTATCGGCTCAATATCCCGCGCATGTTCGCGGCCTTGTTGCTCTTGTCGCTCGCCGGCGTGGCGATCTTCTTCGTACTCTCGGCCGTGTCCTATCTCGCCTTGCGCCGCTGGCACGAGAGTGCGCTCAAGCGTGAGCGCTAGGCATAGAAGTGGGTGAGGATTCCGAGCAGCGCCATCACGACGACCACCTCGATCAGACTGCGGTGAAAGCGGAACGTCATGAGCGCCGCGGTCGCCGCCAGCACAGCCACATGCGAGTCGAGCGCGTTCGCATCGAAGGTGTACCAGCGCAACGGCCCCGCATGTTGCTCAGTCACGGTGCCGAACAGCACATGCAGCGCGAACCAGACCGACAGATTGAGGATCACGCCGACGACGGCGGCGGTGATCGCAGCCAAGGCGCCGGTGAGGCGCCGGTTGCCGCGCAGTTGCTCGATGAAAGGCGCACCGGCGAATATCCACAGCATCGACGGCACGAAAGTGACCCAGGTCGTCATCGCCGCGCCGAGGATGCCGGCGGTGAGCATCGGAAACGGTGCCGCGTGGCGGAAGGCGGCGAGGAAGCCGACGAATTGCGTCACCAGGATCAGCGGGCCGGGCGTGGTCTCGGCGAGGCCCAGGCCGTCCACCATTTCCGGCGCGGTGAGCCAGTCATGCGTCTCCACCGCCTGCTGCGCCATGTAGGCCATCAGCGCATAGGCGCCGCCGAACGACACCACGGCCAGCTTGGAGAAGAACACGCCGATCGCGACCAGCACGTGGCTGCCACCAAGCAACAACGCTGCCAGCGCGACCGGCGCCCACCACAGCGTCAAACCGATGGCGAGCGACAGGCCGAACTGGCGCCAGCGGCCCTCGTGTTTGGTTTCATCGACAACATCGGAGCCTGAGAAGGCGAGCAGGCGGGGCGACTGGCTGGCGACGGCATAGCCAATGAGCGCCGCCGCCACCACGATCAACGGGAATGGCAGCGCGAAAAAGAAGATGCCGATGAAGCCGAGGCCTGCGAGCGCGACCAGCAGCGGCGTCTTCAGTGAGCGCCGCCCGATGCGGATCAGCGCTTCGACCACGATCACCAGCACCGCGGCCTTGATGCCGAACAGCGCGCCGTCGATGACGCCGATCCCGCGCCCATAGGCATAGAGCAGGCTCAGGCCAAGCATCACAAAGGCGCCCGGCAGCACGAACAGGATGCCGGCAGCGAGTCCGCCGCGGACACCGTGCAGCAGCCAGCCTATATAGGTTGCGAGTTGCGTCGCCTCCGGTCCCGGCAGCAGCATGCAGAAGTTCAGCGCGTGCAGATATTGCGCCTCCGGTACCCATTTCTTCTCGTCCACCACGATACGGTGCATGAGTGCGATCTGCCCCGCCGGCCCGCGGAACGACAGGCAGCCGATCTTGAACCAAGTGCCGAAGGCCTCGGCGAAGGTCGGCGCCGCATTGTCTTGGTAGTGTGCGTTCATGTCATGCTGCCTTGGCCGGCCAATTGTGCCGTTCGTCGGCGGCAAAGCGCAGCCACGCGAACAGCGCATCATAGATGACGAAGCCGCGTTCTATTAGCCCATGGTCGTCATCGCCGGCCAGCGCCGAAAGGCCGAGCGAGACCGCGTGCAGCCCGGCCGCCTCGGGTGCGATATCTGGCCGCGCGGTATTGGCCCCGCGCACGATCAACGCGAGCCGCGCCAACGACGGCTCTCCTTCGAGCCCGAACAACCTGAGCATGGTGTCGAAGCTGCAGCGCTCGCCCTCGTGGCTCAGTTCGACGTCCTTGATGTCGAAGGGTACGCCGCCGCTTTCGCGCGCGACGGCCACGACCTCGTCCGGATCGACGAACAGCACGCGCGCTTGCGGATCGAGGAAGCGCCGGATCAGCCACGGGCAGGCGATCCGGTCAATCTTGGCCGGCGTCGTGTCACCCAAAGGCTCGGCCGTGCCGGTGCGATGCGATCGAGCTCAGGCTTTGTGACAAAGGGCAGGTCGGCCGCGACCCAGCCCTCGTACCCGCCGGCGAGAACCTGCGCATCGAAGCCGTCGGCGCGCAGTTGCGCCACCGCCATCTGGCTCAAGTCATGACCGGCTCTGCAAGCGACCACGACCGGGCGCGTG
>DASXOK010000033.1:0-2649 GCA_036494425.1 Pseudolabrys sp.
GCCGCCGTGCAGAAACGCATCGACGCGATCAAGGCGGCCAACCCGGAATACGACCTCAAGATGATCGACACCTCGGTGAAATTCACCAAGGGCAATTACGAGGCCGCGATCTCCACCTTGTTCGAGGGCGCAATCCTCGCCGTCATCATCGTGATGCTGTTCCTGCGCGACATACGCGCCACCCTGATCGCCGCGGTGTCGCTGCCGCTGTCGATCTTCCCCGCCTTCTGGGCGATGGACATCCTCGGCTTCTCGCTGAACCTGATCTCGTTTCTCGCCATCACGCTGTCGACCGGTATTCTCGTCGACGACGCCATCGTCGAGATCGAGAACATCGTGCGCCACATGCGCATGGGCAAGTCGCCCTACCGGGCCGCGCTCGAGGCCGCCGACGAGATTGGCCTCGCCGTGATCGCGATCTCGCTCACCATCATCGCGATCTTCGCCCCCGCGAGCTTCATGCCCGGCATAGCGGGGCAGTTCTTCAAGCAATTCGGCATCACCGTGTCGGTACAGGTGTTCTTCTCGCTGCTTGCGGCGCGTTTCGTCACGCCGATGCTGGCGGCCTATTTCATGAAGCATCACGACCACGACGATCCGCCGCCCGGCATGGTGCTCAACGGCTATCATCGCGTCGTCACCTGGTCGGTGAGGCACCACTACATCACCGTGCTGATCGGCATCGGCGTCTTCGCCGCCTCGATCTGGAGTCTCACGCTGCTGCCGAAGAGCTTCCTGCCCGCACAGGACTCCGCGCGCTCCTGGCTCGGACTGGAACTGCCGCCGGGCACGCAGCTCGCCTATACGGAAAAGGTGACCGAAGACATCGTCACGCGTCTGCGCAAGCGGCCCGAGATCAGAAGCGTCTTCGTCGACGGCGGCCGCTCGCCGCAGGGCTCGCAGGAGGTGCGGCGCGCCACGCTGATCGTCAATTATACGCCGAAGACCGAGCGCAAGCTGACGCAGCGCGACCTCGAGGACGCGATCAGCAAGGAGCTCGACAACATCCCCGATATCCGCTTCTGGTTCCTCGACGACCAGGGCAACCGCGCGATCTCGCTGATCGTCGCGGGCCGCGACAGCAACATCGTCAGCAACGTCGCGAGCGAGCTCGCGACCCAGATGAAGCGAATTCCGGAGCTCGCCAACGTCGTCCCCGACACCTCGCTGGAGCGTCCCGAACTCAACATCCGGCCGCGCGCCGATCTCGCGGCACGGCTGGGCGTGACCACCGAGAGCCTGTCGCAAACCATTCGCGTCGCCACCATCGGCGATGTCGGACCTGCGCTTGCCAAATTCGACGCCGGCAACCGCCTGGTGCCGATCCGCGTCCAGCTCGAGGATTCCGCCCGCGGCAATTTACGCACGTTGCAGGAATTGCGCGTGCCGCTCGGCGAGCACGGCGAGAAGGGCGGCGTGCCGCTGGAGACGGTCGCCAACATCAAGCTCGATCAGGGTCCGAGCAGCATCAACCGTTACGACCGGCAAAGGCAGGCGACGGTTGCGGCCGACCTCGCCGGCACCTCCGCAAGAAGCGCGGCCACCAACAAGATCGCCGAACTGCCGGTCATGAAGAGCCTGCCCAAGGGCGTGACGGTGAGCGAGGGCGGCGACTCCGAAAGCCAGAAGGAGCTCGCGGACGGCTTCACCTCCACGATGCTGACCGGACTGATGCTGGTCTATGCGGTGCTGGTGCTGCTGTTCGGCACCTTCCTGCAGCCGTTGACCATCCTGTTCTCGCTGCCGCTCTCGATCGGCGGCGCGGTGCTCGCGCTGCTGATCACCGGCAAGCAGCTCACGATTCCCGTCTATATCGGCATCCTGATGCTGATGGGCATCGTCACCAAGAACGCCATCATGCTGGTCGAGTTCGCGATCGAGGCAATCCACGCCGGCCAGAGGCGCGACGAGGCGATGATCGACGCCGGCATGAAGCGCGCCCGCCCGATCGTGATGACCACGATCGCCATGGTCGCCGGCATGATGCCGAGCGCGCTGGCGTTCGGCGCCGGCGGCGAGTTCCGCTCGCCAATGGCGCTGGCGGTGATCGGCGGCCTGTTGTTCTCGACCGTGCTGTCGCTGGTGTTCGTGCCGGCGATGTTCATGATGATGGACGATCTGGCTTCGCTGATCTGGCGATTCGGCAAGAAGCTGATCGTCTCGACCGGAGACGCCGAGCACGACGGCGATCATCATGGCCAGCCGCCGGCGATCAGGCCGGCGGCCGAGTGAGGTCCACTTGTCCGCAGCGATGACGCGTCTACCCAACGCCGAGCAAGCCACCCTCGACATTCGAAAGCTCGAACGCTACTGCCTCGATCCATCGCATCTGCGAGGTCGGCACAAGGCTCGTGTGTTCCGCGAGGCGCTCGACATTGGGCAGCGAGACGCTGCGTGGTTGCGCGACACCCTGCTTGAAGCCGCTCGCTCTACTGAGGCCTTATCCATTGGAAGTGATGCCTGGGGCGCATATTGGCGTCTCGACGTCCCGATTCGGAGACAGAATAAGAGCGCTGTGGTAAGATCAACCTGGATGGTCAGAATCGGCGAAAGCCGACCGACCCTCATCACCTGTTGGGTGCTTTGATGAAGGACACCAAGGAATCAGAACCCCAACTGCTGGATGCAGTCGCCTTGCTAGCGGACGTT
>DASXOK010000034.1:0-3635 GCA_036494425.1 Pseudolabrys sp.
TCTCGGCGGCTGGGACGGCTATCCATCGTCCAAACCGCCGGGTCCCATCACCCTGAAGCACGGCCTCGAATACTTCTACGCTGTCGCCGTCGGATGGAGCCTCAAAGATGTGTGCATGCCCTAGCGCTTTCGCGGGGACGACAACATCATGTAACCTCGCACCCATGACCGACTGGCCCAAGATCAAAGCGCGGCGCACCATCGAGGTGTCGCCCTGGATGAAGGTGATCGAGCGCGCGGTCGAGTTCACGCCTGACAGCGCGCCGGAGCTCTATCACGCGGTCGCGCAGCAGGATTACATCGCCATCGTCGCGCGGACTCCGGAAGGGCTGCTGCCCATCGTGCGGCAGTACCGGCCGGCGCTGGAACGCTTCACCTGGGAATTGCCGGCCGGGCTGGTCGATCCGGGGGAGGATGCCGCCGAGACCTGCAAGCGCGAGCTGATGGAGGAGACCGGCTTCCCGGCACGGGCCGTGTATCCGCTGGGGGCTTTCGCCCCCTGCTCGGCCCGATTGTCAAATCGCATCCATTCGTTCTTTGTCGAAACGGGCGAGCGCGCCGAGGATCAGAAGACCGAAGCCGGAATTGAGCAAAAACTTGTGACGCCACGCGAACTGGGTGCACTGATCCTGTCCGGCGACTTTGTGCTGCAGCTCCATGTCGGGGCCATCATGGTCGCCGGCATGCGGGGATACATCGATCTAGCGGCTTTTACTGATCCGCTCCCCCACCTATAGAGCCTCACGTGTCAAGGCATACTGGGACCTTTTGACCTCTATCAATGCCCTACATTGGAATGTGACGAATCTCGCCCTCGACAGCCCCCTGGAAGCCTTCTAAAAAAGGTCCACATTGCGGGGCGAGGAAGTAGAACATCATGAACTACAATGATTTTTTCGCATCTGCTCTTTCCAAATTGCGCGACGAGCGTCGCTACCGGGTCTTCGCCGATCTGGAGCGGATCGCCGGCCGCTTCCCGCACGCCGTGTGGCACGCCCCGCAAGGCCCACGTGAGGTCGTGATCTGGTGCTCCAACGATTATCTCGGCATGGCCCAGCACCCCAAGGTGATCGGCGCCATGGTCGACGTCGCCGCGCGCATGGGCACCGGCGCCGGTGGCACCCGCAACATCGCCGGCACCAACCATCCGCTGGTCGAGCTGGAGCGCGAGCTCGCCGACCTGCATGGCAAGCCCGCCTCGCTCGTCTTCACCTCCGGCTATGTGTCGAACCAGACCGGCATCCCGACCATCGCCAAGCTGCTTCCGAACTGCCTGATCCTATCGGACGCGCTGAACCATAATTCGATGATCGAGGGCGTGCGCCAGTCCGGCTGCGAGAAGCTGATCTGGCGGCACAACGATGTCGCCCACCTGGAAGAGCTGTTGAAGGCCGCCGATCCGAACCGTCCGAAGCTCATCATCTTCGAGAGCCTCTATTCCATGGATGGCGATATCGCGCCGGTGCATGCAATCTGCGATCTCGCCGAACGCTACAACGCCATGACCTATGTCGACGAGGTGCACGCGGTCGGCATGTACGGCCCGCGCGGCGGCGGCGTCTGCGACCGCGACGACGCCATGAGCCGCGTCGATGTGATCGAGGGCACGCTGGCCAAGGCGTTCGGTTGCCTAGGCGGCTATATCGCGGGCTCGAAGGAAATGGTCGACGCCGTCCGCTCCTACGCGCCTGGCTTCATCTTCACAACCGCGCTGCCGCCGGCGATCTGCGCCGCGGCGACCGCCGCAATCCGCCATCTCAAATTGTCGAGTTGGGAGCGCGAGCGCCATCAGGACCGCGCCGCGCGCGTGAAGGCGGTGCTCAACGCCGCCGGCCTGCCGGTGATGCCGAGCGATACGCATATCGTGCCGGTGCTGGTCGGCGACCCCGAGAAGTGCAAGGCGGCATGCGACCTGCTGCTGTCCGACCATGGCATCTACATCCAACCGATCAACTATCCGACCGTGCCGCGCGGCATGGAGCGGCTGCGCATCACGCCGTCGCCGTATCATGACGACGTGCTAATCGATCGCTTGGCGGAAGCATTGGTCGATGTGTGGGAGCGGCTCGACCTGCCGACCCGCCAGCAGGCAATCGCGGCGGAGTAAGCCTAGCCTTTGCGCGCCACACGGCGCGCGACCAGCGGCATCATCAGCGAGACCATGAAGATGCGCAGCACGTGGTGCGCCCCGACGTAGACCGGGTCGAGGTGCAGCGCGAGCGCCAAGAGCATCATGGCGTCCACCGATCCCGGCGCGAAGGCGATCATCACCTCAGGGATTCGCAGCGGCACCAGGCTGATGAGGCCGGCGGCGAATATCGCGGCGATTACCACCGCAACAGCGAACGAGCCGACACCGGCGGCGGCAAAGCGCAGCAGCATGCGCATGGGCGTATTGGTGAAACGCGCGCCGATGACGCCGCCGAGCGCGACCATCGCCGTGTTGGCGGCCCACCACGGCGTGCCGACATGGATCAGTCCGGTGCCGTGCAGGACGGCCGACATGAACATGGCGCCGAACAACAGGCCTCCGGGAAAGCGCGCACGCAGCGCCGCATAGGCAGCGGCGGACGACGCGACGGTGAGGATTGCAAGCTCGTCGACTGAGGCGAGCGTGAGTGGCACGTGCGGACGCGCCGCCTGCCCGCCCATGCCGACAGCCGCGAGCCCCGCCGGCAGGCCGACCGCCACGATCACGACGCGCAGGCTCTGCACGATGGCGATGGGGCGCAGGTCGGCGCCGAGGTCGGCGGCGAGAATGAGCACCTGCGACATGCCGCCCGGCGCGGCGCCGAGATAGGCCGCAACCTTGTCCCAGCCATGCACGATTTGGAGATAGGCGGCGCCGGCGACGCTGACGAGAGCCATGGCCGCGAGCAGGACCGCGATGCTGAGCGGATAACTCGCCATGCCATGCAGCGTCTCCGGCGTCACCACGGCGCCGAGCGAGATGCCGATGAGCACGAAAATGCAACGCGTCAGCAGCTGCGGCACCAGCAGCGGACGGCCGGCGATGGCCGCCGCCGAAACGGTCAGAATCGCGCCGGACAGGTAGCCGGCCGGAAATCCCGTCAGCCCGAGCGGCACACCGCCGGCCGCCGCAATCGCCAGCGTTTCCGCAAGGTGGCGGACCATGGCAGCGCGGTCGGGGGAAAGGACGGGCAAGTCGGCGCGGCTTTCGAGAGATGGCGGCGATCAATGGCGCGCCACGCTGTTTGCGTCAAATCGCGTTCGCGATGGCCAATACCCTCCGAAAGTCGTAAATTATTGGCAGACCGTGACTTTGTCCGGGTTCGGAGTGCGTATGCTGCAAGGCTGGGCTGTCATAGCCGTTGCGCTCGTCTACATCGGGCTGTTGTTCCTGGTGGCGAGCTATGGCGACCGCGCCCGGCGCGCCAGCCGTGACTCTCGCACGCGGCTGCTGATCTACCCGCTGTCGCTGGCGATCTACTGCACCTCATGGACCTTCTTCGGCTCGGTCGGCTCGGCCTCGCGCACCGGCTATGAGTTCCTCACCATCTATGTCGGCCCGGTGCTGATGATCGGCGTGTTCTCGCCGCTGATCGCCCGCATCGTACGGCTGGCCAAGGCGCAGAACATTACCTCGATCGCGGACTTCATCGCCGCGCGCTACG
>DASXOK010000035.1:0-14522 GCA_036494425.1 Pseudolabrys sp.
CGCGCGCGGGTCCGGCAACCGCCCGAAGGCCTTCCTGAACTTCTCCATCCGACCCCCTCCATGATCTGGGAGTCGTCTTCAGAATCCGTCTTGCCTTCCAATGCAATAGCCAGCGAAAACCCATATGCGATTCCCCTGCCCTCCAGGGGAGGATAAAAGCAGGCGAGCGCTTTTGATGACTGCAAAGAGCGGTAAGGGCAGTGGCTCGCGCGAGCTCAAAGTGCGCGTGAAGACGGCGGGCAAGCGCTCGCTGTCGTCGAAGCTGTGGCTCGAGCGGCAGCTCAACGATCCGTATGTCGCGCGCGCCAAGCGCGAAGGCATGCGCTCGCGCGCCGCCTACAAGCTGATCGAGATCGACGACAAGGCGCACTTCTTGAAGAAGGGCGCGCGCGTCGTCGATCTCGGCGCCGCGCCCGGCGGCTGGAGCCAGGTGGCGGCCAAGCGCGTCGGTGCGCCGGGGCAGGGAAGCGTGGTCGGCATCGATCTTCTGGACATGGAGCCGGTGGCCGGCGTCGAATTCGCACAACTCGATTTTCTCGAGCCCGACGTGCCGGACAAGCTCAAAGCGATGCTCGGCGGGCCGGCGGATGTCGTGCTCTCCGACATGGCGGCCAACACAACCGGCCACACGCGCACCGATCACTTGCGGATCATGGCGCTGGTGGAATTGGCCTTCGAGTTTGCGCGCGAGGTGCTGGCGCCCGGCGGCGCATTCCTTGCCAAGGTGCTGCAAGGCGGCACGGAAGCCTCGTTGCTCGCCGCGCTCAAGCGCGACTTCCAGAACGTGAAGCACATCAAGCCGCCGGCAAGCCGCGCGGATTCGGCGGAGCTTTACCTGCTCGCGACCGGCTTCAGGGGCTGATTAGTCGGTCCAGATATCGCTGAAGCGCGCGCCACGACGGCGTGGCTCGGGGGCGCCGGCGCGATAGTAACGCACGGCCGGCTCGGGCTCGGAGGTGCGGTGCCGCTCGGCCGCGCGCCGTTCGGCCAGCCGGCGCTTCTCCAGCCGCTCACGTCGTTCCGCGGCTTCGAATTCTCGCTTCAGACGTGCCTGTCCGGCGCGCTCCCGCTCACGATGATCGACAGTCCTGCGCTCGTGGAGGCGCGCGGGCTTCTCGTCGATCTCGGCCGGCACGTTGCGCGCGGCGGTTTTGGTTTCATTGATGTCCTTGCGCGGCTTTTCGGCTGTCTTGTCTTCTACAACGGCTGCGGGCGCGGGAGTTGCAGCATCCTTTTCTTTCGGTGCGGTTCCGGGCCCGGCTTTGCTCTTCGATTGCTCGGCGACGCGCGGCTTCGGCTTGCGCTCCTCGATAAGCCGCGCCAGCGCGGTGCGCGCGTCGTCCAAGTTACGGTCGCGCGCCAACGCGGTCTTGTAGTCGGCGATGGCCTTGTCGCGCTCTTTTGCCTGCTCGCGCGCGAGGCCGCGCAAGTAATACGCCTGCGCATTCTTCGGTTGCAAAGCCAGCGCGGCATCGTAATCCGCCAGCGTGCCAGTCGTGTCGCCCTTGCTTTGCTTAAGCTGCGCACGCGCCAACAGGCCCGTGAAATTCGCCGGCGCGCGGCTCAAGCCCGCATCGAGGTCGGCCAGCGCCAAGTCCGTCTCACCGTTCGCCTGGTGCAATTTGGCACGCTCGAAATACGGATCGGCCGGCGCCGGATCGCGCTTGATGGCCTGATCGAAATCGGCGAGCGCGTTGGCGGCGTCACCCTTATCTTTGTAGATCGTCGCGCGGGCGCGGTAGAGCGCGGCGCCAGGTACGCCGAGCTCGATGGCGCGGCTGAGATCGGGCAGCGCCCGGTCGCTGTCGTTCCTCGCCAAATAGATCCGCGCGCGCTCGGCGAAAGCGAGCGCATTGGTGCCGTCGTTTTTGATCGCCTGATCGAGGTCGGGAATGGCGCGGGAGTAGTCCTTTTTACGCGCGAGCGCGATGCCGCGGAGCGCCAGCGCACTCGCGTTGGTCTGGTCGGCTTTGAGCATGGCGTTGGCATCGTTCACCACGCCGTCGAGATCGCCATCCTCGAGCCGCAGCGTGGCGCGCACCTTCATCAGATTGACGCTCCAGGAGAGCTTCAGGGCACGGCCGACATCCGCCAGGGCGGACTTGCGGTCGCCTTTCGCCGCGTAGGCTTCGGCGCGCAGTCTGTAGGTCGATGCCGAACTCTCGTCGACTGCAATAGCGCGATCATAGGCGGCGATCGCTTTGTTCACGTCGCCTTTCTTGCGCCAGATGCCGGCCTGCGCGTTCAGCGCCGGAACGTTCTTGGGGTCGAGCCGCGCCGCTTCCTGATAATCGGCGAGCGCTTGGTCGAGATCGCCGGCGCCTTCGCGCGCCTTGGCGCGCAGCATGTAGTTGCCTACGTCCGGATCGAGTTTCACCGCGCGGTCGAGATCGGAAATGGCGCGCGCATAGTCGCGCTGGCGCAAATAGAGCTCGCCACGGCCGCTGTAAGGCGTGGCGCGGTCGGCGCCAAGGCTGATCGCCTTGTCGTAATCTTCGAGCGCGCCTTCGCTGTAACCGAGATCGCGCCGCACGGTGGCGCGGTTCACGTAAGGCGACGGCGAATTCGGATCGAGCTTGATGGTCGCGTCGTAGTCGGCGAGCGCCTGCCCGTAATTGCCGCGCGCGTACCAAGCATTGCCACGGTTCTGATAGGCGGGCGCGAAGTTGGGCGCGAGCTGAATGGCGTTATTGAGGTCGCCGATGGCGTGCGGAAGGTCGCCGCGGTCGAGATAGGCGAGGCCGCGCAAGGCATAGGCGACGCCGACCGGCTCGCCGCGCAACCGGCCCGACTGAAGCACCTTGGTGCAAGCGGCGATCCGCTGCTCGGCGAGGCTCTCGGTCTGGGTCGCGCACATGCGTAGCTCGCGCACCGCTTGCGCGTGCACATCGACAGGCCATGCCGCCGCGGCGGCCAGCCCCGCACCCCCCAATACCCGGATCAGCCAGACCGGCCGTGCCCCACGCATACACTTACCTTACTGTCTGCGCTTCCTCAGCCAAGCGCATTAACCATATCTGGCCCCAAAACATCGGTTTTAACAATGGTTTTGGAGGGTGCGTGTCGAAATATGGTTAACGCTGTAGGTATTTAGATATAGCAATGCCGTGGATGTCAGCCCGCCCGCTGATCGGAGGGTTCTGCGGGGATCGGCAGCCGGTTCGCCATTTCCGCCCCGGCATCGGGGGACAGACGGCCAAAAATGAGAGCCGAAAGACCCGAAATGAACGCGATCGCGAGAAATGCGGGCGGGAAATCCGCCGCCTGGAGCGCGGCGCCGCCGTGAAAATGCTGGGCGAGCTCGACCGCCATGGCGCCGACCGCCACACCCGACGACATCGCCAGTTGCTGGGCGACGCTCACCAGCGCGGTCGCGCGGCCGACGCGCTTTGGCTCGACCTCGGCATAGGCGAGGCTGTTGATGCTGGTGAACTGCAGGGACCGGAAAAAGCCGCCTGTAAATAGCAACGTCACCATCAACGCGATCGGTGTGCTCTTGGTGAAGAAGGCGCAGACGGCGAGGAAGAGCGCGCTGACCACGGCATTGACGGTGAGGATAGTGCGGAAGCCGAAGCGGCGCAGGATGCGCATCGTCGCCCATTTCATGCCCATGGAGCCGAGCGCCGTCGCAAACGTGATCATCCCGGACTGGAACGGCGTCATGCCGAAGCCGATCTGCAGCATCAGCGGCAAAAGGAACGGCAATGCGCCGAGGCCGAGCCGGAAGATGAAGCCGCCGGTAACGCTAGCGAAGAAGGTCGGCTGCCTGAACAGGCTCAGATCTAGGGCAGGGTTCGGCGTGCGCTTCGCGTGCACCAGATAGGCGGCGATGAAGCAGGCGCCGCCCACGACGAGTGCCGCGACGACGCTGAACGGCAGGAAGTTCAGCCCCAGCACTGAGAATCCAAAGGCCACGCCGCCGATTCCGATGCCGGCCAGCGCCATGCCGGTAAGGTCGAAGCGTTCGCGCTCATCGGCCCGCACGTCCGGAATGAAAAAGCTGGCGAGCACGATTCCCAAGAGCCCCATCGGGATGTTGATGAGGAATATCCAGTGCCAGGTGGCGTAGGTCGTGATGAAGCCGCCGACCGGCGGCCCCAGCACGGGCCCGATCAGCGCCGGCGTCGAGACCCAGGTCATGGCGGTGACCAGTTCGCGGCGGTCGATGGTGCGCACCAGCACCATGCGGCCGACCGGCGTCATCATCGCGCCCCCCATGCCTTGGACGATACGTGCGATGACGAAATCGTGCAGCGAGCCCGACAGCGCGCAACCGATCGACCCGAGCATGAAAATGGCGATCGCGGCGCGGAACACCGTGCGCGCGCCGAAGCGGTCGGCGGTCCAGCCGCTGGCTGGGATGAAGATGGCGAGGGAGAGCAAATAGGATGTGACCGCGAGCTTGAGGGCGAGCGGATTGGCGCCGATATCCGCCGCGATCGCCGGCAGCGACGTGGAGATCACGGTCGAGTCCATGTTCTCCATGAACAGGGCGACCGCGATGATCAGCGGCACGATGCGGTCACGGCGCATGAAAATGGCGACCCGGCGGGGCGTTGAGCGTGCTGGTGCCTACCAACAGCAATCCGGCGGCGCAAGGAAGGTTGTCGCGGATGATCACTTTCATAACAGCCATCCGCGATTATCCTAGGAATCACGGGCTTTGCGTGATATCGACCCACGCCAACCCAAAAGCGGGCCGTTTGTCGGGCGAGGAACCCCTCGCAACGGGCTTTTCTATACCCTCCGGCCGGCCATGGTGCCCTTTATCGGGCGTGACGGAGTTGGCGATGGCCACGAAAAACAATGGAAGCCCGCGCGAGGCGCTCACTTTCGACGACGTTCTGATCAGGCCCGGCCTGTCGGAGGTCATGCCCGCGGATGTCGATATCCGCTCTTACGTCACCCGCTCGATCCCGGTGAACCTGCCGATCATCGCCTCGGCCATGGATACGGTGACCGAGGCGCAGATGGCTATCGCCATGGCGCAGGCCGGGGGCCTCGGCGTCATCCACCGCAACATGGAGCCGGAGGAGCAGGCGGCGCAGGTTCGCCAGGTCAAGAAGTTCGAATCCGGCATGGTGGTGAACCCGCTCACCATCGAGCCGACGGCGCCGTTGCAGCAGGCGCTCGACATGATGCGGGACAACCGCATTTCCGGCATTCCGGTGGTCGAGAACGCGACGGCGGGCCGGCCGGGCAAGCTGGTCGGCATCCTGACCAATCGCGATGTCCGGTTTGCGACCGATCCGCGCCAGCGCGTCGCCGAACTGATGACCAAGGACAACCTCATCACGGTGCGCGAAGGCGTCAGCCAGGATGAGGCCAAGCGTCTTCTGCACCAGCACCGCATCGAGAAGCTTCTGGTGGTTGACGACCAGTATCGCTGCGTCGGTCTGATCACTGTGAAGGACATCGAGAAGGCGGTAGCCAATCCGAACGCCTGCAAGGACGAGCAGGGCCGCCTGCGCGTCGCCGCCGCCACGACGGTCGGCGACAAGGGCTTTGCCCGCACCGAGGCGCTGATCGCCGCTGGCGTCGATCTCATCGTCGTCGACACCGCGCACGGCCATTCGCAATACGTGCTCGACGCCGTCCTGCGCATCAAGCGCATGTCCAACGTGGTGCAGGTGGTGGCCGGCAATGTTGCCACCGCCGAAGGCGCCAAGGCGCTGATCGATTCCGGCTCCGACTCGATCAAAGTTGGCATCGGCCCCGGCTCGATCTGCACGACTCGCATCGTGGCGGGCGTCGGCGTGCCGCAGCTCACCGCGATCATGGATTGCGTCGAGGCGGCGCAGAAAGCCGGCACGCCGGTGATCGCCGACGGCGGCATCAAATATTCCGGCGATCTTGCCAAGGCGATCTCGGCCGGCGCCGCCTGCGCCATGGTCGGCTCGCTGCTCGCCGGAACCGACGAGACGCCGGGCGAGGTGTTCCTCTATCAGGGCCGCTCCTACAAATCCTATCGCGGCATGGGCTCGGTCAGCGCGATGTCGCGCGGTTCGGCCGACCGCTACTTCCAACAGGACATCAAGGACTCGCTCAAGCTCGTGCCCGAGGGTGTCGAAGGGCAGGTGGCTTACAAAGGCTCGGCCGCGACCGTGCTGCATCAACTCGCCGGCGGCCTGCGCGCCGCCATGGGCTATGTCGGCGCCAGGGACATCGCCGCGCTACACGAGAAGGCCGAGTTCGTGCGTATCACGGGGGCGGGCTTGCGCGAGAGCCACGTGCACGACGTGCTGGTCACGCGCGAGAGCCCGAACTATCCGAGCCGCGCGTAGGACGCTTAATCCGCTCATCCCCGCGGACGCGGGGTTAAGAAGTGCGGTGCGCGGCTCCCGCCTCGCCCGCTCACTTCTTGTCGATGAAATTGACGATCGTTGCCGTCGTCTGCTTCGGCTGCTCTTCCATCACCCAATGGCCGGAATTGGCGATAATGGCGCCGGTGACATCCGTGGCGACGTAGCGGATGTCCTCGGCCATGCCTTTGTCGAACGAATGATCGGCACCGACCGCGAGGATCGGCATTGTCAGCTTGGCCTTGGCGACGAAGGCCTTGTTGTCGAGGGCGTCCTGGGTGAAGGCCGCGAACTGGTTGAACGCCGCATGCATGTTGCCCGGCCGCGCATAGAGGCGCGCATAGTGTTGCCGTGTCGCTTCATCGATCGCTTTCGGATTGGCGGAAAGCTCGTTGTAGAAGCGGTCGAGATAGATGCGCTCGCGGCCCTTCACCAGCCGCTCGACGTCGGGTCCGCGGAAGTTGAAGTGCCAGAGCTGCGGGCTGCGGATGATCTCATCCCATTTGCCGATGCCGGGGAGGGGCGCGTCGATGACCACCCACTTGGTGATGCGGTCGGGATACTGCGCGGCGAGCGCATAGCCGACCATGTTGCCGATATCGTGAGTGACGAGATCGGCCTTCTCGATCTTGAGCGCATCCATCACCTGGGCGATGTCGCGCGCTTGTGTCTTCTTGTCGTAGCCGCTGTCTGGGTGCGACGAGAGCCCCATGCCGCGCAGGTCGGGAACCACGACGGTATGGGTCTTGATCAGCGCCTGCGCCACCGGCGCCCACATGTCGCCGGTATCGCCAAAGCCGTGCAGCAGGACGACCGCCGGCCCCGTGCCGCCGAAGCGGACATGGAGGATCGCGCCATCCGTCTTGATCTCCTGCGTGCGGACCTCGGGCGGAAACTTTTCGACCGCCGCGGCCGGAAAAATCCATGTGCACAGCACGATGAACAGCGTATAGCTCGCCAGACGACGCATCGCTGAAGCCCCCAATTGACGCTGCGGAAACCCTAACGGATCGCTCTGGCGGCCGGAAGGGCCGCGGCATTGACACTTGGACTGTCTTCCGGTGGTTGTGACAGTTCAACTTTGATCGATCCGGGGGAGCGTCCAATGGACGTGCGCACAGTGCTGCTGCCTTTGTTCGTCGAGGTCTTGCTGACCTTGGGGCTGCTCCTGTGGCTGGCGCTGCTGCGCCGCGACGACTTCAACAGCGGGGCGGTGCGGCCCCAAGATGTCGCGCTGCGCGAGCCGAAGTGGCCGATGCGCACGCAACAGGTCGCTTACAGCTTTGGCAATCAGTTCGAGCTGCCGGTGCTGTTCTACGTGCTGACGATCCTGGCGATCGTCACGCGCCATGCGGATGTCGTATTCGTCGTGCTCGCCTGGATCTTCGTGCTGGCGCGCATCGGCCAGGCCTATGTGCACACCACCAGCAATGTGGTGATGCGGCGCGGCGTGATTTACGCCATCGGCGCGGTGACGCTGATCGTGATGTGGATCGTCTTCATCGTGCGTATTCTCTTGGGGTTGCCATGACACCGGCGGCGCGGCTTTCAGCCGCTATTGAAGTCTTCGCGAATATCGAGAGCGAGCGCCGTCCGGCCGCCGACGCGCTCAAGAGCTGGGGCCAGAGCCACCGTTTCGCCGGTTCCGGCGACCGTGCGGCGATCGCCGGGCTCGTCTACGACGCGCTGCGGCGGCGCGCCTCGAGCGCTTTCATCATGGGCGCGGACAGTGCGCGCGGCGTGCTCATCGGCATGCTCAAGCGCGAGCGCGGGCTCGACACCGCGGCGATCGTGGCTTTGTGTGACGGTTCGCGCTTCGCGCCGGAGGCGTTGAGCGATGACGAGCGCGCGCGGCTTGATGCCGCCGACATGAGCGGCGCGCCGGCGCACGTCGCGGGCGATTACCCGGAATGGCTTGATGCATATTTCGCGCAGAGTTTCGGCGACGGCCGGGCGGAGGAGGGCGCGGCGCTCGCCTCGCGCGCGCCGCTGGATCTGCGCGTGAACACCTTGGCTGCTGAACGCGATAATGCCGCCGCTATGCTCTCGGACCTCGGCCCGGAGGCTACGCGCTGGTCGCCCTGGGGCCTGCGCATCCGCCTATCCGCCGACGCCAAAAGCCCTGCGGTTCATGCCGAACCCGCCTTCCTGAAGGGCATCGTCGAGGTGCAGGACGAGGGCTCGCAGCTCGCGGCCCTTTTCTCAGGCGCCAAGCCGGGCGAGCAGGCGATCGACCTTTGCGCGGGCGCCGGCGGCAAGACGCTCGCGCTTGCCGCCATGATGCAGAACAAGGGCCAGCTTTACGCCACCGACGACGACAAGCGGCGGCTCGCGCCGATCCACGACCGGCTCAAGCGTTCAGGTGCGCGCAATGTACAGGTGCGCAATCCGAAGTCGGTCGGCAGCGAGCTCGACGACCTCGCCGGGCGCATGGACCTCGTGCTGATCGACGCGCCGTGCACCGGCACGGGCGCCTGGCGGCGCAATCCGGATGCCAAATGGCGCATGCGCCCCGGCGCGCTGGAGCAACGCACCAAGGAACAGGCCGAAATCCTCGATCGCGCCGTGCCGCTGCTCAAGGCCGGCGGCCGCATCGCCTACGTCACCTGTTCGGTCCTGGAGGAAGAGAACGGCGCCCAGATTCGGGCCTTCCTTGCCCGCCACCCACGCTTTTCCGTCCGGGCGCCGGCCGAAGTCGTTGCCGCTCTGGGCGAACGCGCCTTCATGTTCACGAAAGCGGCGCGGCTGTCCGCGGAAGGCGTGCTGATGACGCCGCGAACCACTGAAACAGATGGCTTTTTCGTCTCGGTGCTGCAGGCCGGCTGAGGGGCGTTAACGGCGGTTACATGCTGTAACAAACTGTATTTATAAAGATACGGTATTTTCGCGATTGCGCCGCATTCAAAGCCCAATTTCCGCCGGATAGTTCCTGTGACTGTTCCTGACACTGAATCTAGCCGAGGCTTTCCTCCCATGTTGGTGGCGACTCGCGATCCCATGCTGCAACCGGGGCCGCACGATTCTTCTCGGCCCCCGCATGACCCCCGTCACGGCCTGCGCGCCGACCCGGCGCACGCGCCACCACGCACGGCGCGCTTCGCGAGCCTGCTGCAAATCGCCGGCTCGTTGATGGCGATCCCGGTCGGCCTGGCCAGCGCCTATTCAATCTACAAGGCGAACTTCTCGCCCGATACGCAGTGCGAGGCGCTCCGCACCAGCATCATCGCGATGATCGACAAGAAGATCGACGCCCCGACCCGGCGCATGCTGGTGCGCCGCGACGTCGAAGCCTTCGAAAAGTCTTGTGGCAACTTCGACCCCGACGCCAAAGCGGCCTTCGTGACGCTGCTCGCGGCCGAGCCGCGCACCGTGCCCGCGCGTCCGGCGCCGGTGGCGCCTGTCGCCAAGGCGGAGCCGCCGAAGGTCGAGCCGAAGGCCGAAGCGCCGAAAGTCGAGTCGGTGAAGGCCGAGCCAGCGAAGACCGATCCGATCAAGGCCGAACTGGCGAAATCCGAGCCAGCCAAAGCGCAGCCTCTGAAATCCGAGGCCGCCAAGACTGAGCCGGCGAAGTCCGAGTCCGTGAAGGCCGAGGCGCCTGCCAAGGAAGCCGCGCGCAAGGTCGAGCCGCGCCCGGCCCCGGTCAAGCAGGCGGCGGCGCCTGCCGCGGCGGACGCGACAGTCTCCGACGACCGCTGGCTCGATGCCGTGCGTGGCGCGCTGGTGAGTCACGAGGCGGCGCGTGAGACGGCTGCCGCGATCGATGTTCCGGTTGCGGCGCGGGGCGCGTCTCCGGAAATCCGCGGCTCGATCAAGGCCGGCAACGCCATGCCGCCGCAGCCGGTCGCGCTTGCGCCGGCGCTTCAAGCCGCTGTGCCGGCCCGTCAGGCGCCCGTCCAGGATGCGGCCGCACCCGCGCTGCCGCCGGCCACGTCGATTGGCGAGGCGCCGGCACCGCCTCCTGCTCAGGCGCGCCGCGCGGCGGATGCCGATCCTGACCATCCGGTGCCGCCGGGCTCGATTCCGGACGGCGCGCAGCCGGACGAGAAGGCCGCCGCGGATGCGGGCCAGCAGGAGGATTCGCGCTTTGGCTGGGTCTCGAAGATCCCGGTTCTGGGGCCGGTCCTGAAGTAACCGCGCTTCGGCGCGGCTAGGACTTCTCGGGCTGCCAGTCGGCGATCACCGCCATCTCGGCTTCCACCTGCCAGCGCCCGATGCGGTCGGGCTTGCGCTCGGCTGCGGTCAGGCGCTTGAGGAATTCCGCGCGGGGGACGTCGCGGAAGCCCATGTCGCGGCAGGTCGGCGTCATCAGCTTGCCGTCGTTGAAGGCGAAGCCCCAATGCGCGAGATGCCAGTTGAGCACCGTGAAGCCGATTTTCGACGTGTTCGGCTCGCGCGAAAACTGCGACTCGGTGACGAAGGCGCCGCCGATCGCGACGCCGTAGCCGCCCCCCGCGAGCTCGCCTTTGTCGTTCCACACTTCGAATGAATGCGCGTGGCCGGCGTCATAGGCCTGCGCGAAAACGTGCATGATCTTCGGCGTGATCCAGGTGAGATGCCAGCGGCCCGTGCGGTGCCCCGCGCAGGCTTTGATGACGCCCTCGAAGTCGCGATCGAATGTCACCGTGTAGTGTCCCTGGCGTGTCTGCCGCCGCAGCCGCTTGGCGATGTGCAGTTCGTTGAAGAACAGCATTGACCGCTCGGGCGGCGACCACCACTTGAGCGGTGCGACATGCGCCAGCGCATAAAGTCCGCGCCGATAGCCGTTGAGCAGCGTCGCGAGGTTGAGGTCGTGCACGATGCCGGCAAGGCCCGACGGCGCGGCGAGGGCGCGCTCGGGATCGGGCAATGCGTAATCGGGCGCGAGGAATTCGTCGAAGCACATGCGCACGAGGCCGGGCACGCCGGACAGCCGCGCCGGCATCAGGCCCCAGGCGAGGCCAAGTGCCCAGCGCTCGGCTTTGTCCGAAAGGCTCTCGCGAAACAGCTCCGCGCGGCGGGCTGCGCGCCCGGACGGAAGTACTGGAAAATTTATGCGCTGGGTTTCGAACGCCATGGCTACACTGTACTCCCGGCCTGTGAACAAGCCGGATTTCATGCGTTTTCTATGCACGTCTGGCGCTAATATTGCGTTACTGACAAGGCTTCAATAAGGCTTGACCCGTCACAACAAAGCCCGCAAAAAGCCGCCCCGAACGGCCGTTGCGAGCCCGATTTCGGCCATCTTCGGGCGCAGCAAAGCCGGGTCCATGCACGACAAAGTCCTCATCGTCGATTTCGGCTCTCAGGTCACCCAGCTCATTGCGCGCCGGGTGCGGGAGGAGAAGGTCTATTCTGAGATCGTGCCGTTCCAGAAGGCCGAAGCCGCCTTTAAGGAAATGAAGCCGAAGGCGGTGATCCTCTCCGGCGGCCCGGCCTCCGTGCACGAAAAGAATGCGCCGCTCGCGCCGCAGGCGATCTACGATTCCGGCGTTCCGATCCTCGGCATCTGCTACGGCGAGCAGGCGATGGCGCAGCAGCTCGGCGGCAAGGTCGAGGGCGGGCATCACCGCGAGTTCGGGCGGGCCGAAGTGGAGGTCGCTGCCGATAGTCCGCTGTTCGATGGCGTCTGGGAGAAGGGCCAGAAATATCCCGTGTGGATGAGCCACGGCGACCGCGTCACCGAGCTGCCACCGGGCTTCAAGGTGCTTGGCACCTCGCCGAATGCGCCGATCGCCATGATCGGCGACGACAAACGCAAGCTTTACGCCACGCAATTCCATCTCGAGGTGGTGCACACGCCGCACGGCGCGGCGCTGCTGCGCAATTTCGTGCGCAAGATCGCGGGCCTCACCGGCGACTGGACGATGCGCGCCTTCAAGGACGAGGCGATCGAGAAGATCAGGAAGCAAGTCGGCAAGGGCCGCGTGATCTGCGGCCTGTCCGGCGGCGTCGACAGCGCTGTCGCGGCGGTGCTGATCCACGACGCGATCGGCGAGCAACTCACCTGCGTACTGGTCGATCACGGCCTGATGCGGCTCGGCGAGGCGGCGAAGGTCGTCACGATGTTCCGCGACAGCTACAACATCCCGCTCGTGCATGTGGACGCCGCCGACACGTTCCTCAAGGCTCTCGCGGGCGTCGACGATCCGGAGGTCAAGCGCAAGACCATCGGCAAGCTGTTCATCGACGTGTTCGAGCAGGAAGCGAAGAAGATCGGCGGAGCCGAATTCCTAGCCCAGGGCACGCTCTATCCGGACGTGATCGAGAGCGTCTCGTTCACCGGCGGGCCGTCGGTGACGATCAAGTCGCATCACAATGTCGGCGGTCTGCCCGAGCGCATGAACATGAAGCTCGTGGAGCCTTTGCGCGAATTGTTCAAGGACGAGGTGAGGGCGCTCGGCCGCGAACTCGGTCTGCCCGAAGCCTTCGTCGGCCGGCATCCGTTCCCCGGGCCGGGACTGGCCATCCGCGTGCCGGGCGCGATCACAAAAGAGAAGCTCGACATCCTGCGCCTGGCCGACGAGATCTACATCGAAGAGATCCGACGCACCGGACAGTATGACGACATCTGGCAGGCCTTCGCCGTGCTCTTGCCGGTGAAGACCGTCGGCGTCATGGGCGATTTCCGCACCTACGAATACGTTGTGGGCCTGCGCGCGGTGACCTCGACCGACGGCATGACTGCCGACTTCTATCCCTTCGACATGCGCTTCCTCGGCATGGTGGCGACGCGCATCATCAACGAAGTCAAAGGCGTCAACCGCGTCGTCTACGACGTGACGAGCAAGCCGCCGGGCACGATTGAGTGGGAGTAAACGAGCACCTATGCTTCCGCAACTTTCCGCTACGGAACAAACGCCACGCCCCGCTTCCTCGCTGTCTATACCATGAAACCCGAAGACCTCGCCCGCTTCCGTGCGCTGCCCGAGGCCGAGCAGAAGGCGGTTGATGTGGCCGGCCTGAAACAATGGGCGGACTGGGAAAAGGCGAACGCCGCGTCATTCCCGGACACGGGCGGCATGGTCGGCAAGACGAAGCGGGTGACCAAAGACGGCATCAGCGATGCGCAGAACGTGTTCTGTGGCTACATCGTCGTCCAGGCCGAAACCATCGACGCCGCTGCGCGCCTCTTCGAGAACCATCCCCATTTCATGATCTTCCCCGGCGACGGCGTCGACATCATGCCGTTTATGACCGGTCCTTCGGGCTAGCCGGATATCGCGGCGCTTATTAAGTTGGAGTCGCCACCTTATCCTGTGTCTTCGTGTCGAAGTCGCTCGCGTCGTGGCGTTCGTGCAGCCGATCTGACAGCTCGCCGCGGATGCGATTGACCTTGCGGCCGCGCACGACCGCCGGGCGCTTCAGCAACTGGTCGGCCCAGCGCAAGATGTTCTTGTATTCGTGGACGCTGAGGAATTCGGCCGCGTCGCGACCCGCATCATCAACGAGGTCAAAGGCGTCAACCGCGTTGTGTATGACGTGACCTCAAAGCAGCCGGGAACGATTGAGTGGGAGTGAAGGGGAGTACCGTGGAGTAGTATCGGATAGCAGAGGACACTCGAGCGAATCCTAGGCCATCGATAACAGTCGATAGATTCTAGGCGACCCACAGATCTGCCGCTCTGTCGGGCGTCTCCCCGCTCTTCGAACGGCGCCCATACGCCGTCAGGCCCACCCCCAACCTTCGCGACTTTGCGGCCTTCAAATATTCGGTCGCGCGCTGCTCGAAGAAGTTAGCGCGCGCGACCAGTTCTCGGCGTCGATCACACGGTCGTAGATCGATTACTGCTCCTTCTTGAACAAATCCTGGAAGATGAGCTGGCCCCAAGTGCGGCCGCGTGCGTGCACCAGCGCGCCACCCTCGTAGAGCTTTCCCAGCTTGACGGGTGCGAACCCAAGTTGTTTGGCCAAGGCCGCCACGGGAGCGGTCGCGTCCTCGTCGTCGCTCGACAGAAAGACGACCCGGTGGCCGCCTTCGACGATCGGATCGGCAGCCAGGGTGGCCGCAATCAAGTGATTGAAACCTTTCACGAACTTGGCGCCGGTGAACGCCTTCGCGACGAAGGCGGAGGACGGGAGACCGTCCAGCTCCTCAAGGGGAATCAACGCGTTCATCGCGTCGATGACCGTCTTGCCTTTCCAGCTCGGCAGGGCCTTCGCAACCTCGCGATGCTCCCCGAACGGGACCGCCAAGATGATTGTGTCGGCCTTGAGTGCATCCCGCAGCGACTTGGCGACGAC